>DATAUF010000001.1:0-59407 GCA_036268405.1 Mycobacteriales bacterium
AGACGTCGCGGGTGCGCAGCAGGTAGTAACCGATCCCGATCACGAGCACGGTCCAGCCCAGGAAGACGGCATATCCGGTCCACGGGCCGAGGGACTCAGGTGTCTGAACGACGTTGGTGATCGCGCTGCCGGCGTTCGCCGGCAGATAGCGCGAGAAGTCCCGTTGCAGCGAGTCAGGCAGCAGCTGGGTCACGATCGGGATGATGAAGACCAGTGCAACCAGGCCGGTGATGGCGCCCGCGGTGTGCCGGATGATCGTGGCGAGGCCGAGGGCGAGGAGGGTGAGCGCGCCGATGTAGAGGCCGCCACCGAGCACCGCACGCGCCACGCCTGGGTCGCCCAGGGACACTCCGAGATGGTGCCGGGCAAAGATCGACTGCCCGATCGAGAACGCCGCGAACGCGACGCCGATGCTCGTGATCATCGAGACCGCCGCGACGAGCGTGGCCTTCGCCGCGAGGACGTAGCCGCGCTGAGGCACGGCCGTGAGCGTCGTTCGGATCATGCCCGTGCTGTACTCCGCGCTGACCGTCATGATCGCGAAGACGCCAAGCGCGAGCTGCGAGAAGAACAGTCCCGCAAGGCTGATCGCGGCGGGGTCGAACTGCAGCCGGTCGTGCAGGGACATGTCGGAGTAGCTCGCGGCGGTGCCGGCTGAGATCGCGGCACCGAGCCCGACTCCCAGCACGATCGAAAGCAGCACTGACCAGTACGTCGAGCGCACCGTCCGCAGCTTCGTCCACTCGGACACGAGCACGTCGCGGAACAGCTTGATATCGATCATGGCTGCTGTGTCCAATCCGCGTCCCCGCGAACGCTCGGCATCTCAGCACCTGTTGTCGCGTGGAAGTCGACGGCCTTCTCGGTGAGCTCCATGAAGGCCGCCTCCAGGGTTGCCTGCTGCAGCGACAGCTCGTGCAGGACGATCCCCTGCTTGCCCGCGATGTCTCCGACCTCTCTCATCGTCGAGCCGTGAACCGCAAGCGCGCCATCGGCATCTTTCTCGACGGTCGCGCCCGCCTTCTTCAGCGCGGTGGCCAGCGCAGCGGCGCGTGGGGATCTCGCCCGGACATGCGTGGCGGCCGACTTGCGGATGACCTCCTCGGTCGGGGCGTCGACGATCAGCTCGCCGCGGCCGATGACGATCAGCCGGTCGGCGGTCAGCGCCATCTCGTTCATCAGATGGGATGACACGAACACCGTCTTGCCGATGCTCGCGAAGTGCTTGAGCAGGTTGCGTACCCAGAGGATTCCCTCGGGGTCGAGGCCATTGACCGGCTCGTCGAGCAGGAGCACCTTCGGGTCGCCGAGGAGAGCGGTTGCGATTCCGAGGCGTTGTCCCATGCCCAGCGAGAAGTTGCCGGAACGCCGCCGTGCGACCTCGGTGAGGCCGACCAGCTCGAGGACCTCGTCCACGCGCTTGGCGGGTATGCCGTTGGTCTGCGCGACGCAGAGCAGGTGGTTGTACGCGCTGCGCCCGCCGTGCAGCGAGCGCGCCTCGAGCAAGGCGCCGACCTCGGTCAACGGCCGGTGATGCAACGGATACGCCGTGCCGTCGACGGTCACGCTTCCGGAGGTCGCGGTGTCGAGCCCGAGGATCAGGCGCATCGTCGTCGACTTGCCGGCACCGTTCGGGCCGAGGAAGCCGGTCACCACGCCGGGCTGGACGGTGAAGCTGAGGTCGTTGACCGCGATCGTCTCGCCGTACCGCTTGGTCAGGCCCTTTGCTTCGATCAATCCAACCTCCGTGCCGATGAACCGTTAGCCCCCGCAGCCCGTCAGGGTAGTAGCGGTCCCTGCCGCGCGGGGTTACGGGAAGAGGTCTTGGGTGTGAACCGGTTGCGGGTCACGATGGCGGCAGCGATCACCACTGGGTTGATCAGCCTGTCCGGAGCTTCAGTTGCGAGTGCCGTCGCCGATCAGCCGGCTGCAGCGGGCGGGACGCTCGTGAAGCTTGCCAAGACGTCGTACGGCAAGGTGCTCGTTGGCCCGTCCGGGAAGTCGCTCTACGACCTCACTGCCGATGGCAAGAACATCTCCCACTGCAACTCGATCTGCCGATCCTTCTGGCCACCGTTGATGACCTCCGGCAAGCCGAGGGCCGGCGCAGGGGTCGTCGCCGGCAAGCTCGGTCAGACGGCTGCTCATCAGGTCACGTACAACGGGCGGCCGCTGTACTACTTCCTGCCGGACAACAAGCCCGGTCAGACGTCAGGCGAGAGCGTCCACTCGTTCGGTGGCGCCTGGTACCTCGTGAACGCCAAGGGAAACAGCGTCAAGTAGCTCAGGCCGAGGCGGCGCTGACTGGCGCTGCTGCTTCGCTCCGCTGCCGCGCCTCGATCTGGATCACCGGCTCTTCGATGCCCCATCGGAGTACGCCGAGCACCACGCGCGCCGCGCGACGGGTGGCGATCGTGTCGAACCGCTTCGGGATCGCTGAGATCCGACTCGCCCCGCGGATGCCATATAGGCGCTGAGCCCAGCTCGGCATGGTGTCGAACGCGGCGCGGGTGATCAACAGGCTCGATGCCTTGGCCACCGGATCAGGGCCGACGGGCCGCCGGAAGTAGTCCGCGAGCTCAGCGGTCTCTTCCGCGAAGGTCAGCAGCGGCCGCATCTCGGCGAAGTAGTCGTCAATCTCGGTGCGGTTGGACGGCACCGCGATGTCCGCACCGAGGCGGATCGCGAACTGTGCGTACTGCATGTAGTACTCGTCGATCCCCGCGCCCGACAGCGGCCTCGGGTGGTAGCGCAGGTGCGCTCGCATGATGCTGTGCGCCTGCGTCATGGCCGTCCAGACCAGCTGGTCGGGCGCATTGGCGGAGTAGGGCCGGCCGTCGGGCATCGCGCCTTGCACGAGCTTGTGCATCTTGCGGACCATGTCGCAGGTGCGGTCCACGACCGGCGTGGATCCCCACGTCATCGCGTTGACGAAGGACGCGGTACGGCCGAGGCGCGCCAGCGGATCGTCGGTGTAGGAGGAGTGCTGGTTGGTGCCGTGCATCGTCGGCTGGTGAAGCGCGCCGAGCAGCAGCCCGGACAGACCGCCGACCAGGGTGGCCACGTCGGAGTGGACGTACCAGATCGAGCTACCGGGGCCGTAGAGTCCGCGATCACCGGCGGGCTCGGTGAACTGCACGCCGGGCAACGAGTCGGCACCGACTGCCCTGACCCACGACTCCTTGATGGCGTCCTTCGTCGGCTTGGTGAGTGCCATCAAGTCCACGGCGTCGTCCTCCTGCGCAAGCTCTGCTGGATATCAACACGTGCTGAGACATGAAACATATCAAGTAACTTGTCTCAAGATAGGCTTCGGCTGTGGCTGCCGTCGACACCCTCGCCGCGGCGGGTCTCGAGGACGCTCTTGCCGAAGCCCGTGAGCGGGTCGTACACGCCGCGGAGCGCTGCTTCGCGCAGTACGGCGTCGGCAAGACCACGATCGAGGACGTCGCCCGTCTGGCCGGAACCTCGCGGGCAAGCGTCTACCGGTACTTCCCCGGCGGGCGTGACGAGATCATCCTGGCGGCTTTGCTGGCTTCCGCCCGCGAGTTCCTTCCGCAGATCCCGGCCAGGCTTCGCAGCACACGATCCGTCGGCGACGCGATCATCGAGCTCATCGTCAGTGCGGTCGAATGGGTGCGTGACGAGCCCTGGCGCGCGTCGCTTCTGTCGGCGCCCCTGTCACGGACGTTGAGCGCGGCCGACGCAGCTGCGCCGTACGCCGTCTGCGCGGCCTTCATCGCGCCGTACTTCTCGGCGGCACGCGAGGCCGGTCTGGTGCGGCCGCAGGTCGGTCTGGACGACGCCGTGGAGTACGTCGTGCGGACGATCCACTCGATGCTCGTGGTCCCTGGGCATCGGGATCGTGACGACGCGGAGCTGCGCCGCTACCTGCGCACGTTCGTCCTGCCGGCGCTGCTGGTCAGCTAGCTAAGCGACCTTGAACTGAGCGATTGAGGCGCGGAGCTCGGCGGCGAGCTTGTTGAGCTCGGAGGCCGCTGCGGCGGACTGTTTGGAGCCGACGGCGTACTGGCGAGAGACGTCGGAGACCTGCGTCATGGCAGCGACGACCTGCTCGGAAGCGGACCGCTGTTGCTGGGTGGCGACGGAGATCTCCTTCGCGGCGGTGGTGGTCTCGTCCACCATTCCGGAGATCCGTTCGAGGGCGTCGACCACGCCGCGCGCGAGGGCGGACCCGACGCGCACCTCCTTGGCCCCTTCCTCGCTTGCCATGATGGTGGCGGAGGTCTCGGCCTGGATCTCCGAGACGATCGCCTGGATCTGGCCGGTGGACTGCTGCGCTCGCTCGGCAAGCTTGCGGACTTCAGCGGCGACGACGGCGAAGCCGCGGCCGTTCTCTCCGGCTCGCGCCGCCTCGATCGCGGCGTTGAGCGCTAGCAGGTTGGTCTGGTCGGCGAGGTCGTTGATGACATCGAGGATCCGGCCGATCTCCTGGCCCTTCTCGCCGAGCGTCACGGCGCGGCCACCGATCTGGTCGACCCGCAGCGCGATGGTGTCCATCGCCTCGACGCTCGCCGTCACGGCGTCCCGGCCCTGCTCGGCGTAGCGCAGCGTCTCCCCGGCGTACCGGGCGACCGACTCCGACGTGTCCGCGATCTGCGCCGCGGTCGCGGCGAGCTCCTCGATCGTCGACGTCGTCTCGCTGACCGCCGACGACTGCTCCGTGGCGCTCGCCGCATGCTGCTCCGCCGAAGCCAGGAGCTGATGCGCGGCGGTCACCAGCTGCTCGCCGCCACCTCGGATCTGGCCGACGAGGCCCCGTAGGTTGCCCAAGGTGTCGTCGAAGGCAGTCGCAAGCCGACCCAACAGCTCCTGCGCGACAGCGTCGGACTCGACGCGTACCGACAGGTCACCCTGCGCCGCCTGAGCCAGCGCCGACGAGAGCTCGTCGACGGTGCGGCGCAACTGGTCCCGCTCGTTGTCGGCCCGCGCCCGTTGCACCTCGAGCCGGCCGGCGATCGCGCTGCCCAGCAGCGCCACGAGTGGCAGCGCGGTGCTGATGACGACGAGCGGACCAACGTCAGCCGATGTCAGGTGATGCGAGATGGCGGTTGCGCCGACGAGTGATCCGGCATAGAAGACGGCAACCACGACAGCTAGTGCACGCCCCGGGGCAATGACTGCTGCTCCCGTCGTATTCACGACGAGCAGGACCCAGAACGGGCCGGAGACGCCGCCGGACAGCGCCATGATCGCGATGATCGGCGCCACGTCGAGTGCGGCGAGCAGGCCCAGCGTGAGCACCTCGAGGGCGCGAGAGCGTCCGACAGTATGCGGGGCGACCAGCACCAGCGCGGGTGACAGCACCCCCAGCGCACACCACACGAGGAGCGCGCGTTCGTTGTCGTGGGTGGGCCCCCGCGAGAAGTGGCCGATGAGACCGACCGCAGCCGCGGCTGCGGCGAACTTGATGAACGCGGGCACTGCGGACTCGGCATTGAGCCGGTCGATCAGCGCATCGGCGTCGTTGGACTGGCTGGTGCTCACGCGACTTTGAACTGGGAGATCGAGGCGCGGAGCTCGGCGGCGAGGTTGTTGAGCTGCGCCGCCGCTGCGGCGGACTGTTTGGAGCCGACGGCGTACTGGCGAGAGACGTCGGAGACCTGGGTCATGGCGGCCACCACCTGGTCGGACGCCGACCGCTGCTGCTGGGTGGCGACGGAGATCTCCTTCGCGGCGGTGGTGGTCTCGTCCACCATTCCGGAGATCCGTTCGAGGGCGTCGACCACGCCACGGGCGAGCGCGGAACCCGTCCGAACCTCCTTCGACCCTTCCTCGCTGGCCAGGATCGTCGCAGAGGTCTCGGCCTGGATCTCCGAGACGATTGCCTGGATCTGGCCGGTGGACTGCTGAGCACGTTCGGCAAGCTTGCGGACCTCAGCGGCGACGACGGCGAAGCCGCGACCGTTCTCTCCGGCTCGGGCAGCCTCGATCGCGGCGTTGAGCGCAAGCAGGTTCGTCTGGTCGGCGAGGTCGTTGATGACATCGAGGATCCGGCCGATCTCCAAACCCTTCTCGCCGAGCGTCACGGCGCGGCCGCCGATCTGGTCGACCCGCAGCGCGATGGTGTCCATCGCCTCGACGCTGGCAGACACCGCCTCGCGGCCCTCTTCTGCGTAGCGCAGGGTCTCGGCGGCGTACCGGGCGACCGACTCCGAGGTGTCCGCGATCTGCGCCGCGGTCGCGGCGAGCTCCTCGATCGTCGATGTCGTCTGTGACACCGCCGACGACTGTTCGGTAGCTGATGCGGCGTGCTGTTCGGCCGAGGCAAGCAACTCGACGGCCGAGGCAACGATCTGCTCGCCACCGTTGCGGATCTGTCCGACCAGGCCCCGCAGGTTGCCGAGGGTGTCGTCGAAAGCGACCGCCAGCTGCGACAGCAGCTCCTGCGCCACCTCTTCGGACTCGACCCGCACCGACAGGTCGCCCTGCGCGGCCAGCGCGAGCGCTTTGGAGAGCTCCTCCACGGTGAGACGCAGCCCGTCCCGCTCGACGTCCGACCGGACGCGTTGCACCTCGAGCCGCGACGCGACGGCGTTTCCGAGCAGGGCGACCATCGCCGCCGACGCTCCGATCAGCACCAGAGGGCCTGCGGTCTGGCGGGTGAGGTCGTGCGCGATCCAGGTGGCGAGCACCAGCGAGCCGGTCATCAGCAGCGACTGGCCGAGGGCCAACAGCCGGTTCGGTGCAATGACTGCGGCACCGGCGGTGGTGACCAGCATCATCACCCAGAAGGGGCCGGATACGCCGCCCGTGAGGCTGACCACGGCGACGCCTACCGCCTGGTCGATCAGGCCCATCGTCATGAGGTAGCCCACCTCGATGCCCGGCGAGTGCACCATCATCCAGGGCGTCAGACGCTGCATGATGACCGGCACGATGCCCGCCGCAAGCCAGGCGTAGATGATGAAGCGATGCTCGTGGACCGGGTTGAGGCCGTAGTGGGCCATGAGTACCACGGCGACCGCGGCCCCGATCAGCTTGCCGATGCTGGCAATGCCCGCCTCGGCAGTGATCCGGTGCCACGCCAACATGTCCGACACGCGTTACCTACCCCGCTCCGTGATGGTCCCCGGCTTTCCCATCGGGAGATTGCCGGGACGGGTGAAGCGAGAAGCATTGAAATGCCCGAAAAGTCCGGCTCCGAGGGGTTTGTCATGGTCCGGGGACACGAGTGAGTCGCGCGTACGCCGTCACCGGCTCGGCATCCGGCATCGGTGCGGCGGTGCGGGAACGGCTGACTGCCGCAGGACACCGGGTGCTCGGGGTGGATCAGCGTGATGCGGAGGTCATCGCAGACCTTGGCAAGGCGGATGGGCGCAGCCATGCGGTCGCCGCGATCACCGACTGGTGCGCAGGCACCCTGCACGGGCTCGTGACCTGTGCAGGCATCGCCGGTCTGCCTGGGCGCCCCGCGTCGTTACTCGTGTCGGTCAACTACTTCGGCACCGTCGACCTCGTCGAGGGGTTGCGCGGACCGCTGTCCGCTGGGCCGGGCGCGGTGGTCGCGATCAGCTCGAACTCCTCGACCTGTCAGCCGGGTTTCTCTCTCGAGCTGGTCGATGCGTGCCTCGCCGGTGACGAGGCGGCGGCACGCACGCTCGCCGACCAGGCCGAGTCGCTCGTGGCCTACCCGGCGACCAAGACGGCGATCGCGCGTTGGATCCGCCGCAACGCGACCAAGCCGGAGTGGATCGGCGAGGGCGTACGTCTCAATGCGCTCGCGCCGGGACTGGTCGAGACCGCGCTCGCCGTCGAGCAGCGCAACGACCCCACGATCGGCCCGCTGATCGCGATGTTCCCGTTGCCGATGGGTCGTGGCGGTGTGCCCGAGGAGATCGCTCAGGCGGCGGACTTCCTGCTTCACAACGCATTCTGTGTCGGGACGGTGCTGCTGGTCGACGGTGGTACCGAGGCGCTGCTGAGGCCGGACGACTGGCCCACCCGCTGGGAGATGTGATTGCCGTCTTGCGGTGAAAGAGCACCGTCAGACGGCTACCGCGGCTACGAGCGCTCGAGGTAACGCACGGCGTGGCGGGCGGCGTGGTGACCGCACATGCCGTGGACCCCGCCGCCCGGCGGCGTCGCTGCCGAGCACAGGTACGTACCCGGGATCCCGGTCGCATACGGGTTCAGTGCCACTCGGGGCCGGAACAACAGCTGCCGCAGGTCGTTGGCGCCGCCGGCGATGTCGCCGCCTACGTAGTTGGCGTTCATCGACTCGAGCGCCGACGGACCCATCACATGCCGGCCGACGATGCGATCGCGGGTGCCGGGAGCGAAGCGCTCGATCTGGTCGATGACTGCGTCGGTGGCATCGTGCGGATAGCCATTCGGGACGTGCGCGTAGGCCCAGATCGGATGGACGTTGCCCGCCGAGCGCGACGGGTCGGCGAGGTACTGCTGAGCGAGCAGTACGAACGGCCGCTCGGGCATCGTGCCGGCGTACACCGCGGCTTCGGTAGCCACAATCTCCTCGAGCGTTCCGCCGAGATGCACGGTCCCAGCGCGCGGTGATGCTTCATCGCGCCACGGGATGCCGCCCTCGACGGCGAGGTCGACCTTGAAGGCGGCGGGGCCGTACCGGAAGCGGTCGTAGGCGCGCCGGGTCCGGGCCGGCAGCGCGTCGCCGGCGATCGAGGCCAGGGCGCGGGCCGAGGTGTCGAACAGCCGTACCCGCGAGGGGGGCAGGTCGGCGAGGCTCGCCACGTTGGCGCCGGTCTCGATCCGTCCGCCGAGCGAGGTCAGCAGCCCCGTCATGGCCGCTGCGATCGACTGCGAGCCCCCGGCGGCGATCGGCCAGCCACCGCTGTGCGCCGCCGCGATGAAAAGCGCACCGACACCTGCGGTCGACGGGAATGACAGCGGGGTGTAGGAGTGCACCGCGACGCTGGCGAACATCGCACGCGCCCGGTCGGTGGAGAAGCGGCTCGCGAACCTCGTCGCGGGCAGCATCGCGCGAAGTCCGAACTTGCCGGTGATGACGGGATGGCTCGGCACATGCAGGATCGGGCCGAAGAAGTCCTCCGCGATCGCGGAGAAGTGCTCGCTGAAACCTCCGAAGGATCGCCGCCACGCCTCCCCGTCGGCGCCGAGCCCGGCCACCGTCTCGTCGAGCGACCGGCGCAGCACGCCCGCGGTCCCGTCGTCGAGCGGGTGGGAGAGATCGACCTCTGTCCAGCGCCACTCGAGGCCGTGTTCGGCGAGCGGCAGAGACGACAGGTACGGCGAGCCGAACCCGAACGGATGCACTGCCGAGCACACGTCGTGCCGCACTCCGGGAACGGTCAGCTCGGCGCTGCGAGCCCCACCACCGACGGTGTCCGCGGATTCGAGCACCAGGACGGACCGGCCGGCCTGCGCGAGTGTCAGTGCGGCGGCAAGGCCATTGGGCCCAGAGCCGACGACCACCGCGTCGAGGTCAGGCTTGGTCATCCGACGACCTCTTTCAGCGTGCCGAGGCCCGGTTCCTCGGAGACACCCCAAGGCTGGATGTCGAGCAGGTCACGGACCAGGATCTCGCCGGACTCGAGCTGTCCGCTCGCTGCGTCGACGATCCGCCATCGCATCGTCGCCCGCCCCGCGGGCTGTGCCTCCAAGAAGATGCAACGAAGCTGCCCGGGCGCGAACTGCTTGGCAGCCTGGATGGCAGCAAGCAGCTGCTCGTTGTGCAGGTGGCCGTCGCCGAAGTTCCAGCCGAGCACCAGCCCCGCGACCAGCTCGCCGTCGACGACGTCGAAGGCATCGATGCCCCGCGCCATCGCATCCGGATCGTCGAGGTCCTTGACGGCTCGTGGCATCAGTGCGTTGAGGGCGCGGCCGTGGACGTGCATCGCGCGGAAGGCCTGCACCCGGCCGAGGATCAGCTCGTAGGACGGCGGGCCGTACAGCCGCTCCAGCTGGCTGCGGATCGACTTCGCGGACTTGGGAATCGCCTGGTCGAGCGACTCGAACTCGCCCGGCCGCCACAGCCAGGCGCTCGCCGCCCAGTTGCCGGCGTAGTAGCGCATCGATGGCAGGAAGGAGACGAGATCGGGCCGTACGTTGCCCAGGATCGGCATCACGATCAGGCAGACGATCAGTGCGATGCCGAGCCAGGGCGAGTGGATCGACCAGGCCGCGGTGTGGGCGTGCTCACCGAAGAGCACCAACCCCGAGTACATGAAGAAAACGTTCCACTCCAGCGGCACGCCCATGGGGAACGACAGCAGGATGTTGGAGTGGAACGCCACCATCACGGCCAACGCGATGTCGGTCGGAATGCCTCCGTGGGTCAGCAACAAGGTGAGTGGGAATGCGTACTCGACGACGGTCGCTCCGTGCCCGATGAGTGCCGCGAGATGCGACCCACGAAGGTCGTTCGGGTAGTCGCGGTAGAGCATCTTCCGGGCCTGCCGTGATCGCAGCATCGGGTTGTTGGACAGCATCACCGCGATGACGTTGGGGAAGTGGCTGTTGAGCTTCGACGACGCGGCACCGAACCACAGTCCGAGCTGCACGGCCTTTGATCCGCTGAAGATGTCGTGCGGAAACAGGAAGACGAATGTCGCGAGCAGATAGTGCTCGGAGCGCGCCGCGAGAAAGACGGTCTTGTCGCGCAGACCGAGCGCGATCATGACAGCAACCACTGAACCGACGTACCCGCGGTTCATGGTCGGCCCGTTGCTGAGCAGGAGGTGTACGCCGAGGACAAGCACCGCCGCGAAGAGGATCACGTCGACGTAGCTGCGCTTGGTGCCGCGGGTGAACGGGATCTTCGGGAACGGCGGCAGCCGGATGGTGCCCGGACGCAGCCAGTGAGTGATGGCGGTCACGGGAGGGAGATATCTGCCGGTCAGTGGACCGCTGCCCGCGCCCAGGCCGACGACCTCGAAGAGCATCGTCCACACGACGGCCTTTTCAAAAGCGATCGGGGTTGCCCACCACGTGCCGATGTTCGAAAGCGCGAATCCGCGGGTCGCGCAGGCGAAGGCCAGGAATCCGCCGAGGTAGCCGGCCATCTTGGCGACGTAGAACAAGTAGCCGACGCCCGGTGCCCCGAAGCCCTGCATCACCCAGGTCTCACACATCGCATGGACCCGGTCCGGCTGCGGTCGCGTCAGCCAGTCGTCGACGTCGAACTCGGGCGTCGCCGGGCTCATGAAGGGCACGGCACCATACTGACGCAGTGACGGCTCCCACACGTCCTGCGCGCCCTGACGTCTTCGCACCGGCCCGCCTGGGCCCGCTGACCCTTCGCAACCGCATCATCAAGGCCGCGACGTTCGAGGGCATGAGCTTCCGCGGGGTGGTCAGCGATGCCCTGGTCGACTTCCACCGGGCGATGGCGGCCGGCGGTGTGGGCATGACGACGCTTGCCTACTGTGCTGTCTCGCCGGGGGGCCGCGGCGCGCCACACGAGCTCGTGCCGCGTCCTGAGCTGGTGCCGGACCTGCGCCGACTCGTCGACGCGGTGCATGACGAAGGCGCCGCGATCAACGCACAGGTCGGCCACGCCGGCCCGATTGGGAACGCCAGGGTCACCGGTTCAAAGGCGCTGGCGGCATCGAGCGGGTTCAGCCCGCTGGGGACCCGCTACCACGCGATGACCGTTCCCGATATCGAAGCCGCGATCGTCGACTTCGCATCGGCGGCGAAGCTGCTCGCCGAAGCCGGGTTCGACGCGGTCGAGATCCACATGGGCCACCACTACCTCATCAACTCCTTCATGAGCCCTCGCTTCAACAAGCGCACCGACGAGTGGGGCGGCGATACGGAGCGGCGCGCCCGGTTCCCGCGCGAGATCGCCAAGGCGGTCCGCACGGCTGTCGGCAGCGAGGTCGCGGTGCTCGCGAAGTTCGAGATGGAAGACGGCGTCCCGCGCGGGCTCACCGTGGCGGAGAGCTTGCCGATCGCGCAGCTCCTCGAAGCCGATGGGGCGATTGATGCGCTGGAGCTGACCGGCGGCGGGTCTTTGGCCAACCCGATGTATCTGTTCCGCGGCGACGTACCGCGCAAGGAGTTCGCGGCAACGCTTCCGGCGGTTCTGCGCCCGGCCTTCAAGCTCGTCGGCAAGAGGTTCATGCCGGAGTACCCGTTCGAAGAGGCGTACTTCCGCGGCGAGGCCAGCCAGTTCCGGGCGGCGCTGTCGATGCCGTTGGTGCTGCTCGGAGGAATCACGAAGCTGGACACCATCGAGAGCGCGCTTGCCGACGGGTTCGACTTCGTGGCGATGGGCCGCGGGCTGCTGCGCGAGCCGGACCTGGTCAACCGGATGCGTGACGGTGCGGCACGAGAGTCGATCTGCATCCACTGCAACAAGTGCATGCCGACGATCTACCGCGGGACGCACTGCGTCCTCGTGGAGCCGAAGGACCGGCCCGGACTGAGGCTGGCTGTCACAGACTGAATACTCGCCTCGTCTTTCAGGTGAGAGACAAGGAGACGCAGATGGAGCATGTAGTTCCGCTGACCGAGCACCCTCGCGGGCTGTTGCGCCGGTTCGCCTGGCGCTACTCGCGCAAGTCCTTCGGGGAGGTCGTCGACCCGGTGCGCGCAGTCGCTCACCACAGTGGCGTGCTCCAGGCGAGTGGTCTGTTCGAGATGGTCGTCGCCAAGCGATGGAACGCCCTTGACCCGCATCTGCGCTGGCTCGCGCTGCAAGCGACCGCTAGCGCAATCGGATGCTCGTGGTGCACCGACTTCGGCTACTACGAAGGCGTGCAGACCGGCGTCGACCCGCGAAAGGTGCGCGACGTGCCGCGCTGGCGAGAGTCGGACGTATACGACGAGCGCGAGCGGACGGTGCTCGAGTACGCCGAGGCGGCGACGTCAACCCCCGTCGTCATCGATGACGATCTGGTCAAGCGGCTGCGGGAAGGGTTTTCCGACGAGCAGATCGTGGAGCTTGCTTCCTGGATCGCGCTCGAGAACTTCCGCTCGCGGACCAACGCCGGGCTTGGGCTGCACAGTCAGGGCTTCGCCGCGCGGTGCGAGCTGGCTCCGGTCTGAGGATCAGCGATGGGTGATCTCGAGGACTCTGTTGATCTCGACCACTATGTCGCGGAACGGCCGCGGCTGGTCGGCATCGCGTACCGGATGCTCGGCAGCACGGCAGATGCCGAGGACATCGTGTCGGATGCGTATCTGCGATGGCGCGACCGCGGCGACGCCGAGGTGTCCTCGAGCGCTGCGTATCTCACGACCATCGTCGTGCGGTTGTGCATCGATGAGCTGCGCTCGGCCCGGGTCCGACGTGAGACCTACGTCGGACCGTGGTTGCCCGAGCCAACGCTCGTCGAAGAAGGCGGGCCCGCCGCATCCGCCGAGCTGGCTGACTCGCTGTCGCTGGCCTTTCTCGTCGTGCTGGAGGAGCTTGCCCCGGTAGAGCGGGCGGCGTTTCTCCTGCATGACGTCTTCAGCTATGAGTACGGCGAGATCGCGGGAATGCTCGACCGCGAAGAGCCGGCGTGCCGGCAGCTCGTGAGCCGCGCACGTCGACGTGTGGGGGAGCGACGTCACCGCTTCGATGCTGACGAGCAGGCCGGTCGGAAGCTTGCCGAACAGTTCCTCGTCGCATGCGCGGGCGGCGACCTTGAAGGACTGATGGCGCTGCTTTCGGAGGACGTCGTGCTGTGGACCGACGGCGGCGGCGTGGTGAAGGCCGCGCGCCGACCCATTCACGGCGCGAACAAGGTTGCGCGATTCCTCATCGCCGTCGCGTCGGGGATCCCTGCGGAGACCGATACGCGGGACGCCACTGTCAACGGCCGACCGGGCTACCTCTTCGTCGCGGACGGAGTTGTCACCACGACGGTGTCGCTCGACATCGTCGACGGTCGCGCGGTCGGCATCGCTGTCGTGCTCAACCCCGACAAGCTCCGCGGCCTGACATGATCTGGCGTCATGAGGTGGGGGGTCGTGGTGCCGCTCGTCGCATCAGTTCTGGCGGCCACGCCGGCAGCTGCGGCGCCGCGGGCGGCTGATCCTGACCGTGCGCCGGTCCCGACCTCGGCGCACTGTGCGGTCTGGAAGCAAAAGAAGATCGCCAACAGTCTGGGCATCCTCGAAAGCCTGCTTCCGGACAATCACGGCGGAATGCTGCTGTCCAGCTCGACGCACAACCAGGTCGAGCGACTCACGCCGAACGGCAAGGTCACCGTTCTCGCGAGCGTCGACAGCCCCGGGCAGCTGGTTTGGGACGGCAAGCGCGTGATGTTCCCGACCGGTGACGCCTTGCAGGACGGCGTTCTCAGCACTGCCAACGGCACGCTGCAACTGCTCGATCTCAAGACGCGCAAGCACACGACCTATGCGACCGGCTTGACGATGCCCAACGGGCTCGCGCTCGACAGGGATGGCACGGCGTATGTCACCCGCGACCTCGGCAGTGGGACCGGGATCACGCGGATCTCGGCCAAGCCTGGCCACAAGATCATGACAAACTGGGCCAAGGTGCCCGATACCAACGGAATCGCGATCGATAGCAAACGGCGCGTGATGTACGTCGATCAGACCTTCACGCTCGACGCGCCGATCGTACGGATCCCGATGGCGCACCCGGCGCGTGAGACGCAGATCGGCAACCTGATCGGGGTGGGTGGCTTCACGCCGAAGGTGCTCGATGACCTGACGATGTCGGGAAGGGGCGTGTTGTACCTCCCGGCGAACGTCGGTGGCGAGCTGCTCAGCTACGACCCGGGCACCCGCAAGACCTGCTTGGTCGCCACCGGCCTGGGCAACCCGTCCGACGTGACCATCGGGACCGGGCACGGTTGGCGCAAGGGCGCGCTGTTCGTTTGTGGCTTCGATGGCACCGTCCGGGAGTTCGTGCGCCAGTGACGGCCCG
Source organism: Mycobacteriales bacterium (assembly GCA_036268405.1). Lineage (GTDB taxonomy): Bacteria > Actinomycetota > Actinomycetes > JAFAQI01 > JAFAQI01 > DASZTV01. The sequence continues at coordinate 14,849 of DATAUF010000001.1, forward strand.
GGACTTCCGGAGTTTGAGTTTGAACCGGATCAAGCCGATGCTCGAAATGAGAAGTGAATCGTCGAGTTCGGAGGCTTGCTCGTGACGGCGTCGCCAATGGCTGCGCCGCCTGGTTCTGCTCACGAGCAGGCTCAGGCGTTGGTAGCCGCGGTGGAACAGGTCGTCCTCGGCCGCCGTGCCGCGGTCGAGCTGACCGTTGCCGCCGTGATCGCGGGCGGCCACGTCCTGATCGAGGATGTCCCGGGCTCGGGCAAGACGACGATGGCTCGCGCTCTTGCACACGCGCTCGGCGGAAGCTTCCGGCGGGTGCAGGCGACCGCGGACCTGATGCCGGCTGACATCACGGGCTCATCGGTGTGGGAACCCTCGCGTAGCGCGTTCAGCTTCGTCCCGGGCCCGCTGTTCGCCAACGTCGTCCTCGTCGACGAGCTCAACCGTGCATCACCTCGTACCCAGTCCGCACTGCTCGAGGCAATGGACGAGGCGGCCGTGACGGTGGATGGCATCCGGCACGGCCTGCCGGACCCGTTCATCCTGCTGGCGACGCAGAACCCGTTCGAGCAGTGGGGGACCTATCCGCTCCCGGAGGGCCAGCTCGACCGCTTCACCGCGCTCGTGCATCCCGGACCCAACGCGGAGGATGTCGAACGGCAGATCGTGCGCGAGCAGCTCATCGCGCCGACAGTTGACGGACTGCGCGCGGTGATGAAGCCCGGCGACCTGCCGGCGCTGCGTCACGCGGTGCGCACGGTGCATGTGGCGGACGCGGTGCTCGGGTACGCCGTCGCGGTCGTCGGTGCGACACGGAGCTATCCCGGGGTCGCGATCGGTGCGAGCACCCGTGCCGCGATCGCGCTCGTGCGCTGCGCGCAGGCGCGCACGATCCTGCAGGGCCGGCCACACGTACTGCCCGATGACATCAAGGCGCTCGCGGTGCCGGTTCTGTCGCACCGCATTGCCATGACAGGTGATGACGGAGGTCACGCACGCGGTCAGCATGTGATCTCGGACATCATCGCGAGGGTGCCTGCACCCCTCTCCGGTGCCTGACGCACCTCAGTCCAACCGGATCCTGCATCGGATCCGACTTCTGCCGCGTCCGACCCGCAGCACCTCGCTGCTGGTGCTGATCGCCGGAATCCTCGAGCTGCTCGGGCGGCTGATCCACTCGACCGGCGTCACGCTCGCCGCTGCGGCTGCGGTCGGAGCTGTCCTCGGCGACGCGCTGCTCACCCCTGGCGCAGCCCTCGACGACGTCGAGCGGCGTACGCCGTCGCGGATGTCGGTAGGGATCGAAGCGGCGGTGCAGCTCAGCATCACGTCGCGCGGCGGCAGACTGGCCGGCCGTCGGCCGATCGTCTTGATCGACCACGCCCCAGGTCTCGATATCGGCCGGTACGTGACTCCGTCGCTGCGCACCGGCGAGCGTGCGATCGGTGATCGCACGGCGATGCCGTTGCACCGTGGCTGCTTCCCGCACGGCGGCCACGTCGACCTCGAGGCGTACTCGCCGTTGGGCGGATGGGTCCGTCGGGCGCGGGTGCGACTGCCCGAGACGGGCTGGATCCATCCCGCGCCGGCCGCGCCGCTCCGACTGCCGGACCGGGCGTCGGGTGAGGCGTATGGCCGTGCGTCATCTGCCCGCAGCGGCCCTGGCATCGATTTCTTCGGCATCCGGGAGTGGCGGCCGGGCGATGCCAACTCGGCGATCCACTGGCGGGCATCGGCGCGACGCAACCAGCTGGTGGTGATGGAACGTGAGCGGCCAGGGCATCCTGCATTGCTCGTAGTGGTTGGACCGTTGGCCGACAACGATCCCCAGGAGGCGCTGCTGTCGCGGGTCACAGCGACGGCGCTGCACGCGTTGCGCGACGGCCGAGAGGTGTTGCTTCTCGTGGCTGGGGGGTCGACCGCCGTGACCCGTCCGCTCGATGCGCTTGACTGGTTCGCCGGTGTGGCGCCGGAGGGACCTCCATCTGTCGAGGATGTTCGTTCGGCCCTGCATCTCGCGGGTTCGGGGTCGATCGTGCTGTGGCTCGGCGCCGCCACGATCCCGGATTTCATTGCCGGCGCGGCGCGCAACGTGGCTGCGGGTGCCGTCGTCTCCGCGGCGACTCTCGCCGGGTCGGTAGTGCGATGACAGCTATCGAGCTGCGTGCCCGGACATGGTGCGGTTCGGCATGCGCGCTCGCGCAGATCGCTGCGACCGCCGCGGGCATGGTCCCGTGGTGGGCGCTGCCCGTAACTCTCGCATTGACGTTCGCCGTGTCGCGGCCGAACGGTCCGGTCAACCCGGCACGTGCGGTTCTCACACGCAATGCGGGCGTTGCCAGCGTCGCCATCTTCTCGACGATCATCGCGGTCCGCACCGTCGGTCAGGGTCGACAAGGCGTCGTCGACCCGACGGCGACGCTGCGCTCTCTGTCCGAGGCGTTGGTCGTGCTGTCACTGATCATGGCGCCCCAGGCGCGTACCCCGCGTGAGCACCGGGTCTGGCTGACAGTGACGACTGGTGTGCTCGTCGCTGCGGCGGCTGGCGCAACGAATGCCGGAGAGGGCGCGCTGTCGGCCACCGCCTGGATTGTGGTGCTCGTCGCGATTGCGAAGGTCCAGACGACGGCGGCGTACGCCGACGGAGCAGTTTCGGCGGTCGTGGTCGGCGTGCCGCGACGCGCGGGGCCAGCGGTCTTTCGGCAGCTGGACCAGCTCGGCCCGGTCGTCGCCACTCTGGTCGCCGGGGCAGTGGTCTTCGTTGCGCTTCCTACCGGGCTGGGGGGCGGAGACCTGGCCCGCGCGCTTGCGCACCACGTGCAGCAAGCGAACTTCGCGCTGGCTGATCGAGCGCAGGTCGGCGTCGATACCGACGGCTTCGGTGACCTCAGCCTGTTGGTGCGCGGGCAGCTGCCTGACACGCCGTTGCTTCAGGTGCCCCAGGACTCGCCGTCGTTGTGGCGCGGCACGTTCTTCCGGACCTACACCGGCACGTCATGGGACAACCTCCCGTCGACGTCGACGTCGACGTTCCTGGATGGCTCGTCGGCGCGGCTGCCGCAGAATGCCGATGACCCGTTGCCTAGCGGCGGCACGACCCGTCGAGACGCCGTCCACGTCGAGCCAGGCGCCGAGGGCGGCCTGATCTGGGCGCCTGGCGTGGTGACGCGGATCAGCGGTCCGGCCGAGCAAGTGCGCAGGATCTCGCGCGGACCGCAGAACGTACGCGTCTTCGACGCACCGACGTCGCCGCTCACGGCGTACACCGTGACGTCGGTGGTGGCGCCGACGTCGGCGTCCCGGCTCCAGGGGGCTAGCGGTCCGGACCCGGTCAACCCGGTCTGGACGGCGTTGCCGACTGAGCTGCCATCGGAGGTCTCGGCGCTGGCACAGCAGATCACGGTGGGAGCTTCCACCCGGTATCAGAAGGTGGTCGCGTTGGAGCGCTATCTGCGCACCCACGAGACGTACACGCTTGCCGCGCCGATCGCGCCACGGGGCAATGACGCGGTCGACGACTTCCTGTTCCGCACCCACCTCGGTTTCTGTGAGCTGTTCGCGTCCGCAGAGGCGGTCATGCTGCGCACCCTCGGGATCCCGACCCGGTTGGTGAGTGGTCTGGCCTATGGCGTGCCGGACGGCTCGACGCGGCTGTACACGGCTGAGAACGCGCATGCTTGGGTCGAGGTCTACTACCCGGGAGTCGGATGGTCGCCGACCGACCCGACCGCAGGGGTGGCGCTCGCGGACGGTCCAGCGTCGCATCCGTCGCTGTTGTCCCGAGCCTTCGACAAGGTGGCATCCGCACTGCCAGGAGGCAGGCTGTCGCTCGCGGTTCTCGGTGCCGCCGTGCTGATCTTCGGCGGATGGGTTGTGCGCGGGCTGTTGAGCGGCGGTGGACTTCCACTGGTCGGCCGGCGCAGGCGACGTACGACCGGACGACCACCGGGCCCGGTGCTCGCGGCGTACCTGCGGGTGACGCGAAATCGCCACGGCCCTCCGCCGCGTGCGTTGGCCGAGACGCCGCGGCAGTACCTCGCCCGAGTGGGAGGCGCCCAGCCTGGGATGGAAGCGGCGGTCCTGGCGCTCGAGCAGGAGCTCTACGGCGAGAGACCCCCCGACGACACGTCGGTGCACGCCGCGATCGAGGCGCTTGACACCCTGGTGAACGACTAGGTCGTTTGCCGCTCGCGACGGTCGCCCCGCGGCCGATGGCTGCCGGTCCGTGCGTCAGCAGATCAACCGGCTCGAGGCGGGCTACCTGCGGATGGTCGAGCGGTTCGACCGCCGGGGTGGCGCACTCGATTGCGGATCGACGCAGGCGTGGATGCGCGGCGAACTTCGGCTGTCCCCAGCCGATGCTCATCGTGACGTCGCTCTGGCACGTGATCTCGCCGAGGTGATGCCGGCAACGATGGCAGCGCTGGCCGACGGGGCTATCAGCTCGGCGCACGCTCAGGCGATCGGAAGACTGCGCCGCACGGTCGGCGATGACGCGCTACGTGCCGCTGAGCCGCATCTGGCGGACGTGGCGCGGGAGTCCACGCCACTGGATCTGCGCGTCTGACGTCTGTCGAGAACGGCGCACTGCTGTGCGGGCGGCACCACGATCGAGTCCATGTCTACGGCCACGCGATCGAGATCGATGAGAACGGCCGCTACCGAGTCGACCGTTTTACGTTCACCAAGCCGAGGCGCAAGCGAAGAACCCAGCGCGCAGGTCCCTAGCAGGCTCGCGGGCGGCTACAGCAGGTATTTGTGGAAGCGCTCGGGCGCATCCAAGAACGACCGCCATGACTGAACGAGTTGACATGCGTCGTACTCGACGTGATTGAGACCGGTGTCCGAGAGCTCGATCAGGCGCGCACCCGGCAGGGAGGCGAGGATCGGGGAGTGGGTTGCCAGCAGGATCTGGCTTCCGGCGGCGCGCATGTCCGCCATGATCGCGATCAGTGCGAGACAGCTGTCGAACGACAGCGCCGACTCGGGCTCGTCGAGGATGTAACAGCCGGGTTCGGCAGTCATCCCGCGCAGGATCTCAAGGAAGCCTTCGCCGTGACTGAGGTGGAGGATTGATCGCTGGATGCGCTCTTGCCAGCGACCGGGTGCGCTGAACCCGTCGGCCTGTGAATGGACGCGCTCGGCGCGAAGAAAGAGGCCGCCGGTCGGGCCTCCTTTCGTGTATGCGAGCCGAAGGGCGCGGTCCAGGTCTGAGTCCTCGTTTGACGGTGCGCCCGCGGCGCGCTGCATCCAGTCGTCGCGGAACACCGTGATGCGCCGCGCCCAGGCGGCGGCAACCGCTTCGACCAAGGTCGACTTGCCGGAGCCGTTCGCGCCGATGAAAACATTGACTCCAGGGTCCAGGTCGAGGCCGTGTGAGGCGACCTGCCTGATGACTGGGAGTGTGAACGGCCAGCGTTCTTCGTCGACCTTGCCGGAGTCCACCTCGATCCGCCTGATCGGAGCGCCCGGCTGTCGGCTTGCCATGTGCTGATGGTCTCGCGGTCTGGTGCGTCCTAGCCGAGGGGCAGGCACGTCTGGCAGAAGTCGACGCCGAATGGCGTGAGCTCGATGCTGCGCCGGATCGTCTTGCCGCGGCCCGCCTCCTTCAGCGCCGTCGACACGTCGGGCTGGGCCTCCAGCACCTGGTAGCGCAGGCGGTCGGTGACGGGCTCGCGGGAGAACCAGATCAGGCCGAGCCGGAACAGGTTGTTCAGGTACGCCGGCACCCGGTCGCCGTGGCGGACGCCGGCTTGGGCGCCGATCATCGACAGGCCCGGCGCGACGAGCTGCGTCGCGACGTTGAGGGGGCGGCTGGTCCGCACGTCGACTGACGGCTGGGATCCCTCCATTGCGAGAAGCCGAAGGATCCGGCCCTCGTCCGGGGCGAGCTCGCTGAGGATCCGGACATACGCCGGGTGCAGGTCATCGTCGAGCGACATGTCGGTGGATCGCTGCAGCAGCTCTGCGCCCAGCTCCCGCAGTGGTCGCTCCGTCGCGGGAGCGGGCATCGTCTCGATGGGCATGACGCGGTTGAGCACGCTCACCCCCGGATAGGAAGGCGAGTCGCCGATGCCGAGGACTCCCCGGATGCCACCACGTAGCTCGCTGCCGAGGCCGGAGAGCACCGCAGTGGGTGACTGGCCGGAGATGACGGCGCCGAAGACCCGGTTGCCGGTGTTGATCGCGGCGCCGATCGACCACTCGGCAGTGCGCCACCAGGCGGCGACGGCAAAGCGCGCCAGGGATGGAGCGGCGCGCAGGATCGCATTGAGGTCCTGGTTCTCGCTGTTGAGGACCTCGGGCAGGAGCGGCCGCTGAGTCACGTCGACCTCCCGGCCCGCCACCGAGTTGCGGAGCCTGCTACGTCGGCGCAATCACACGTCATCCGAAGATCGCGAGATGGATCAGTCCGGCGCCGAAGCCGAGGACGGCGCCGTGGAGATACAGCAGCCACTCGTCCTCCTTGATCGCCGTTCGCAGCATCTCCGCGAAGTCGTGCGGAGCCATTGTGCGCATCCTGGCGGCGAGGAGGGAGAAGATCGCCTTGTTCTGCTTGGCACCGAACTCCGGATCGTTGAACGGCGTCATCGTGTATGCGACCGCTTCGGTCGCGAGCGACTCGCGGATCGCGTCGTAGGACTTCGTGCCGATCGCGACGCGCACCAGCCCTGACGCGCGGCCGAGCGCGTCGTCGACAGCCGGCCGCAGCGCGTTCTCGACGAGCTGCCGGGTGCGGTCCGAGCGCGGCCCGTTCATCAGGTCGTCACCGATGTTGGCGATGGTCACGATGTCGTTGGCGATGATCCCGGCGTACACGTCGGCGACCTCGGCCTGGCGGCGCATGAACAAGCCGTGGAAGGTGACGCCGAGGAAGCGATGCGGCTTGATGGGCTCGAAGATCATCCGGATCGCGACGAGGTTGGTGATGTAGCCGATGAGGACGCCACCGATCGGCAGCAGCCACCAATACGGGAACGCATTGGTGATGAAGGCAAGCGGTACGCCGAGCAGCAGCCCCAGGACGAAGCCGAAGTTCTGGATGAACTTCAGCTCCTTGCGACCGACGTCGAGGAAGATCCGGTTTGCGAGCTCTGGCTGCTCGGCGATCCGCCGGATCACCATCAGCTTGATGTCGAGCAGCTGGTCGATGTGCTCGCCGATCTCCCGGGTCACCTGATGTACGACCTGCGGCAGCTGCTGGTCGACCCGGTCGTGAATGGCGGCACGAGCCCGCGGCGGCAGGTCGCGCCAGAGCTGGCCGTGCTCGCGCTCGAGGATCCGGTCGACCAGGTCGTGCACGTCCTGCCGGGAGTTGACGAGGATCTGCTCGGCGATCTTGTCCGGCTCGAGCTGCTCGTAGAACTCGCGCGGGCTGCCGAGCTTCGAGATCCCTTTGTCGACCGCGATCGAGCCCATCTTGGCGGCGCGTGAGGGAATGATGCCCTGCCACCCGATGCCGCCCTGCATCACGCCCGGGATCTGCTGGATCTTGCGCGGCAGCAGTGCCACCAGCGGCTGCAGCGCACGGAACCGGATGCCCCGGTAGTGCACCGGGTAGAACAGCATGACGACGCCACTCCAGTTGGTGACGTAGCCGATGATGCCGGTGAACAACGGGATCGTGAGGAGCTTGAGGGTGTGGCCGGACACGTTCGCCCGCCTCCCGCCCGCCTCCTGCGCTTGACCCGCCGACGGCGGATGTGTTGGTTCTTAGCAGAATGGACGCCGTGACGGGTGCTGAAGCAGGACTGCGGGTCGCTGTCATCGGGGCCGGCCCCGCCGGGGTCTACGTCGCCGATGCCCTCTGTTCACAGAGTGACGGGCACGTCGAAGTCGACATCTACGACCGACTCCCGGCGCCGTTCGGGCTGTTGCGGTACGGCGTTGCGCCGGACCACGTCAAGATGAAGAACCTCGCGTCGACGCTGCAGCGGATCCTCGAGCATGAATCGGTGCGGTTCTTCGGCAACGTCAGCATCGGCACCGACGTCACCATCCCCGAGCTGCTCGCCGACTACCACGCGATCGTCTACGCCTATGGCGCATCCATCGACCGCAAGCTCGGCATCCCCGGCGAGGACCTGCCGGGCAGCATCGCGGCCACCGCCTTCGTCAACTGGTACAGCGGCCACCCGGACTTCATCGAGCCTTACTCCCTCGAGGCGACGAGTGCTGTCGTGATCGGCCTCGGCAACGTCGCGATCGATGTCGCGCGGGTGATCGTCCGCGATCCGGAGGAGATGGCGACCACGGATGTCCCAGACGATGTCCTCGCAGTGCTCCGCGCGTCGACGCTGACCGACGTGCACATCGTCGGCCGCCGCGGCCCGGAGCACGCAAAGTTCACGATCAAGGAGCTGCGCGAGATGGGCGAGCTCGCCGGCGTCGACGTCATCGTCGACCCGGCGCAGGTCGACGACCTTCCCGACTTCGAGGACAAGGACGTCAAGCGCAACGTCGAGGTCTTCAAGGAGTGGGCGCACCGCCCGCTGACCGGAGCGAAGCGCCGACTACACATGCATTTCCACTCACGGCCGGCCGAAATCGTCGGTACCGACCAGGTCGAGGCCTTGCGTTGCGAGCGTCCCGACGGGTCGACGTACGACATCCCGGCACAGCTGGTCTTCCGTTCGGTCGGCTACATCGGTACGCCGATGCCGGGGGTGCCGTTCGACGAGACGTCGAACGTGATCCCGTCCGACGACCATCGCGTGCGAGGTGGCACCGTAGAGGTCGGCGAGTACATCTGCGGCTGGATCGGCCGCGGTGCGACCGGCGTCATCGGCACCAACCGCAGTGATGCGAAGTCAGCGGTGACGTCGGTGATCGCTGACACCGACAAGCTGCTGGCGCGCGACGTGACCCCCGGCTCGGCGGTCGATCTGCTGCGGGAGCGCGGCGTGAAGCCGGTGCTGCTCACCGGATGGAACGCGATCGACGCGGCCGAGATCGGCCTCGGTACCGGACGCGGCAACGCCCGGGTGAAGCTCGCGCTGTGGGAAGAGCTGCTCACCGCCGCGGCCGCCCAGGGCGAGTAGCCCAGCAACCTGACCAGCGCTTCCCCGGGACGTCGAACGCCCGTCTGCTCGGCACGAGGCAGGATGGAGCGCAATGGGTCATGCGGGGGTGAGCCGAATGCGTCGCCCGCTGACGCGTCTGGCTGTCGTCATGCCGATCGCGTTCGCGTTCGCGTTCGCACTCGCCGCTCCCGCCAGTGCGCACGCCGTGGTAGAGCGGAGTACGCCGGCGGCGGGCACCGTCCTCAGGACCTCGCCGCCTGCTTTGTCGCTCGTCTTTGACGAGACGGTCCTCGCCGCGAATGACGCGCTGCACCTCTACGACGACCGCCTGACCGCGGTCCGGCTCGGCGCGACGTCGCATCCACAAGGCCGCGGGAGCGTGATCACGGCGCCGGTGCGGACCGCGCTAGGGCCGGGCACCTACACCGTGACGTGGCGGGTCACCTCGGCCGACACCCATGTCGTCTCGGGATCGTTCACGTTCTCGGTGGGTCACCCGACCGAGGTGAGCGGCGTCCCGCCGGGCAACGGCGTCGACCCGGCCACCAGCCACCTCGCCGCAGTCGCCCGCGGCTTGGGCTACGCCGGTCTCGTGGGCGGACCAGGGGCGCTGGTCGTCATGGCCTGGCTGTGGCCGGCCGGATTGTCGCGACGCCGGATGCGGGTGCTCGTGATTGGTGGCGGCGCGCTGCTCGTCGTCGCCACGGTGGCTGGAGTTGTGGCCCAAGGCGCGGCCGCCGCGGGTGTGCCCGTCGAACACGCGGTGTCGTGGTCGGCGCTGCGGTTGGGGATGGCGGGCCGCTTCGGTCGGGCGGCCGGTGCTCGAATCGTGCTGCTGGTCGCAATCGCGTGGACCGCGGCGGTCAGTGGCCGACGCGGGCAGGTGTCGGCGTCCCAAACCAGCGCGGTGGCTGCGGTCCTTGCGACGACGTGGCCGTACGCCGGGCACTCCGGCACCGGCGACCTCGTGGCGCTCGCCTTTGTTGCCGACTGGGTGCACGTCGCTGCGATGGCAACGTGGCTCGGTGGCCTCATGGTCGCGCTGTCCGGGCTGCTCGGCCGGACCGGCGAGCGAGACCCCGCCGAAGCGGCCCACGTGATGGATCAGTTCTCCGAGTGGGCGCTCGCGGCGGTCAGCTTGCTGGTCGCGACGGGGTTGTTCGCGGCGTGGCGCAACGTGCGGGCGTTCGGGGCGCTGACCGCGACGCACTACGGCAGGCTGTTGCTGTGGAAGTCCGGCGTGGTGGTCGTGGTCCTCGTGGCGGCGTACCTGTCGCGCCGGTTCGCGGCCAACGGCGCGGGACGCGCCGAGAGCTCGCTGCAACTGCTGCGGAGAACCGTGGTCGCGGAAGCCGTTGGCGCGGTCGTGATCCTGGGCATCACGGCGTTCCTGACCGGCACCGCGCAGGCATCGCAGACCTATGCACCGGCGCTCACCCGCTCGGCGGTGGATGGCGGGATCACGGCAACGGTGCATGTGGACCGCACGGGTGTCGGGGCGACGCAGGTGGTGGTCACCATGACGCGCGGCGGTCGCGCGCAGCCGATCGAACACATCGATGGATCGTTGACGGAGCTCGACCCACCGGTGGGTCCGCTTCCGGTGACGTTCCGTCCGTCGGGCATGGGCCGTGAGGTGGCGACCGTGACGTTCCCTGATCCTGGTGAATGGGCGCTGTCGCTGGACGTGCAGACCTCATCCGTCAACGAGGTAGCGCTGTCGACGGCGATCCGGATCCGCGAATGAAAGGTTCTCGGGCCGCAAGAACGGCGGCTGTGATGGCGACGCTGCCGGTTGCCGTGCTCGTTGCCGCCGTTCCGGCGTCGGCCCATGTGACGGTGCACAGCGACGATGCGGTGAAAGGCGCCACTGACACCGTCTTGTCCTTCCGTACGCCCAATGAGCGCAGCGACGCGACCACCGTTGAGCTACGGATATTCCTGCCCACTGCCACCCCGCTGCTCGGTGTTCTGGTGCAGCCGATTCCGGGCTGGCACTTCTCGGTTCGTTCGGTCACGTTGCGCAAGCCGATTGCGACTGACGACGGCGCGATCACATCGGCGGTGTCGTCGGTGACATGGCGGGGCGGGAGCATCCCGGTGGGCGGCTACCAAGACTTCGACATCGACGTCGGGGCGCTGCCGAGCGACGTGTCCTCGCTGACCTTCAAGGCACTGCAGACCTACAGCAACGGCACCGTCGTTCGCTGGATCGAGACCGCGCCGGCCGGCTCACCCGAGCCCGATCGGCCGGCGCCGGTGCTGCACCTCGCCGACCGCCAGGTCGCCCGCGCAGCGCAGCCGTCATCGGATGCGCGCAACGACGGCCGCTATATCGGGATCGCCGCCTTGGCGCTGGCGATCGTTGCGCTCTGGCTGGCCGTCGCGGACCGCGTCAGGCGGGTGCCGCGGCGGCGGTGAAGTGCTCTGTTGGATCGAACTGCACGGGCGCAGTGAACGCCGCCTTGCGGGCGGCCCGTCGGAAGGTCCGCAACGCCGCCGGCCCGACAATGCAGATCGCAAGAAGGTTGGTGACGGCGCGACCGGTGTCCCACCCCAGCGAGGTCGTGGCGTCGAAGACGAGGTAGTGGTGCCACTGGGCGGCGAACGATGCGCCGGGCGCGTATGAGATCGAGCTACCCGGGTCGAGCGAGAACGGCCAGAACGACAGGTTGGAAAGGAAGCCGTAGGCGTAGCCGGCGAGCGCGCCGTACCCCGCGAGCATCGCGATCTCGGCGCGACCCCGCAGTGGGGGCAGGCACCCCGCGAACAGCCCGATCCAGGCGCACCCGAACATCTGGTACGGCATCCACGGCCCGACCCCCGCCGTGATCAGCGCCGAGCCGAACAACGTCGTGCAGCCGAGCGCGAAGCCGAAGCCGGGGCCGAACACCCGCCCGGCGAGGATCAAGGTGAAGAAGATGAACTCGATGCCCGCAGTCCCCGCGTCGAGCGGACGCAGTGCGGCCCCGATCGCGGACAGCACGCCGAGCATCGCGATCGCCTTGGCGTCGATGCCACCGCTCGAGATCTCCGCGAACAGCACCGCAAGAACGAGCGTCAGCAGCACGCCGAACATCAACAGCGGCGTGTACGACCGGCCGAAGTGGCCGGGCGCGACGACGAAGGGCCAGAAGAACGCCACGAAGCCCACAAAGGTCGCCATCACAGCCACGGCCGTCGCCCTGCCGCGCAGCGGGATCGCGGTGACCCGGCCCAAGGTGGCCATCAGCCGGCCACGCGGATCGTCATCGCTGGGAGCCCGCGAGTGCGGTCTCGACGTCTGAGACGGTGAGGAAGCCCAGCGGCGCGAGGATCTTGGCGACCTGTGGGGCGAAGGCAGGCGAGGCGACGACGACCTCGACGGTCGGACCATCGGCTACGACGTCACCGTCGCCCATCACGACGACCCGGTCCGCGGCCGACGCGACGAACTCGACGTCGTGCGTCGCAACGACCACCGCATGGCCTCGCCCGGCGAGGTCCGCCAACACGTCGCGCAGCGCCTGCTTGGCGCGGTAGTCCAGGCCACGGGTCGGCTCGTCCAGGAGTACGACGCGGGGCCGCGCCCGAAGCTGGATCGCGAGCACCAGCGCGAGCCGTTGACCTTCGGAGAGGTCGCGCGGGTGGGTGTCGTCCGGAACGCCCGGCGCGATCCGGTCGAGCAGCTCGCGAGCGGCAGAGCCGTCGTCGGCTCCGGACTCGCGATCGGCCTGTGCGAGCTCCGCGCCGACCGAGTCGAGGTACAGCAGATCGGCGGGCGTCTGGGGAACCAGCCCGACCAGGGCGCGCGCACTGGCCGCTGACAGGTCCTTGGGGTCACGCCCGTCGACCTCGACATCTCCGGACTGACGTCGCCCGGAGCCCTGCAGCGCCCACAGCAGCGAGGACTTGCCTGAGCCGTTGCGCCCCATCAGCGCGGTGACCGTTCCCGCGCTGAGGACGAGGTCGATCCCGCGCACCGCCGTGGCGTCGCCGTAGCGCACCACGATGCCGCGTGCCTCAAGCAGCGGCGCCTCGAGCACAGTCGCGATGCGGGGCGGCGGGACAAGGCCGGTCAGCCGGTCGCGGACCGCGCCCGCCCTGCGACGGGCGTCACGTACCGACAGCGGAAGCGGGGACCAGTCGAGCAGCCTGCCGAGCTCGACCACCGGTGGGGCGACGCTCGTGACCGCGAACATCGCCGCGGGATCTCCTGACAGGACGGTGCCGTCGCCAGGAAGGTGAACCACGTGATCGGCGTACTGCACGACCCGCTCCAGCCGGTGCTCGGCTAGCAGCACCGTGACGCCGAGGTCGTGCACGATCCGCGTGATCGCGGCAAGGACCTCCTCGGCAGCGGTCGGGTCGAGTGCAGACGTCGGCTCGTCGAGCACCAGGACGCGGGGATGGCCGGTCAGGACCGATCCGATCGCGACGCGTTGCTGTTGGCCGCCCGAGAGCTCGTGAAGCGCCCGGCGCCGCAGCTCGGCAAGGCCGAGCAGGTCCAAGGTCTCCTCGACGCGCTTGCGCATCACCTCGGGCGGCACGCCGAGCTGTTCCATCGTGTACGCCAGCTCGTCCTCGACCGTGTCGGTGACGAAGCCGGAGACCGGGTCCTGGCCGACCACGCCGACGAGATGGGCCAGGTCACGGGGCGGGTGATCAGCCGTGCTCAGCCCGTCGAGGCGAACGGCGCCGGCGAGCTGTCCACCGGTGAAGTGGGGGACCAGACCGTTGACGGCGCCGAGCAACGTCGATTTCCCGCTGCCGGTCGCGCCGACGACGAGGCAGAGCTCGCCTTCGTCGATCCGCAGGTTCACGTCACGAAGCACCGGTTTGGAAGAGTCCGGGTAGGTGACCGTCACCCGGTCGAACTCGATCACGCCGCCACCTCCGGGGACCGCGCGCGGACCCGCCGGTCGCCCGCGAGGGGACTCACGGCTCCACGAGTGACGGGTGGCGGTGGCGCGGCGACCGCGGGCAGCGCGGCGAGCAGGATCGCCGCCGCCGGGAGCAGCGGAAGGCCCGGCCAGGCGAGCGGTGAGAACGACGGTGCCAGCGAGCCGATGCCGGCGGCCGAGGCGGCTACGAGCACTCCTGCGGAGAGCACACCCGAGCCGGCCACCAGCCATTCCGGGACTTGCCAGGGATCCGGGCGGTACCGCGTCGTCGCGATCCGGCGGCCACCGAACCCCAACCCGGCGCAACACAGCGCCGCGCCGACGAGCAGGGTCGGCATCCCGAGCAGCGCCGGCGTCGTCGTGTCCAGCAGGCCATATGCCCCTGCCGACAGCCCGACCATCCCGGCGAGCAGGCAGCCGGTGGTGAGCCGGCGGGTCCCCGCGGTCACCTCGCCGCGCCGCCCGTAGCCGCGCGCGTCCATTGCCGCGGCCAGGCGCAACGAGCGTTCGAAGGCGTCCTCGACGACCGGGATCGCGATGGCTCGCGCAGCTCGCAGCCCGGAGGCGCGGCCGGCTCGAAGGCGCCGCGCGCGGCGTACCCGTCCGATGCTCTCGATCAGCTGCGGCGCGACGCTCATGCAGACGACGACCGCGACGCCGAGCTCATAGAGCGCTCCCGGCAGCGACCGCAGGGCGCGCCGTGGGTTGGCGAGCGCGTTGGCGGCGCCGATGCAACAGAGCAGGACAGCCAGGCGCATGCCGTCCGCCGCCGCCGACGCCGTGTTCTCCAGCGAGACCGGGCCGCCGAGCTGCACGTTCGCTGCCCAATGCGGCAGTGGGAGCCGCGGCAGGGTGAACAGAACGTGGTCGGCGGTGCCGATGGCGCCGCCGAATATGGACCGGAAGACCACCCGGAGCACCACGACGATCAGGGCGAGTACGAAGTAGTACTTCAGGCCGCGGGCCCAGGGCGCATCGGTACGGCGGACGGTGACGACATAACCCAGGACCGCGAGTGCCACCAGGAGCAGCAGAGGGTTGTCTGTCTGGCTCACGGCTGCCCCCAGCCCGATCGCCCACACCCACCAGGCCATCGGATGCAGCGAACGCGGAATCCGCCTCTCAGACTCAGGATGCAGCGCACGCTGCAACCGACCGTGGTCAGAGAGCGCGAGTCGGGGCACGACTAACAGTGTGCAGATAGCGAGACTGTTCCCGTGAGCACGTTGCCATTGCCGCAGACGGAGCCGCCGGCCCGACGCGGCATTCCGGCGCGCATGGCGGGCGCGTTGGGACGCCGGATCGAGACCGTCTTCGGCGGCCCTGCCCGGACTCGGGTGATCGTGGTGCTCGGCGGCGTGCTCGCGCTGTCCAGCGCCGACACCGCGACGGTCGGTGCCTCAGCGAGGCCGCTGCGTCAGGCGCTGCACATCTCCAATGCGGACCTCGGCCTGCTCGTCGGGGTCAACTGCGTGGTGGCCGCGATCGCGAGCCTGCCGTTCGGCGTGCTCGCCGACAAGGTTCGACGTACCCGGCTGCTCGGCGCCTCGATCGTGCTCTGGGGTGCATGCATGGTGTGGAGTGCGACGGTCAGCTCCTTCGAGCACCTGATCCTCACGCGGTTGGCGCTGGGCGTGGTCACGGCATCGGCCGGACCGGTGATCGCCTCGATGCTCGGGGACTGGTTCCCGAGCGGGGAGCGCGGGCGGATCTACAGCTACGTGCTCACCGGGGAGCTGCTCGGCGGCGGCATCGGCTTCGCGATCACCGGCGACGTCTCGGCGTTGTCCTGGCGGCTGTCGTTCCTGCTGCTCGCGGTGCCGGCGTTCGTGCTCGCGCGGATGGTGCTTCGGCTGCCGGAGCCGATCAGGGGCGGCGCCGGTGCCATCGTGTCCGGGGCGACCGAGATCCCGCGCCAGCCGGTCGCGGTCGACCCTGTCGTTGCCGCGATCGTCGATGATGCGGACGACAACGTCGCCCACCGCGTATCGCGAAGCAAGGGCGTCGAGCCCGACCGCGAGCAGGTGCTCGATATCGACGCCCGAATCATGGGGTTCTGGCAAGCGACCCGTTACATCATGTCGATCCGCACAAACGTGGCGATGATTCTGGCGAGCGCCTGCGGCTACTTCTATCTGACCGGCGTGCAGACCTTCGGCGCGGAGCTCGTCCACCAGCAGTACGGCATCAACACCGCGCTCGCCAACCTGCTGCTCTTGGTGGTCGGCCTCGGCGCGGTCATCGGGGTGCTCGTCGGTGGCCGGCTTGGCGACTCGCTGCTGCGCCGAAGGTTCCTCAACGGCCGCGTCTTCGTCGCGGCTGTGTCGTCCGCGATCGCGGCCGGCGCCTTCATCCCCGCGCTGGTCACCCACCATCCGCTGCACGCGCTGCCGTATCTGATGCTCGCGGCGTTCGGGCTCTCCGCGCAGAACCCGCCGCTCAACGCGGCACGGCTGGACATCATGCCGGCGCCACTGTGGGGACGCGCCGAGGGGATTCGTACGTTCCTGCGCACCGCGGCGCAGGCCCTCGCGCCGCTGCTGTTCGGGGTCGTCTCGGACACCGTATTCGGCGGGGGAGAGGGCGCACTGCGGTGGACGTTCCTGGTGATGCTGATTCCGCTCGTCGCGTCCGCGTACTACCTGTTCCGGGCCCTGGGAACGTATCCGCGCGACGTTGCAACGGCTGCCGTCTTTCACTCCTGACGGCACCGCGGGATTACCTTCGGACGCATGTGCAGAAGCATCAAGACGTTGCGTCCGCCCTACACCGAGGACCCAACGACGGACGATGTGCACGCCGCCGCGCTGCAGTACGTCCGCAAGATCGCCGGGATGCGGGCACCGTCGGCGGTGAATCAGCAGGTGTTCGACGAGGCGGTCAGCGAGGTCGCCGCGGCGACCGCGACGCTGCTCGCCGGGATCACCGTCCGGTCAGCTCACGCCCACAGCTAGCCCCTGGTCACCGTCCGGTCGCAACCGGCGAGGACGATCTTCACCGGTCCGTCGCTGCTGGCGTGCACCTTCGCTTTGCAGCTCACGTCGGCGCGCTTCACATCGACCACCACCTGCGAGATGTTGCGCGCAACCACGTCGAGCACGTCGCGCTTGGGGGTCTTCGGCGTGGCGCCCCAGGTCTGGCTGAACTGCACGTAGGGGATCGCGGCCTTCGTGCCGCCGGTCAGGGCGCCCACGCCGACCTGCTGCCCTGACGGCTTCGGGTCGCCGACCCCGAACCCCAGCGACCGAACGTCGATCGTGCCGATCGCGCTTGACTTGCGCACCGAGAGGCCCGAGAGCCAGTAGGCGTGGTTCGCGACAACCTTTCCAAGGGTCGAGTCACCGGAGGGATCGACGACGTAGGTGACGTGCGCCGGGTTGCGGTTGATGCGGTGCGTGCCGAGGAATGCCGCCCCCGGTCCGTACTGGTCGTTGGTGGCCAGGGTCAGGTGATCGGACACCGTGTAGAGGTCCTCGACGAAGCGCAGGCCGTCGGCCGTCATCGCCTGCGTGTTGGGCACGGTGTCAGTGATCGGCACGAGCTCGTCGGCGGTGGCATTCCACGCCAGCATCGGCACATTGCGCAGCGACGGCAGGCCAGAGGCCGGGCTGGCCTCGCCGACCACGGAGAACGCTCGTGCGAACAGGTCGGGCCAGCGTTCGGCGAGGCGATAGGTGCCGAAGCCGCCCATCGAGTAGCCGCTGACGTCGACCCAGCTCGGGTTCAGCGCAAACAGCCTCGCAACCGCGTTCCAGGTCTCGAAGGTGTCGGCCTCGGCGATCCCCGCATACCCGCCGTCGGGCCCTCGCCCGCTCGGCGTCACGACGATCGAGCCGCCGCCGCGGTTCGCCAGCTGGCTCTGGTTGTGACTGGTCGCGAACTGGTTGTAGTTCGCCGACAGCGAGTGCAACAGCAGCGTCAGTCCGTAGCCGCCCGCCGGCGCGGGGCCGGGTGGCACGTAGAGGTTGTAGGGCTGGAGCTGGCCGACCATCCGGCCCTTGCACTTCGCCCCGAGGTCGACGCCCCCGACCAGCTCGCTGCAGACCTGGCTCGGGTCGAAGCCCTGTCCGAACGAGTAGTGGCTTGCCAGGATCCGGTCCGTCGAGCCCGAGGTCGGGAGGTCCGAGTTGTCCGTCACGTCGTGGTGAAGCTTGGCGAAGCTGACGTCGGCGTAGAACGGCTGTACGGACCCGAGCGCGAGCTCGGATGCCTGCTCGTGCTCCCGCCACATCGCACCTTCGACGAACCCGCCGGCGGCGGTGTCGGCGATCGTCTCCGTCGGCGCATCGAGCTGCGGCGACGGCTCGTTGAAGCGCGGCCCGACATTGACGATCGCCGCGGGCGCGGCTCCGCCGCCTCCCGGAGTGCTCGCGGTCGCCGTGCCAACGGCAGGCAGCAGATAGCGGTCATGCGCGTCGTCCCACAACCCCACGCCGACTGTCATGCGCACGGTGCTCTCGCCCGGGTTCCAGGTCTGATGCGGAAGCTCGACGGTGAACTGCCGACGGGGCACGCTGACCGACACTGCCGGCGCCGGATGCATCACCTTGCCGCTCGCTGCGTTCGTCATCGTGGCTGTCGTGCCGTGCACAGTGAGGAAGTACGCGGCCGGCGAGGTCACGTCGGCGCCGTACGGCCACTCCCGCGGTTGCTGGGAGTCGCCGAGCGCGATGGTGAATCCGACAAGTGACGGATCGGTGAGGCTGTTGAGCGTCACGCGGAACGCCGTCGAGCTCGTGAGCGGTTTGGTCCGGAACTCCACCAGGTCGGCGGCGTTGTCGGCGTACTTGCGTGCGGTCGGATAGGTATAGGTGCCTGCCACCGAGGAGAACAGGAAGTCGACGAGCTTCCATGGTGTCGTCGGATCCGGTACGCCGAGCGCGCCGTGGTCGTCGTAGAGGTAGTCCTGGTACATCCACTCGCCGTCGCGGTAGGCCTGGGTGCCGGAGACCAGAGTCGGCGGCGCCTTCCAGACTCCGCGGTTCTCCAGCTGCGGCGCGACGGCGGGCTTCGCATAGAGGATCGACGGGCCGGGCCGAGGACCGCTCGCCACGTGGGGGAGCGAGGCGGACGCGGACCGCGCTGCGGCGCTGATCCGAGGACGCGGCGCAATGGTGGTGTGGTGCGTCTCGGACGTCGCCGCGGTGGCCGTCCCCGCCGCCGTGGCGAGCAGGCAGGTGCAGACAACCGCAGTGACCACGCGCCGACTCATGCCCTCGCGTTTCGACGCCGGAGCACCCGAACCTGCCCCGATATGGTCGCGGCGTGAGCGCCTCCGCTGTCCCCGTTGTCGATCTCGGGCCGTGGCTCGGGGGCACCGTGGCCGGGCGCGCACAAGTCGCACGGGAGGTCGACACCGCACTGCGCGAGATCGGCTTCCTGCTGATCACCGGTCACGGCGTCGAGCCGACGCTGCGGGATGCCCTTCGCGCGGCGTCCCGGCGGTTCTTCGAGCTCCCTGCTGCCGTCAAGGACCGTTATCGGGCAACGGTCGGCGCGCAGAGCTGGATGCCCCGCGGTTGGACGCCGCTCGGCGCCGAGGCCAACGCGAACTCCGACGCCGGGGTGACGGCTCCGCCCGACCTCAAGGAGTCCTTCAACATCGCCTGCCACGCACCGACTGGTGACGAGGCAGTGGATCGCGAGTGGTTCACCGACAACGTGTGGCCGGCGGAGGTGCCGGAGTATCGCGCGGCGGTGACGGCGTACGTCGCCCGGATGCACTCGTTGGTGGACGAGATGCTTGAGCTCGCCGCCATCGCGCTCGGCCTGCCGGAGCGGCACTTTCTCGACCTCGCGAGCCACCCGACGTGGTCGTTCTACACGCACTGGTACCCCGCCCTGCGGCAGGTCGGCGAGCCGGCGCCGGGCCAGCTACGGATCGGCTCCCACACCGACTTCGGCACGTTCACGATCCTCGACCGCCAGCTCGGCACCGGCGGGTTGCAGGTGCTCGGCAAGGACGGCGAGTGGGCGGACGCTCCGTGGGTCGAGGGTGCCTTCACCGTCAACATCGGCGACATGATGGCGCGCTGGACCGGCGACCGGTGGCTGTCCAACCGTCACCGGGTTCTTGCGCCCGATGTCACTGCGCCGGACGAGGACCTGATGTCCCTCGTCTACTTCCACGAGGCCGACCCGACCGCGGTGATCCGAAGCGTCCCGCCACCGGTCGGCAAGGTGGCGCATGAGCCCGTGGCGGCAGGGGACTACCTGCGGGCGAAGCTTGCGGCGATCGCTGTCTCTTACTGACCCTGCCAGTGCCGGTGTCCCGCGAAGGCGGGACAGCTGCCTCGTGTGCTCGGGACAGTTGGGCGGGCAGGTTTGACTCCTCATCCGAATCGGAGAAGGAGTTCGATGTGACCCTCAATCGTCGTGCCGGGGCCGTTGCCGCGGCCGCATTGATCGCGGCAGTGGTGAGCGCATGCGGCGGCAGCTCATCCGGAGATTCGACCGCACCCGCCGGATCGGTACCTTCGCAGCCCGCGAATGCGCTTCATGTGACGATCGGCGATGGGAGCCTGCAGGTCGAAGGGACGCCACGCCCGGGTCGCATCGACATCACCGTGGTGAACCAGAGCAGTGAGTCGGCCGAGTTCTCCTTCCAGCCGCTCAAGGCCGGCGTTACCGTGAGCCAGGTCGAGACCGCGTTGCGGCGTCATGGCGAGGCAGCGGCAAACAAGCTGCTCAGCGGCGACTCGGATCGAGCGGGGTACGGCGAGCCAGCCATCGTCGCGCCGGGCGATACCGAGGAGAGTGTGACGACCACCGTCGTCCCAACTGGTGACTACGTCGCAGGCAGCTTCCTGCCGAGCGGCGAAGGTGGACCGCAGGCGACTCACGGTGTCCTTTCCGGTTTCACGATCGCCGGCGCGACCTACACTGCGGTGCCCGGCGATGTCGCGGGCACCATTGAGCTTTCCGACCACAGCATCACGCTTCCCCCGGGCTTCACCGGCGCGGGAACGTATGCCGTAGCCGACAGCGGCAAGCGTCGTCACAGCCTGTCGTTCGGTTTGCTGAAGAAAGGAACGACGCTGATGGCGATGTTCCAGTGCGTGGGAAGCAGTTTCGGGCAGAACCGCACCATCGACCACTGTCCCGGGAAGCTCGTCGGCGGGATTGACTCGATCAAGCCGGGTGGAACGGCGTATGTGACGATGCAGCTCGCGGTCGGCCGCTACGGCTACCTGTCGACCGACGGGAATGACGTCCGGGCGGGACTTATGGGTACGGTGACGGTCTCCTGACGCGCGCACGACCGAACTTCGCGTCGGTGAGTCGAGCAGGACCGTGAGGGCAAGGACGGGGGTCGAGCCTTCAGCTCGGGTTGCGAGCTGGGCTGTGGTGGTCGCGACGGCGCTGTTGGCCGCCGCGACCACCGCGTTGCACGTTGTCGACGGTGCGACGCCACTCACATCGTGGTGGTACGGCAACTCGGTATTCGCTGTTGCTGTCACAGCTCCCGGAGCGCTGATAGTTGCGCACCGGCCGCGCAACCCCATCGGCCGGCTCATGTGTCTGGCCGGTCTGGCCGAGGGGCTGTGCGGGACGGGTCGCGAGTACTTAGTGTTCGGAGCGCTGGGACATCGCGCTCCGGGATCACTGTGGATCGGTTGGTTCTGCGACTCGCTCTACCTGGTGTCGATGGCAACGCTTCCCGCGATGCTCGTCGCGTTCCCGAACGGTCAGCCCACAGCATCAACCTGGCGGTGGGTCACGCGGTTGATGCCGGTCGCCGGACTGCTCGGCGTCGTGGGTTACCTATTCACCGGTGACGGCGTCGCCCGGATTCGCGGCCACGAGATCGTCAGCCCGGCAGCCGGATGGCTGCCCCAGGGACTCACGACGACCGTCGCCGGAGTCGGCCAGGTGATGATCCTCGGTGGAATCGTGGCCGGCATCGCTGGGCTGGCTCTTCGATATCGAACTTCGCGTGGTGTCGAACGTGATCAGCTCAAATGGCTTGGCTGGGCCGGCTCGATCACCGCTGTCGAGGTGCTCAGCGAAGTCACGGTGAATCCGATCAGCACGATCACCGGCAGCATCGTGACGGTCCTACTGGCGGCTTCAGTCGCGACCGCAATCCTGCGGCACCACCTGCTCGACATCGACTTAGTCATCGCGCGCACCCTCGTGTTCGTGCTGCTGACGCTCGTCGTCGCGGGCGGGTATCTCGGAGTGGTACTCGGCGTGGGCCTGCTGATCGGCGAGCCGACGCACATCGGCGCGGCTTTGCTGGCGACCGCGGTGGTAGCCGTCGGATTCGCCCCGCTGCGACAGCAGGTGCAACGTTGGGTCGAGCGGCTTGTGTACGGCGAGCGCGCCAATCCCTACGGCGTGGTGACGAGACTCGGCCACCATCTGGAGTCCGGCGACGCTGATCCGGACCTGGCGGTCGTTCTCGACACCGTGGCGCGAGCGCTCAAGCTGCCGTACGCGGCGCTAGCCGGCGCGGATGGTGAGATGGTCGCGGAGATCGGATCGGCGTCGTCTGCGCTGGTGCGCCAGGACTTGCGCTACGGCGGGGCGAGCATCGGAACGTTGCTGCTTGGCATGCGGAACGCCGGGACTTCACTCGACGCAAAGGACGGCAGGTTCCTCGAGGATCTTTCGCCGCATGTTGCGGCGGCGGTTCGCGCAACGTCACTTGCATCGGACCTTCAGCGTTCGAGGCATCGGCTCGTCACCGCAAAGGAGGAGGAACGGCGCAGGCTGCGCCGTGATCTCCACGATGGTGTAGGCCCGAGGCTTGCCGCACTCGGTCTCAAGCTTGACGCAGCTCGACTGATGGTGGATCGCCGCCCCGACGAGGCGAGTGCGCTGATCGCCGTAGTGAAGTCAGACATCCGCTCGACGCTGGATGACATTCGGCGCCTTGTGTACGGACTTCGTCCGCCGGCTCTGGACCAACTCGGCCTTATCGGCGCGTTGCGTGAGCGAGCGGGGGAGCTCGACAGCAGTGCCGCTGGCGGCGGCGTGCGCTTCGTGGTGGACGGCCCGGACGACGTTGCGGCCCTGCCGGCGGCTGCGGAGGTCGCTGTGTTCTGGATTGCGACCGAGGCGATGACCAACGTGGTCCGCCACGCCAATGCCAGCCGGTGTGAGGTGCGGGTCCAGGTAAGTCACGAACTCGAACTCGACGTGATCGACGACGGAATGGGACTGGCACCTGCATGGCGACCAGGCGTAGGAACAAGCTCGATGGCCGAACGTGCGAGCGAGCTTGGCGGGTGTTGCAAGGTGGAGGCGGCGCCAGACCACGGAGTGCGGGTCTTCGCGCGGCTGCCGCTGGACGAGGTGGTCTCCTCATGACGGAGATGATCCGCGCGCTCATCGTCGACGACCATCCGATGTTTCGGGAGGGCCTCCGGGTGTTGCTCGATGCAGTCGACGACGTCCAGGTCGTCGGGGAGTCGGCGACAGGCGAGGAGGCGGTCATCGCCGCCGCGGATCTTCAGCCCGACGTCGTATTGATGGATCTCAACATGCCTGGTTTGAACGGCGTCGAGGCCACTCGCCGAATCGTCGGTGAGAGTCCTCACATAGGGGTGCTCGCGCTGACGATGTTCGACGAGGACGAGAGCGTGTTTCAGGTCATGCGTGCCGGCGCGCGTGGGTATCTGCTCAAGGGCGCCGACCAGGACGAGATACTTCGTGCAGTTCGGGCGGTTGCACATGGCGGCGCGATCTTCGGCCCGATCCTCGCGCGTCGACTGATCGGCTATTTCAGCGCAGTGCGCCAGCAATCTGGTGCGCTTCCGTTCGCGAATCTCACCGAGCGCGAGCGCGAGGTCCTCGAGATGGTGGCGGCAGGCAAGAGCAACGGCGAGATCGCTCGAGGGCTCTTCGTCAGCCCGAAGACTGTCCGCAACCACGTGTCCAACATCTTCTCGAAGCTTCAGGTCACGGATCGTGCTCAGGCAATTGTGCGGGCCCGCGAAGCGGGGCTTGGGCAATAGCCCGCTGGACGCCTATATCGGGTCTGGCTCGCGCACCTCGGTGTGCTCCGCGACCAGTGCGGTGACCTCGCGCTGCGCCTCCTGGACGAGCGGTGAGGTGTCCAGCAGGGCGACACCGAGGGTCACCGCGGTCGCGGATAGCGCGACCCCGACGGCGGTGCCGCTGCTGAGATCCAAATGCTCGCGCAGCGCGAGCACCGCCAGCAGTGAGGCGATCGCAGGCTCACCGATGTCGATCAACGGGAGGGACACCGACAGCGGCGCGATCCGGAACGCGGTCTGCGAGAGCAGCAGGCCGGTGATCGCGAAGGCCGCGAGCAGGTACGGCTGCGAGTGGGTGAGGGTGAGCAGCTTGTCGTGCTGGAACTGCCTGCCCACCACCTTGGTCATCACCGAGAGCATGCCGAAGCAGGCACTCGAAGCGAGGGCGAGCAGGCTGGCGCGGATCATCGGCCGGGCAGCGAAGGACTCCGCAACCGCGACGAGCACCACGACCCCGGCACCGACCGCGACGCTGATCGCGAACGTCGCGGTGGTGGTGATGTGGCTGTTGTCACCCGACGGATTCCCGACGACGAGGAACGCCGTGATCCCGCCCGCGACGAGGATCGCGCCGGACCACTCGCGCGGGTGCAGACGGCGCCCGGCGTACCAAGCCGCGAGCGGCAACGCGAAGAGCAGCTCGGTGACGATCAGCGGCTGGACGAGGACGACGGGTGCGAGGAACAAAGAGACGGCCTGCAACCCGTAGCCGCCGACAGAGGTCGCCAGCCCGATCAGCCAACCGCGGTCATGCAGCAAGCGGACGAGGAGTGTGGCGCTGACCTCCGACGGTGCATCGGCACGTCGCGCGGCGCGCATCTGCTCGACGTTGGCGATCGCGAAGGCGACCGCCGCGCCGAGCGCACATGGCACCGCCACCGCGACGCTCGCCCCGCTAGCCATCTTGGGGCGATCTTATGAGTACGCCGCAGCTCGGATCGACGGCATCGTCAGTGTCGCCGCCATTGGTTGCGCCCTTATGTAGGTGGCGAGAGATTGAATCCGTACCCCTTGACCATGAAGCATGTCGAGGACGGCGTCGCCCGCGCGACCCAGCCGTTCGCCGCTGTCGACCACTGTGCCGCTGAGACGCAGTGTTTGGTCGGCTTGTTGTAGAAGCTCGGGGCGAGTGGGCGGAAGCCGACGTACGGCACGGTGATGCCGTTGCCCCCGAAGTCGGGCTTGTGGTCCATGTAGCTGATCACGCACTTCCGGGTGAGATCCGCGCCGCACGACTTCGCCGCCTCGGTGAACCACATTCCGGCGATCCAGCCCTCCCACGACCACTCGTGGTTGTAGGGCAGCCAGCTCGGGAAGTACTGGCGCATACCGGCTTGGAACTTCGCGACCTCCGGGTTCGAGGTGTCCTGGAAGTTCACCGAGTAGCCGTCACTCCAGCTCTTCCCGAGGCACTTCGGCGTGCCCGCGAGGTCGCTGCCCAGGCTCGCGGCCCAGTCCGAGATCGTTGACAGATGCACCTTCATCTGGCTTTCGAACGAGGTGTTCTGCTCGATCGACTGGCACAGCTTCTGCGTTCCGTTTAGGTCCACCGCGTCCGCGACCAGGTCAACCCCGTCCGCCTTCATCTGGGCAACGGCTGACGCGAAGTTGGGCAGTCCGAGGTTGACCTCGTACTTGCTCACCTTGACCCCCGCGTGCTCGAAGTCCTGGATCAGCTCGTTTGCGCCGTAGATCGACGATGGCTGGTCGTAGAAGACGACGCCCACGTGCTTGATGTGCTCGCGGCTCTTGAAGAAGGTCGCTTCCTCGTCCCAGCGATAGGCCTTGCTGTTCGCGGTGACCGGCTTGCCGTTGTGCAGCTGGTTGAGGCCGTCGATCGAGAACAGATTTGGGTACTGGTAGTAGTACGTCGAGATCGGCTGACTGCCGATGTCCGGAACGCCCTTCTGGAAGGTGTACGGCGCGCCGGCGTACTCGTAGATGTTGTTGGCCACGAACGCGAACGCCTTATCGGTGTCGATGCATGTGTGGATCGACTGGAGATCACCGGAGTCGGATCCGTCATCGGGGTGACCGATGAACCTGACCGTGCGACCGTCGATCCCGCCCTGAGCGTTGAGTGCGGCGAAGTACGCGGCGGCGCCGTAGTAGCTCGGAGTGAACTGGTACGGACCGAATGGGCCGCCCTTGGTCGTGACGTTGCACAGCGTGATCGACGTGGCGGTGACGCCGGTATCAGAGGCGGAGTTGGCAGTGTTGTTACTGCCGCCGTCACCGCCGGAGCTGCTGCTCGTCGTCGGGTTGGGCCCACCGCCAGGGCCCGTCGTGTCTGCGCTGGTCGGCAGGTTGCTCTGTCCGGGCAACGGAGTGGTGATGCCCGGCCCGGTCGACGGGCTCAATGTCGGGTTGAGGACGACGGGACCGCTGCCCGACGGAGAAGTCGCCGAGGGGTTCACCTCGAACGGCTGGAATGAGGAGTCCGACAGCCTCGTGCCGCAGCCGGACAGGACACCGACGCACACCAGCGCCAGCGCACCGCTCAAAAGCGGTGACGGGACGCCCAAGTGGGTGCGCCGAGATGGCGCGCGGTGAGCGTGGCGACGGGCACGCCGTCGGCGTTGGTGTGTCGGGCTAGACAGCGACGTCAGACGCGGCATGATCCGATATTGTCAGATTCGCCACACCACAGCACAAAGGCGCACCTAGGGAGCAACGTGAGGGCGATTCGCGTCGCGCTCCGCCGACGAGGACGCCCGATGTGTTTTCTGGCGGCAGTTGGCTTCGCCGTCGCAGGCGTTGCCGGTGCCGGATCGGCCGACGCCGGCAACCCTCCGGCGCCGCCGACTTACACCTTCTCGAGTGACGCCTCGGCGATCGACATACAGGTCGCGCTGCAACGTAGCCCCGACTTCTCTTCTCTGCCCGATCCGCTTGATGCTGAGGTGCCGGACTCCGAGGCGCACCTGGACAGCTTCGGCACCTCGACCGCTGACGGCCATGTCGCAAACCTCAACGGGCTCGGCGGCGCCGCCGGCCTCGTGTGCCTCGCGGCCGGTGCTGCGACGTGTGCGGAGATTCCGATCGGGACGGTCACTGCTGGCTTGATTCCGTCGTTCCCGCCGCCGGATCCCCTCGACGCATCCTCGAAGTACCCGGCGAGTCAGACCGCGAAGGCGCCGATCATCGGCACCAAGCAGGCTCAGCTCTCGGTCGCGGAGAGCGGCTTTGCGCTGTCAGGGGGAGCGGCTGACTCGACGGCGCACCAGTACGACACGACCACCTCGGCGAGGTTGCAGAACCTCGGGCTGGCCGGGGCCGTGTCGGTCGGTCACGCCGCGACGAGCACCACACAGACCGCAACCGCGGGCGCGCTGACGACCACAGCGGTGGCGACACTGTCGGACATCTCCGTCGGCGGGACCCTGCTCCACATCGGAACCATGAAGTCGACGACGACCGTGGTGTCGCGGCCCGGTAAGCCGGCCAAGGACACGACGTCGACCACGCTCGCCGACGTCAAAGCCGCCGGACTCGCTGCCACGGTCGACTCCACGGGCATCCACGTCTCTGGCAAGGGCCTGCCGGTCGACATCGTCAACGCGGTGCAGAAGCTGGTGAACCAGGTGCTCAAAGTCGCGGGCATCAAGCTCTCGCTTGCCTCGGTGACCCGCTCGAACGACAGCAGTGGCCATCACGTTGCGGCCGATGGGCTTCTGTTGACCTTCGACCGCAACGTCAAGGGCACTACGCCGATCACCATTGCCCCGCCGCCGGGCGTACCGTGCCCACCCATCCTTGCGGGCTTCCCTGTCAACCCCTGCTCGGGCGTCAGCTTCAGCCTCGACGGGGCGTACCACGGCCAGATCGCGCTTGGGCAGGTCGGCGTGGTCAGCTTCGCCGCACCTGGCGGCACTCTTCCGGTCGTCCCACCGCCCGCTGGTACGACGCCGCCGGCCGGCACCACCGGTCCCGGTGGCGGTATCGGCCCGGTGGCGATCCCTCCGACCGGACCCAGCGTGACCAGCTCGGTGCCGCCAGGCCCCGCACCTGTCGTCGCCCAGCCGCAGCGGCAGGCGGCCGACCAGCTCAACGGCGTGAGCCATCGGCTGGAGTGGTTCTTCCCGTTGTTCGCAGTCTGCTTGTTCGCCTTGCTCGGAAGGTTCCGCATCCCAGCGCGGCTCCCGAAAGCCTGATCGACCCGCACGACCTGAAGAGTGAGAAGAAGGGACCGGAGACGATGGCATCGGCCCGCGCCGTAACAGTGAGGTCCAGCGGAGGACCCACGCCGCCCACCGACCCGGTCGAACGGGTCGAAGTGTCACCCTCAGTCGGCTTCGCGTGGCTGGCGGAAGGGATTCGGCCATACCTCGGCTACGTGTTCATCGCGGCCGGCGTGGTGGCACTGTTCATCGGCTGGTGGGGCGTTTCGGGCACTGCCCTGGTCGCGAAGCAGCTGCCCTACATCGCGAGCGCCGGCCTCGCCGGCGTCGTGCTGGTCGCGATCGGCAATCGGATCTTCATGGTCAACGACCTGCGCCGCGACTCGGGCCGTCTTGATCGACTGGAAGAAATGGTGGCGGAGCTGCACGCGGTCCTGCTGTCACGCAGCGATGCCGTGGCGGACTCGGTGCAGGCGAGCGCCGCGGACGCCAAGCCGTTCCGTGCTGTGGCCCGTGGCGCGAGCTACCACCTCCCGGACTGCGCGATGGTCGCCGGGAAGCAGACCGTGAGCATCAGCCGGGGCGACGTGACCAGCCGCAAGCTGCGTCCGTGCCGGATGTGCCACCCCGACGCCAGCTGATCACTCCATGACCCTTGACCCCCGGCTCGGCACTGCCCGAGCCACCCGTAGCGGACCGGGCCGGCTCATCGACGTCGTCCCTCGGCCGCTTCGTCACCCTGGGGCGCTGCTGGGCATCTTGTTCGTGCTGTGGGTGATGGCCGCCGCGCCGGGCCAATGGTCTTACCTGGGCCAGCAGATCGTTGCCGGACTTTCGATCGGCGCGATCGCGGCACTCGGTGGGACGGGACTGGTCGTCGCCTACCGGGCCACCGGTGTCTTCAACTTTGCCTTCGCCGGAATCGCCACGGCATGCGCCTTCATCATGTACGAGCTCACCAGCAACGACGGCGTCCCGGTCTGGCTCGGCCTGTTATTAGTGGTGCTCGTGGCAGGACCGGCCATCGGCGTCCTGATGGACGTCATTGTCTTCCGCTCCCTGGAGCGACGGTCGGCCGGCACCGCGGAAAAGGTCGTCGCGAACCTCGGCGTGCTGATCCTGCTGCTCGGTATCGGCGGGGTCATCTACGGCGAGACGACGTACCTGCCGAAGAACATCTTCTCCGCCGCGCAGGCCTTCCAGCTCGGCAGTGGCAACAGCGCCGTCGCGGTGTCGTGGACCGTGGTTGGCAACGTCGCGGCGATCGCGATTGCCGCCGGCGGCCTGGTCCTGCTGTTCCGCTACAGCCCGCTCGGCCGTCAGGTGCGCGCAGTCGTCGACCGTCGAGGGCTGGCCGAGCTGTTCAGCGTCAACGCCAACCGGATCTCGATGCTCTCGTGGGCGATCGGCGCTGCCTTCGCGGCGCTCGCGGGTGTCCTCGACGCCCCGGTCGTCGGGCTGCAGAACGGTGGCCTCGCGCTTCAGCTGCTGCAGATCATCGGTGTCGCGGTAGTGGCGCGGTTGCGCAACATCGGAACGGCGGTCGCTGCGGGCTTCGGCGTCGGCGTCGTGGGCAGTCTCGGCTCGGCGCTGGTCACGCCCCACTACTGGTCGTGGCTGTCGTGGATCCCGAGCGTGAACCAGAACATCGATGTGCAGGTCCCGGTGTTGACGACGGTTGTGTTCCTGCTCGCTTACCGCACCCTCGACGAGTCGGGCAGTGGCGGTATCGCAGGCGTGGTCACTGCGACCTTCAGTCGGATCGGTAGGCGCAGCACCGCGGCGACGTTACAGGGTGTGCTTGTCGCGGCGCTGATCGCGGTCGTCGTCCCTGCCCTGCTGTCCGGCTCCTTCCTGGTGACCGCGCAGCAGGTTGTCGCCTACTCGGTTTGCTTCCTTGCGATCGTGGCGATCACCGGCTACAGCGGCCACCTGTCGCTTGCTACCGCCGCGTTCGCCGGGCTGGGTGCCTACGTGACCGTCCAGCTGCACAGCGGTCGGCTCCCGCTGCCGTACTCGACCTCGATCTCACATGTGCCGGTGATCCTGGCGATGGTCATCGGATCGCTGGTGGTGATCCCGATCGGCGTGCTCGTCGGTTACCCGGCGCTGCGCCGGCGCGGGCTGATCCTCGGCTTGATCACGCTGGCGTTTGCGCAGATCGTCGAGTCGTTCATTATTGAGAGCCCGAACTGGACCCCTGCGCGAAACGTCTCTCGTCCGAACCTGTTCGGCTGGTCGCTGGAGGGCAACCGAGAGTTCCTCTACTTCGAGCTCGTGATCCTGGCACTCGTGCTGCTGCTGGTCCGCAACCTACGCAGCGGCGTGCTCGGCCGAGTGCTGGGTGCGATGCGTGACAGTGAGCGAGGCGCGGTCAGCGTCGGCATCTCGCTACGGCGATACAAGCTGCTCATCTTCGGCGCCAGCGCGTGCATCGCGGCGGTCGGTGGAAGCCTGGTCGTGATGCAGCAGGGCGCGCTGAACGTGGGTGTGCAGGGACCATTCGCGCCGCTGTTCGGCCTCTACTGGTTCGGTGCCGTCGTCGTCTTCGGGTTGTCGTATCGCACAAGCGCAATCCTCGCCGCCACCTTGTTCATTGGTTTCGACTCGGCGACTGGTCACCAGGGCTCAAGTTTGATCGTGATCGGCGCCATCGCGCTGTTCATCGGCTACCTGCCAGGAGGCGTCATCGGTACGGTGCTGCGGTTTGTCCGCGGCGACGGCGTCGGTCCGTCGCCGGCCGAGCGCAGCCTCGCCGCCTTCGTGGCAGCGCGAAGGCGCATCACAGAGGCGCCTCCACCCGGATGGGACCTTGAGCCATCGAAGTTCGCGGAACGAGTTCTCTCCGGCAGCGAAAAGTGAACGGTCAGCTGCGTGGTGCGGTCCTCGAGGCGCGCGACATCACGGTGCGGTTCGGTGGCTTCGTCGCGGTACGCGATGCAAGCCTGGTTGCGAATCCCGGTCAGATCACGTCGCTGATCGGTCCGAATGGCGCCGGTAAGACGACGATGTTCCACGCGATCAGCGGCATCCTCGATCCGGACGCCGGCACTACGTCGCTCGATGGCCGCAGCCTCAAGGGCATGTCGCCTGACCGCCGCGCCCGTGCCGGCATGGCGAGGACCTTCCAGATCCTCGAGCTGTTCACCGGATTGTCGGTGGCAGAGAACCTGCAGGTCGCAGTCGAGGGTCGCTCCACCAACCGGATCTGGCGGGACCTGTTCTCGTTGCGTCATCCGGACAACCCCGACGTTCTTCGCCAGGTGCACGAGGCGATGGAGCTCGTAGGGATATCCGATCTGGCCGACCGGGCCGCCGGCTCGCTGCCGACCGGGCTGGCGCGTCTGGTCGAGCTCGCGCGCGCGCTGTGCACCGACCCGCAGGTGCTCTTGCTGGACGAGCCGGCAAGCGGTTTGTCGGATGCGGAGACCGACCGGCTGCACTCGGTGCTGACCTCGCTCGCCGACCTCGGCATGACGATCCTGTTGGTCGAGCACGACATGGAGCTCGTGATGGCGCTGTCGAGCGAGATCTATGTGCTCGACTTCGGCGCGATGATCGCGCATGGGACTCCGGCCGAGGTTCGGGCCGACCCCGCGGTGCGCTCGGCGTACCTCGGCGCGGAGGTGGATGCCTCATGACTGCGGCGCTCGAGATCGAGAACCTCTCTGCCGGCTACGGCAAGGTCAGCGTGATCCATGAGCTGTCGATGACCGTGCCGGAAGGTGCGACGGTCGCCCTGCTCGGACCGAACGGTGCCGGGAAGACGACCACGTTGGGTGCGCTGACCGGCACGGTGCGGTCAAGTGGCGGCGCTATCAGGTTGTTCGGCCGGCGGATCGACGGCCTGTCGACCTACCACCGGGCGGTCCGCGGCCTGACGCTCGTCCCGGACGGGCGCGGGGTCTTTCCCGGCCTGAGCGTCGGCGAGAACCTAGAGCTCGCTGCGGCGTCCGCTCAGGGTGTCGACGCCGAGTGGCGCCGCCGCCAGCTCGCCAGGGTTCACGACATGTTCCCGGGTCTGACCGGCCGCCTCAAGCAGCGCGCGGGGACGCTGTCCGGCGGGGAGCAGCAGATGCTCGCGATGAGCCACGCGTTCCTCGCGAACCCGAAGGTGCTCATGATGGACGAGATCTCCGCAGGTCTCGCGCCGCTCATCGTGCAGATGCTGTACGACGCCGTCGAGAACCTGAAGTCCGACGGCACGACGATCGTGCTCGTCGAGCAGTACCTCAGCTATGCGCTGCGGCTCGCGGACATCTGCTACGTGATGGCGAAGGGTTCTGTGACGTTCGTCGGCGAGCCGGCCGAGCTGCAAGGTGCGGGCGCCGGGATCAGCTACCTGTAGGTGCGGCGTGCCAGGTCCGCGCCACCAGCTCCGCGCGAGGATCGTCGAGCGCTTCTGCCAGTGGGAGGCGCAGGAGCACGAGATCGGCCGGCTCACCGGCACGGACGCGTCGCGGCGCCGCGTGAAGCGCGCCGGGCGGCCGGAGGTATCCAGACAGCACGACTGACGCGCTCACCCATTCCTTCGGGTTGACGGGCGTCCGTGAGGCGCTGCGCCGGTCCCGCGCGGATCGCATCACGGTCCACGGGTCGATCGGTCCATAGGGTGCGTCGCTGCTCGGCACGGTGGCAACGCGCGCATTCATTAATGACGCGTACCGATAGAGATCGGGAAGATCCGCGGGCGGCACGTCTCGCAGGTAGCGGTCACCGCGCTCGAGGATGAAGCCCGGCTGCGTCACTACGGCGATGCCCAGCCGGGCCAGCCTCGCGACGACGTCGGAGTCCGCGATGGCGGCGTGCTCGATTCGGTCGCCCAGGACCACGCCCACCTCGTCCAGGACGGCGAGGATGAGCAGGACTGCTTCGCGGGTGACGCAGTGCACCGCAACGGCGCGCCCCAGCACTCGTGCGTCAGCGACCTCCTCGCGCAACGCGTCGTATGTGGGGAGGTCGTGATCCTCGACGACGATCTTGCGCGGTCCGGCGACGCCGAACGGCGGCGGCCGATCGGCGAGGAAGTGCAGTCGCTGCGGCAGGCGCGCGGCGGCGAAGATCTCCACCGCCCCGGGGCCGATCGTCGGCGTGGCATCGGTCACGCCGGTGATCCCGAACGACGTGAGCTCGTGGCCGAGGCGACCGAGATCGGGAGGCTCGTCGTCCACTCGTGCGCCGAGCCAGTCGTCGAGCCGCCACAGTCGCCCGGTCGGCGTGCCGTCGGGGAACCGCTCGATGCCTTGCTCGGACGCTTCGTGAGCGCCGACCGCTGCGAGGCCCGTCGAGTTGAGGACCCACATCGCCCCACTGTGGTGCTGGACCCGGACCGGGCGGTGCGGCACGACCCGGTCGAGGGTCGCGGCGTCGAGCTCGTCGCTTCCCCCGATCGCCCGCAGCCACCCTGACTGCGACGGTGCAGCCGCCAACGCGTCGACCCCGTTCGCCACATCAATCGAGGTTCGAGCACGTGCCGTGGCGAGCAGATGGATGTGATGGTCGTGCAACCCCGGCAGCAGCGCGGCACCGCGCGCCTCGACGACCTCCTCGCTGCCGATCGGAGTCATTGCATGTGGCGATACCTGCAGAACGACCTTGTCATCGAACCGGACGTTGACGATCCGCCGGTCCACTTCGGCGCCGAAGACGACCGTCATCTCGCCGCCACCCTGAGCGCGGGGTCGCTCACCGCGATCAGGTTGCTTCCATCATCGACGTACCAGCTTCCGTCGCGTGCGACCACGGTTGCCTCGGGAAGCGGCGTTCGCGCCGCGCGCGCGATGTCGTACATCGCGACTTCGACCAGTCCGGTTCGTCGCGTGGCCCATTGAGCGAGAGCGGCGACGGCGGCATGAGTGCCGGTGAGCGGGTCGGCGATCGCGTCGGCGGCGAACACCGGCCCGGCGCCGAGCAGGCCCGCTGTTGCTGCGACGTCGTCGCCGTAGCCGATTCGATTGCTGTCGCGTCCGTACGCCGTGATGGACATCCAGGTCGCGGTGGTCGCGAGCGACTCGGCGTCGATGCCGAGCTGGGCGAGCGCTCGCGGTCGTGACGCCTCGATCACGATGTCGGCCGCCGACAGCAGGTCGCGCAGCCGCTCAATGTCACCTGCGTCGGTGAGGTTCAGGGCAGCGGCCTCGGCTCCGTGCCGCAACAGCCGGTGGAACTGCGGTGCGACTTCGGCGGTGGGATCTGGGCGGAGGGCGCTGTTCACGGCGATGACGCGCGCGCCGAGCAGGCCAAGCAGGTGAGCGCACAGCGGCCCGGCCCACAACGACGACAGGTCCACGACCAGAATTTGCGCCGAGGCCAACCTTCTTGGTCTTTCAACCCCCCCCGAATGACCAAGAAGGTTGGCCTCGGCGGAGGGGGGTTGTACGGCGCCGACCGCGAGGCCGAGAAGCGCTGCTCGTTCGGCGAACGCTGCGGCGGTGACCTCTCTGCACCTCACCGCTACCTCAGTCCACGGGTCGTCCGTGAGTGCGTCGACCTCGAGCAGCGCGGGCAGCGAGTCGAAGTCGTGGTCGCGTGACAGCGTGAGTGCGACTGTCCCATCGGCGGCATCCAGCAGGCGGCAGGCACCTCCCGCAGAGATCGCGCCGCCACGTGTCAGCCGCATTGCGGCGGCTCGTTCGCCGAGCAACCTCTCGTCGGGCAGCTGGCCCGCGTCGAGGCCTGCTGCAGCGGCGAGCGCACCTAGCGCGAGCAGGGCGCCGCGCGTGGTCGTTGCCGGTGCACCAGCAACGAGTTGCGGCGGACCGTCCGGCGTACCAGTCAGTGCCATCGCACCTGACCCGGCCCAACTCTCGATCGCGCTGCGTCGCGCGGCAGGCTCGGTCACATCGACATCGACGCCGTGCTGCAGCAGCAGCCGCCGCGCGTACTCGGCGGCGGGATCGCCGGCGACCTCAGGCCAGCTCATCGACCAGCCCCCAGTCGAGCGCGGTTGCGGCGTCGATCGGCTCGCCCGACAACGCGAGCTGCTCGGTCCGTCCTCGCCCGATCCGCCGCGGCAGGCTCACGGTTCCGCCTGCCCCCGGGATCAGGCCCATCGCCAGCTCGGGAAGCCGGAACGTGGTGTCCGGGCCGGCGATGACCCGTCCAGCGAACGCGGGCAGCTCGACGCCGGCGCCGGCACAACTGCCGTGGACCCGAACCGTCATTCGGTCGCTCAGCCGGTGGACCGCGGCGCCAAGGCTGTGCGTCGTACGGATCAGGTGCGCGGTTGCCGGATCGGGCAGCGTCCCGAACTCGTCGAGGTCTCCGCCGCTGCAGAACGACGGACCCTCGCCGGACCAGACCACCTCGAGGTCGGGATCGGCCTCAGCGATCGCGAACGCATCGAGCAGCGCATCGCGCGTCGCGGCATCGATCGCATTGCGCCGCTCCGGACGCGTCAGCCGGATCGTGAGGACATCGCCATCGCGCGCGATGTCAACCGGAGAGCCCGAGACGAGTCGCTCCCGCGGCGTGCGTGAAGCCAGCCAGGCCTGATGCTCCGCGCCTGCCTGCAACGTCGAGTACCCCAGCGACTCGGCAGCCAGTGCGTCCTCGACGGACAGATCCGCGGAAACCTGAAGCACGGCGTGAAGCACGGCAGCTGCTTGCGAAGACGCCGCGGCTGAGTCGTTCACGCGTAGACGGTAGTTGCCATCGAGATTGTCAGGGTCTCAGGACGCTCCAGCGTGCGGAGAGCCTGACAGGTCGGCTAGTCGGAAGTTAGTTCATCGACGAGCACTCGGCGGAGGAGCTTGCCGGTTGCGGTGACCGGTAGCTCGTCGCGGAAGACGATGCGGTCCGGGGTACGGCTGCCGCGCAGTGACTTGCGCGCGAAGGCGCGCAGCTCCTCCGGGTCGACCTCGCGATGAGGTACGACTACCGCGACGATGCACTCGCCCCACTCGTCGTCGGGCACGCCGACCACGGCGACCTCGTGTACGTCGGGATGTTCGACGAGCACGTCCTCGACCTCGGCCGGGGCGATGTTCTCGCCGCCTCGGATGATCGTGTCGTCGGAGCGTCCCTCGATGAACAGGTAGCCGTCTGCGTCGATCCACGCGCGGTCGCGGGTCGGGAACCAGCCGTCGCCATCGACGACGCTGCCTGAGCCGAGGTACTCGCCCGAAACCTGCGGGCCGCGGACCCAGAGCTCGCCGGCCTCACCCGCCGCGAGCACGCCGTCGTCCTCGTCGCGAACCTGGGCCTCGATGCCGGGGATCAGCTTGCCGGCGCTGGACAGCCGCGCCTGCACTGCGGGGTCTTCGCTGGCGAGGGCGGCGCGGTGGTCGTCGGCATCGAGCAGGGCGATGGTGCTCGAGGTCTCGGTGAGGCCGTAGGCGTTGACGAAGCCGGTCTCCGGGAACGCGTTGAGCGCGGCGGCGAGCACCGGATGGCTGACGCGGGCGCCGCCGTACGCGATCGACCGCAGCGTCGGTGCCTTCGCCTCGGCACCATCGAGGTGGTCGACGATGCGCGAAAGCATCGTCGGCACCACCATCGCGCTGGTGATGCCCTCACCCGTCAGGATGTCGAGCCAGTTTTCGGCGCTGAAGTCCGGCAGGTGGACCACGCGCCGTCCGGCGGCGGTGTTGGTGAGCAC
Source organism: Mycobacteriales bacterium (assembly GCA_036268405.1). GTDB lineage: Bacteria > Actinomycetota > Actinomycetes > JAFAQI01 > JAFAQI01 > DASZTV01. Next base: position 51,470 of record DATAUF010000001.1, read on the forward strand.
AGTCCCGACGCCCGCGACGTGGTACGGCGGGACGGACACCAGGGCCGCGTCGTCGTCCAGCGCCGAGCCGGGGTCGACGGTCTGCAGCACGTAGGCGACCAGATGGGCGTGGCGCAGGATCACGCCCTTCGGCGCGCTCGTCGTACCGCTCGTGAACAGCAGCACTGCGGGCGAGTCGTCGTCGACGTCCACCCACTCGGGCTCGGCCTCGGGAAGTGCGAGCAGGCCGGTGGTGGTGATGGTGGCGACGCCGGACGGCAGGTGTGACAGGAATGCCTCGTCCGCGACCACGAGGGGCGCGTCGAGCTGCCCCAGCAGGTCGGCGAGCTGGTTGTCCGAGAGTCGGTAGTTCAGCGGCGCCACGGCGACGCCTGCATGCGCGGCGGCGAACAACGAGACATGGAACGCGGGACCGGACAGCCCGACGTAGGCGAGGGTGCGCGCCTGCGAGGTCTGCAGATGCGCCGCGGTGTTTCGCGCGCGACGGTCGAGGTCGGCGAAAGTGATGCCGTCGTGGCGACGCCCAACGGCGACGCGGTCCGGCACCATGCCGACCGCGAGGTCGAGCAGCAACGTCAGGCTCACGAGGTGGACTCTCCCAAGGCTTCGGTGATCACGGTGTGACGATGATGCAGGCCGGGCTCGTTCCGTCCAAACAGCAGGTGGGGCGACAGCCCGGTTTCGAGGTTGGCCTGTAGCCGCTCGGCGAGCGCATAGTCCTCGTCGCGCACGGTGTGGTGGGCGTACTCGAAGACCGCTGCAGCGCTCTCCCGAGCTTCGTCGTCATCGAGCGGGTAGCGCCAGGAGTTCTGGTGGTAGGTCGTCGACTGACCAGGCCCGGCACCGGGATAGACGCGGAAGATCTCGCCGTTGACCGCAGTGACCGACAGCACGATGTTCGGGTAGATCGCATAGATCACGACGAGCCGGTCGAGCGGCACCCACTCGTCTTCGGGAATGTCCATGCAGTCGTCGATCGCACGGAGCGGGAAGACCAGCCGGTGGTGGCGGCCGAAGGAGTCGAAGACGGTGCAGTTGCTGTGCGCGACGGTGGCGAACGTCGTCGCGTGCACGGTCGCGAAGTGGTAGTTCTCCGCGAACGTGTCGAGGGCGAGCTTCCAGTCCAGATGGCCGTCGAGCCGCTTCTCGCCAACCGGCGCCCAGGAGCCGAAGTCCCACGAGGTGAGCTGCGGTCCGAGCTCACCGAGGTGCGTGGCGACATCGAGCGGTCGCGCAGGGTCGAGCCCCACCCACAGGAACCCGGCGTACTCCTCGGCGGGCAGCTGTGGCAGGCGGGTCTCGGTCGAGCGCGCCGCGGTGAAGCCGTCATCGCCGGGGACGCCTGTCACACGGCCGGTGAGGTCGTAGGTCCACGAGTGGTACGGGCAGGCGAGGCGCTGCGCTGTGCCGCAGCCTGTGGCGATCGGCGCTTGCCGGTGTCTGCAGATGTTGTGGAACGCGCGAACCTTGCCGTCCTTGGCGCGCGTGAGCAGGACGGGTGTGCCCATGACGTCCTTGGTCGTGAACGATCCTGGCTTTCCCAGCTCGCTCGCGTAGCCGACCAGCTGTGGGGCCGCGAAGACCAACGCCTTCTCGCGGGCGAAGCGCTCGGGATCGGTGTAGTGCGCAGCCGGCTCGAGCCGCTCGCTGGGCACGAGGTCGGTGGTGTTGTCGGCGCGCAGCTTCATCGCCCGTCGCATCACGTCGACCAGCTCGTCCCGCATCATGGGCTACTCACCACCTCGCGATGTTCTTCTTGCCGTCGGTCGACACGGTCACGGTTGCGCCGACGAGCTCCCTGGACTCGGCGTCGGCGAGCAGGTCTGGTTCGTGCACCCGCGCGAGGGTTCGGCCGCCGCGGACATCGAGCACCAGCAGCGCGTTCTGCGGCGCGTCGCGGTCATGCGCCACGGTGTACGCCGCGACCGTCGCGTCGCCGGCGTAGCTGTCGATCAGGGGCAGTCGTGGCTGGCGACGACCGACCTCGTCCTGAACGGCCGGGGTCGCGGTCCAGCCAGGCCGGGTGCCGTAGACCGCGGCGACGTGCTTCTGCATGTGCATGCCGACGCCGGTGACGAACCCGTGCCCGCCGTCGGCGCGAAGCCGCTCGACCACTGTCGCGATTCCGTGCAAGAGATAGCCGCTGCCCGGGCCACCGGCGTACGGCAGTCCACCCGTCACCGAAAGGCCGCGCGGGTCGAGCGGATCAAGACCGAGCGCATCGGTTGCCAGCGTCAGCGATGACGGGAAACAAGAGTAGAGGTCGAAGCAGGAGACGTCGGCGAGATCGATGCCGGCCGCGCGCAGCGCGGTCTCGCCCGTCACAGCCATTGCGGCTGACGCCGCCAGGTCGTGCCGCTCCGCGACACCGGCGGGATCCTCGGCGTAGGAGCTGCTGGCCAGATGGATCCGACGGTCTTCCGGGATGCCGAGGGCGTCGGCCCTCCCAACCGTCGTCACGAGCAGCGCTGCTGCCATGTCGACGTCCATCACCGACACCTCGTGCTTGGTGTAGGGCCAGCCGACGTAGCGGTTGTCGGGCGTCGCCGTCATGACCTGGTCCGTGGTGAGCTCGACCGGTCGCCAGGCGTACGGGTTGGCGGCGGCGCGTGGCGTCATCGCCGCCATGACCTCGGCCATCTGCCGTGCGTACGACGAGAGGTCGGCGCCGCGGGCCGCCCGGCGCGCGGTGTCCCACAGCGGGAAGGTCTCCCATGCCTGGAACACCTCGTGCGCCAGCTCGACGGCGGGCGGCGGCGTCCAGGGGAACTCCGAGCGCTCCGTCTCACGGTGCGACCACGCGGGCCTCTCGCCGGCGCGCTTCAGCGCCTTCTTGGTGGCGAGTGCCTCGGCGCCGACGATCAGCGCGGAGTCGAGCTCGCCGCGCTGCATCGCTTCGGCGGTTGCCGAGACGAGGGTCTGCGGGACCGTGCCGCCGATGCCTGAGTAGAGCGTGTGCATCGGGCTCGCGCCCAGGCGTTCGGCGAGCCGTCCTGCGGGGTCGTCATAGGACCAGCTCTGGCAGTAGACAACCTGGATCGAGTCCAGCGACGCGAGCAGGTCCGGCACGCCGGCATCGTCGGCCGCGGCGCGCGCGACCTGCTCCCATGACTCCAGCGGCTCCGGGGCCGGGCCCGGCGGGTGGACCGTCTGCTGCGCGACTCCGATGACGCACAGGTCGCGAGAATCCGTCACGCGGCACCGCCGACGCTGCAGGGCAGTGACTTGATGCCGTGGAAGAACGCGGAACGAAGTCGGGTCGGCTCCGCGGTCGAAGCGAGCTTTGGCGCGCGGGTGTAGAGCTCATCGAGCATCACGGCGATCTCCAGCTTGGCAAGCTGCGCGCCCAGACAGAAGTGGGTGCCGAGTCCGCCGAACGCGACGTGCGGCCCGGGCTCGCGGCTGATGTCGAAGCGCTGCGGGTCGGCAAAGACACTCTCGTCGCGGTTCGCCGACAGGTAATGCATGACGACCCAGTCTCCCGCTGCGATGCGCTGGCCGGCTATCTCGGTGTCGACTGCCGCGGTACGCCGGAAGTGCAGGACCGGGGTCGACCACCGCAACAGCTCGTCCACCACGGCCGGCGTCGTTGCTGCTGGCGTTGCGAGCCGGGCACGTTGGTCAGGATTCTGAGAGAGCGCATGGATCGAGTGGCTCAGCGTGTTGCGCGTCGTCTCGTTGCCTGCGACCGCGAGCAGCAGGAAGAACTCGTTGAGCTGCGCGTCGGTCAGCGCCTCGCCGTCGACTCGGGCCGCCAGCAGCGCCGAGAGGATGTCATCGCGGGGTTCGGCGTTCCTTCGGTGGGCCAGCAGCTCCTGGCAGTATCCGTACATCGCCATGCCGGCCTCGACGACCGCGTTGGGCGTCGGCGCGTAGTCGGGATCCTCGATGCCGAGGCTCCCGATCGCGTTGCTCCAGTCGAAGATCTTGAGCCGGTCCTCTTGCGGGACACCGAGCACCTCGGCGATCACCTGCAGCGACATCTCGGCGCTGATCTCGGGCACCGCGTCGAACTCGCCCAGATCCAGAATGCGGTCGACGATGCCGCGGGCGATCTCGCGGATCCGATCCTCGAGCCGCCCGACGTTGCGAGCGGTGAACGCCTGGTTGACCAGCCGTCGGATCGTCGTGTGCCGTGGCGGGTCGAGCGAGGGGAGCATCGCGGACCCGGAGTTCGCGCGCATCTCGACGAACGTGTTACCGGTCGAGGAGCTGAACGTCGCGTCGTCGCGGCTGACGCGGATCACGTCCTCGTGCCGCGTCAGCAGCCAGGCCGGGGGGAGGTCCGGCAGCTCGACGCGATGCACCGGCGCCTCGGCGCGCAGCCGAGCCAGCACCTCGTACGGCGCGCCCGAGGTCCACGCGTCGGGATCGAAGACGGTGGCGGCGTCAGCGTCGGTCGCAGAGAGCGTCGTCATGCCTCAGGCACGCCCTGGATCGACTGCAGCTCGACGTACTCCTCAAGTGACTCCGGTCCGTACTCACGACCGATCCCGCTCGCCTTGAAGCCACCGAACGGTGCCTCGAAGCCGGGTGCGTAGGCGTTGATGCCGAACGTCCCGGCCCTGATCCGGCGCGCGATCGCCAGGCCTGCCTCACGGTCCTTGGTCCACACCGAGCCGGCCAGCCCGAAGTCGGAGTCGTTGGCGAGGCGGACCGCGTCGTCGATGCCGTCGTAAGGGATGACCGCGACGACCGGACCGAAGATCTCCTCCTGCGCGATCCGCATCCGGTTGTCGACGTCGGCAAACAGCGTCGGCTTCACGTAGTGACCGGACAGCCCCTCGACCTCGCCGCGCCCACCGGCGACCACTCGTGCACCTTCGGCAACGCCGATGTCGAGGTACGACGCGACGCGTTCCTGATGGCGTGCCGAGACGAGCGGACCGATGTAGGTCTCGGCGTCCTCGGGATCGCCTACCGAGAGCGACGACGTCATCTCGGCGAGCGCGTCGACCACCTCGTCGTAGCGCTCGCGTGGCGCGAGCACGCGAGTCTGTGCGACGCAAGCCTCGCCGTTGTTGAGGAACGACGAGAACTTCAGCCCGGCGACGGTCCGCTCGATGGATGCGTCGGCGCAGATGATCGCGGCCGACTTGCCGCCGAGCTCGAGGCTGCAGCGGGCGAGCCGCCTGCCGCACTCCGCGCCGATCCAACGCCCGACCGCGGAGCTGCCGGTGAAGGCGACCTTGTCGACATCGGGATGGGTCACGAGCCGCTGACCGGCCTCGGTACCGCCCGGCACGATCGCGACCACTCCGGCCGGGAGGCCGCTGCCCGCGAGGATCTCGGCGAGCAGCATCGCGTCGAGTGGCGTCTCAGGTGCGGGTTTCACCACGACCGTGCAGCCGGCGACCAGGGCCGGGAACAGCTTGGCGGCGATGGTGACCTGCGGGACGTTCCACGGCGTGATGATCCCGACGACGCCGGTGGGGGCCTTGCGGACCAGGGTGCCGCCGCGGCGCTGCTCCCACTCCAGCTCGTCCGCGAACCCGAGCGTCTGGCTCATCAGCGCCCACGGGCCGTTGGCTTGGCCGAGGTCTGAGAACCATCGCGGCGATCCCATCTCGGCGATGATCAGGTCCGACATCTGCTGGGTGCGTTCGCCGTAGGCCGCGACGAATGGCCGCAGCACGTCGCACCGTTCCTCGACCGTCATGCGGGGCCACGGGCCGTCATCGAAAGCTCGGCGGGCGGCCGCAACGGCGCGGTCGATGTCGGCGGCGTTGCCATTCGGGGCGGAACCGACGTTGCGCCCGTCGTGCGGTGAGCGGACATCGAAGGTTTCGGTCGAGACGGGGTGCTGCCATTCGCCGTCGACGTGAAGCCGGTCCCAGGTCGTCACGTCCGCACCCCGTTGACTGCGATCAGGTTCGCCAGGTGACGGGGCTGCGGTACCTGCGACGTCCAGGTCGTGGGATGGCCGGCGGCGGCCAAGAGCCCTCCGATCCGCAGCACGATCGCGCCGCTGCGAATGTTGGCGAGCACGTCGTACCAGTGCAGGTCGGCAACCTCACGTCCCAGCGCTTCGGCGTACCACCCGACGATCGTGTCGCGGCCGGGGAAGCCGGGCAGGTCGTGGCCGGCGGTCTCAGCGGCGTGCTCGTGCAGCACCAGGAACCACGACAGGTCGAGCTCCGGCACGCCGAGTCCTGCCATCTCCCAGTCCAGGACGGCCGCGATCTCGCCGCTGTCGTCGACGACCAGGTTCTGCAGCTGCGGGTCGCCCCACAGCAGCGCAGCGGCAGGCGGGCTGGCGGGAAGGTTGGCGCGGCACCAGGAGAGCGCGTCGCGGTAGATCTTGGCGCCCTCGACCAGCTCGGCGTTGGCGCCCTCGGTCGCCCAGTCCAGATAGCGATCCCAGTAGTCCAGAACGCCGCTCAACGTGGGCCCCCCGCCGGACAGCGTGCCGAGGTCGAGCTCGGTGTGGTCGAGGCGATGGATCCGACCGAGCATGTTGACGAAGCGGCGGAACATCGCGGTCTGATCGCCGGCTGAGGACTCGGCGAGCCAGCCATGGGTGAGGTACGACGGGTTGGTGGTCAGCGTTCGGCCGGGGATTCGCGGCATGACCAGGAACGGTGCGCCCACCCAGGACAGGTCCGTCTCGTAGGCGATCGGCACGGCCGAGGGGATCCCGGCAGCCCCGACGGCACGTTGCACCCGGTCCTGGCGCGCGAGGTCGTAGTCGGGGAACAGTCCGGCGCTCAGCGGTGGCAGCCGGGCGACGTAGCTCTCGCCGTCGACGTCGAGCAGGATCGTGTCGCTCGACAGACCGGGCTGCGGGCGCTCGACCTCGACGCGCGGGCTGCCGTCGTGACCCCGCTCCTCGAACCACGCGGCGAGGCCCTTCGCGAGTGCGGCGCGGCTGCGTCGTGACGACGGTTTGGCGGGGGCGAGGGCGGCGCGGTCGTTCGCGGCGAACTCGGCGTACATCGACTCACGGTCGGCGTCGGTGAGCGGACGATAGGAGTCCTCGCGAGCTGGGCGCCACCAGATTGTGTCGTGGGTCGCCCACGCCTCGCGCTTGAGGGTCTGGCGGTCGATCTTGTCGATGCCGACAGTGGGCATCTTCCGCGCGATGCGGACGAAGCGCGGCGCCCACTTCGTGCCGAGGTCGGCTTGCTCACCGAGCCAGTTGGCGAAGGCCACCGGATCGAACGTCACGCCGTCGAAGAGCTCCAGGGCCGCGAGGACCTGGTCTCCCGAGTGCGGGTCTGCAACGCCCACGACCCCGGCGGCGGCGACACCGGGGAAGCGGCCGACGATCCGCTCGACCGGCGCGGCAGCGAAGTTCTCGGAGTCGACGCGCAGCCAATCGCCGACGCGGCCGGCGAAGTAGAAGACGCCGTCGGCGTCGCGGTACGCCTGGTCGCCGGACCAGTACCAGCCCTCGGATGCCGAGTCGGCGTCCGGCATCGTGACGCTGCGCAGCCGGTCGCGGTCTGCCTCGTCGTTGGACCAGTAGCCCTCGAACGAGCCGGTTGAGTCGCGCCGTACGAGCTCGCCGATCGCTTCCTCGGGGTTGCGGAGCAGGCCGTTGTCATCGAGGTCGGCCGGGTCCTTCTCGATCCCGGTGGCTGGGTCGACGACGACGATGTCGGTTCCTTTGGGTGCGCGACCGAGCGCACCGTGGCGCCGGCTCGGCAGCAAGGTGATGCCTCCCTCGCTCGAGCCGTAGCCGGTGACGACCGGAACCCCGAAGCGCTCGGTGAACAGCTCCGCGTCGCGAGGTGAGCTCTCCGGCGCGAGCACGACGGTCAGATGGTGATCGCGGTCGTGGCCGGTCGGCTCCGTCGCGAGGAGATAGGACAGCGCGCGACCCACCGTCGTGGTGAACGTCGCGTCGAAGCGGCGTACGTCGTCGAGCCAGCCGCTCGCGGAGAAGCGGTCGCGCAGTGCGATCCGCGCACCTGCGACAAGTCCTGGGAACAGGGC
>DATAUF010000002.1:0-82198 GCA_036268405.1 Mycobacteriales bacterium
GTGCAGGGTTAGCGGTAGCGGGCTACTGGTGACCCTGCACAAACCGATCGGGAGCGCCGGATCTCGTTCGCTGCCGGCCAGTCACTATCGGTCGGTTACGGATGCGCGCGCATCGCCAAACAGCCGAACGCGAGCCGGCGCTAGAGAACGTTCCTCGCCACCCCTCCGACCTCATTTCCATCCCGGCGTGCGGGCTGCTTGTTCGATCCACTGCTTCAGGTCCGGGTGCTCCGCCCCCTCCAGAGTCGTCACCTTGACGTACCGCGTTCGGTCGGTGGTGCCAAGCGGGGGTGGAGGGTTGAAGTCAGCACCACCGAAGAAGACGACATTCACTGAAACGTCGTACGGCGCGATCTCGATGAGCCACCCTTGATCGGGCAACCCGTAGTACGCCCGCTTCCACTTGATGCCATAGCCAAGGCCAGGAACCGTCGCACGGATCGTCTCGTCCAGCCGCCTGACGATGGGCTGCAGATCGGGCACCAGGCGTCGAATCCAGGCGTCGATGCCGGAGTGGTCCGCCGACGGATCGGGCGGCCTCCGCCCCGCGTTCCCCTTGACGGTCTTCGGCACTTCGTGTCCTCCTCACAATCATTCTCGGCGACAGCGGTGTCTTCTTGCCGAAGAAGTGCCGCTCTTCTCACAGCACCGCCCGCCGCTGAGGCGGCAGACTATAGGTGCCGTTCTCGTTCGATAGTGAGCGCGGCGATGTCGAGGAGCTGGCATCGATCTATAGGTCGACTCGGCGCAGTCCTGCTCTCGTAACCGAGTAAAGGAACGGTCCAGAGGTCTCGCAGGCAGCTGCTATCTCGTCGATCTTTTCGATGAACAGCTCGGCCATGGCTGATGCGAGCAGGTTGCCATTGACGAGGCAGAACGCTCGTACGTCAGCTCTCAGCACAGCTTCGCGTTCGGCTGGGCGGTAGCGAATCCGTTCGTCCTTCATGAGGACGGGCCATTGTTCGTTGCCGGCACGGGTAAGCCAGTCGACGTCGGAGATATCCTCGTCGGCGGGAACCCCGTACACCTCGGCGAGGGTGCGCAGACGGAGGCCGGCAGCGCGCAGGAGGGTCGGCACCTGGATGCGTCCCAGGCTGCGGTCCAGGAACAGGTCTGGCAACCCTCCCGGGTGCCGCTGTGTCATCTCAGGCGGCGATACGGGTCGCGATGCGAACCGCGTCCTCGATGTCCTGGCGGGGCACGCCGTACTCCTCGGCGACGGTGTCGAGGCTTTCGCCAGCGCGGAACAGCGCGATCGCGTCTTCCAACCGCGCGCCGCCTCTGGCGAAGATTGGCTGGCCGAATCCTCGCGTCGGATCGACGACGACTTCGGCGATCTGGTACGCGGGCAGGTGAATCAATCTCGCGTAGCCGTCCTTGCCGAACTCGATCCGGCGTAGGTATGCCTCGACGACATCGTTGAAGACCCGCTGGCCGTTTCTGACGACTACCAGCTCACGGGCCGCGCGCGCGGCGTCAGGGTCGTCACCGTTCTCCGCGTAGTCGAACAAGATCTCGGCGCCGTCGGTGAACAGGCGCTTGCTCGCGAGCGCGTGCTGCACACCGAACGTCTTCTCGATCACTGCGAGCGCGGGTCTGATGCGTTGGAGTGGCACCCCGCCCTGACGGATCGCACTCAACACGAGGCCTTCGGCGAGACCGACGAACGGAACTACCGGACCGCGGTTCTTCGTTTGGATCGCCGTCAGTACCGGCGCTCCCACCACGGCCGGGCGTCCGGGGATCTTCCGGCGGTAACCCTTTGCCCAACTGGTCAAGGTGGAGGGCGGAACGTCGAGGTAACGGGCGGCTTCGGTGAGGGTGTAGAGCGGTACGTCGAATCGGGCGAGCTCGGCTTGGCGGTCTGTCTTCGTCGTCATCGCGCTCCTCCCTGAGATCGGCTCCATCTTCGCGCACGTCTCGGACATTGCCCGCTCATTGCGCCATGGCCTCCGACGAAGTTGGCAGCCAAGTTGGCAGCCATGCGGATGGACTTTTGCGTATTCGAGCGACCCGAAGCGGACGGCCAAAACGCTCTGACCTGCGGTAACGCACCTCTACGGATCGCAGAGGACGTCCCCAAATGGCTCTTTTAATCCGTAGGTTGTCGGTTCGAGTCCGACACGGCCCACCGTTCCGACCTGGCTCTTTGCCTTCGAGCGACTCGACGGCGGTCCCACGTGGGTCCGGCGTCGGGCCGAGGCGTCGCTGTCGTGTCGAGTGCAAGGACGATCGGGTTTTGCTCGCTCAACCTTTTTGGGGTCTCCGGTCGTCATGAGATACGTGCGGAACACCGACGCGGTCCTAGTCGCGCTGTTGCACGATCGGGGCGATGCGCTACAGCGGACTGCAATGCTGCTCGCAGGAAGCGTCGACGGCGGCCAAGATCTCTTGCAGGCTGCGCTCGAACGGGTGATGCGATCACCGTCTCGTGAGGCGGTCACCGCAGAAGCTCATCTTCGGCGCACGTTGTACCACCTTGCTATCGACAGCTGGCGGGTTCGGCGTCGCCGCCGAGAAGTCTTGATCGACGTGGAACCTCCCGCGCAGCCGGATACGACGGACCGGCTCGTGACCCGACGCGCCCTGCTTGATGCTCTTGCTCGGCTACCAGCGCGACAGCGCGCCGTTCTCGTCCTCCGGTTCTTCGAAGACCGTTCTGAGGCCGAGACCGCGGACCTCCTGGGTTGCTCCGTGGGGACCGTCAAGTCCACTGCCTCTCGCGGTCTGGTGCAGCTACGCGCCATCACCGCCATCTGGCCCGAAACCGAAAGGACCAAATCATGAACGAGTCCACCCTTGCCGAGACGATGCAGGAGGCGATGGCTGACGTCCAACTCGCTCCCGAGGTCTTTGGTGCAGCCCAACGTCACCATCGTCGTCAGCAGATCCGCCGTCGATCGGCGGCCGGCATCAGCTTGGCTGTCATCGCCGTCGGGACAGTCAGTGTGGTTTCCAGCCACAGGCCGCCCAGTCCCGCGGCCGCAGGAGGTCCCATCGCCACCAATATTCACACCGTGGCGTACGTGACCAAGCAGTTGCACGCGTCGCTCGCGGAGGACAACAGTTATCTCATCATCAGCAAGGTGATCGGCGGTACCCCTCAGGTCACGATGACGACCTGGCTGGATCCCGCGACGGGGAACCGTCGATTGTTGCTCGACACCGCGGCGGGCCAGCCCCAAACCGAGACTGGTGTCACGGTCGACGGCCACTCGGCGACTCTCACCACCCTCGATTACGCCAACCGCACGGTAACGACCACCACCGAGCCGCAAGGCGCCATCGACGAATCGTCGCGAATGGGAGTCAATGTCCCGTCGCCGACAGATATCCGGAACCAGCTCGCAGCGGCAACGCTCGTCGACGAAGGCCAGGTCCAGATCGACGGCCACAACACTGAGCAACTTCGGATGACGGTGCCGGTACCGGCCGGATCCTCACTGTGGGCTCCGGGGACGGACATCGAGCTGTACGTCGACACCACTACGTACCAGCTGGTTCGGGTTACGTTCAGCGATTCAGGCTCACTTCTCTACACCGACGACCTGACCTGGACGCCGCGCGCAGCCGCTGACCTCAGCCAGGCCACCCTGCAGATCCCGGCTGGCTTCAGCGGCGACTAGCGCCGGTTCGTACGGGAGAACCTCCTGTCGGCGTCGATGCTTCCGACAGGAGGTTGGGACAGCCACGAGTTCAGTTCACTCGGCGGCTTAGCCCGCACTACCGAACGGTTCGTACTTGGTCTCCTGGGTGTCCATCCACGACGCGGGCGACGATAGCCGGCTCAGTGCGGTTGGCCATTCGCTATCGGTCGGTCCCGGATGGGCGCGCACTGCTCGACAACAGAACGCGAGCCGGCGCTCTCGTTCAGTTCGAAGTAGCACACAACTGTCGCCGAACGACCGCCCGAATCGGACAACAAGCGTCAGAGAGGCGCCGCGTCGCATGAGTTGTGTGCTACTTCGGGCAAAGGAGGCGCTTGCGCGGGTCTGATGCGTTGGAGTGGCACGCCGCCCTGACGGATCGCACTCAGCACGAGGCCTTCGGCGAGGCCCACGAACGGAACTACCGCTCCGTGGTTCTTGGTGTGGATCGCCGTCAGTACGGGCGCTCCCACCACGGCCGGGCGTCCGTGGCCCACCGTTTGTGTGTAAGGCGCCCCGTCGCCTGGCCCGGGGCCGCTAGCTCGTCGCCCGTAGGTGGGCGAGCACGGCAAGGACGCGGCGATGGGTAGCGGGATCGGTCTCGAGGTCGAGCTTGCTGAAAATCCGGCTGGTATGGGTTTCGACGGTGCGCGCACTCACCTCGAGCTCCGCCGCGATCTGCTCGTTGGAGTGGCCCTCTGCAACGAGCGTAAGGACCTCTCTCTCCTTCGCCGTGAGCCGGTCCATCGGATCGGCGTGACGTGGGGTGTCGAACACGGCCCTGACGACCTCGGGATCGATCGCGGTCTCGCCGCTCGCCACTCTGCGGGCAGCATCGACGAGATCGGCTGGTCGAGAGACCCGCTCCTTCAGCAGGTAGCCGACGCCGCCGCGGCCCGGACTCAGCAGGTCGACTGCGTGACGAGTCTCGACATGCTGCGAGAGCACCAACACGCCGACCCAAGGGTGCTGGCGCTTCAGCGCGATCGCGGCCTCGAGCCCTTCGGTCGTCGACGTCGGCGGCATCCGCACATCGGTGATGACCAGGTCGGGTCGCAGCTTGTCCACAGTGCCAAGCAGGGTTGTCGCGTCCGGCAGCTGCGCGACGACCTCGACCCCCTCCTCGATCAGCAGCCGCGCGACTCCCTCGCGCACGAGGGCGGCATCGTCAACGAGGACTACACGCACGGTTTGGCTACCACTGGGAATCGGCCTAGAGGATATGTCCGGATTTGCGCGATCGCCACCGTTCTATGACGATCTTGATCCGAGACAGCACGGATGCGTCGCTCACCGCCGACGTGCACGGTAGGGAGATGGCGTTGCGTACGGTCCTCGTCGATGACGATGATCGCTTCCGCGCGATGGCGCGTCGGTTACTCGAGTCCGAAGGAATCGAGATCGTCGCTGAGGTAGCGACCGGTGGCGCCACGCTCGACGCAGTACGTACCTGCCAGCCCGACGTCGTACTCCTCGATATCGGTTTGGCGGACGTCGATGGAACCGACGTTGCGAGGCAGCTGCAATCCGAGTGTCCGGGTATCGCGGTAGTCCTCATCTCGACTCGCGAGGCGGAGTACGGGAGCCGAGTCGCGGCGGGCATCGCGGCGGGCTATCTCCCCAAAGACGAACTGTCATTGGCGGCGATCACAGACGTGCTGGGCCAAGCTACGTGTTAGCCCGGACGACAAGCCTGAGAACCCTCACTCCTGGGGACGGGACGCGGCTCTCGTAGCTTTGATCGAGTCATTGACCAGCTTCGGCAGCGCAGGCGCGACCACGATCTCGTGGCGGCGCATCCGCAGTTGAGCCTCTTCGACGACGATCTCGTGCAGGTCGGCGACGACATCGCGTGGAATGCCGGTCGCGGCTGCCGCACGCAGCACGGGATCGAACGCGTCAGGGGTGAGGCGAAGCGTGTCCAGGGCGCAGGCCATGAGCGCGTCATGGAGCAGGACTCGTTGCACGATGTCCATGCCGGGAAGGCTCATTACCTCGGCAAAGGTGTCGCTGTCCTCGTACGCCGCAGCCGCGTTGAGGACGTTTTCGGAGTAGCCAGCGGCCGTCAGGAACCCGATGATCCAGTCGCGGCGCCGCTCGGTGATCTTGGTGTTCCCGCCGACGAACAGCAGCAGCGCTTTGGCGTACTGGAGATCGACGAACTCGGGCTGCGCCTCGATGATCTCGCCTGGCGCGGCGTGGTCTCGCCACGCCATCCACTTGATGGCGCGCAGGCGTCTGTCCAGGTCGCCGCGGATCGCCTCGCCGCTACGCGGGGCCTCCTCGTCAGGCGGCGCGACGTCGTTGGGTACGACGCGCAGCAGGATGTCGTCGACGATTGGATGCGTGGTGGCGGACCGGACGCGCAGTGGGATGTAGCCGGTGATCGTTGTACCACTGTCGGGCGTGCTTTCGACGACGAGTTGTCCGCCGAGGGCGCCGAGCCGGTCTGCCAGGCCGAGGATCCCCGAGCCGCTCGTCGTCGCGCCGCCGTAGCCGTTGTCGGAGACCGTGATCTCCAGCTGGTCGTCGACAACCTGGGCGGTCACCGTGATCGCGTCTGCGCCGGAGTGCTTGTTCGAGTTGGTGAGCGACTCGGCGACGAGGTAGTAAGCGGCGACCTCGACGACGTCGGACAGTCGCTCGGGCAGGTCGATGCGCAGCTCGACCGGTATGCCCGGACGCTCGGCGAGCATCTCGATCGCGGACCGCAAACCGGCATCACTGACGATCGCGGGGTGCAGACCTCGCGCCAGCTCCCGGAGATCTGCCATCGCATCGTCGAGCTCGCGAGAGGCATCGACGAGGAGCTCCGCGACATCGCCGTCCGAGGCCGCGCGCCGGGCGGCAAGCCCGATCGCGAGTGACAGCCCGACGAGTCGCTGCTGCGCGCCGTCGTGCAGGTTGCGTTCGAAACGGCGTCGCTGCCGATCGCTCGCGGCGAGGATTCGCGCCCGTGATGCCTGTTCGTCGCGAAGCTGCGCTTGCAGCTCGGCGGCGCGACGCTCGACGTCGATGGCGCTGACGACGTCGGCACAAGCAACCTCGATCGCGGTCTGCTGATCGAGCGGCCATGACGGATGGATGAGTGCGGCGAGCCAGTCGCCGTCACGCTCAAGCGGGGTGAACGCCCGATCAGCGTCGAGATCCGACTGCGCGATCTGCTCGCCGAAGGCATCGATCCACGTCCCCGTCGCCGAACGGCGGTAGACCAGGTCGATCGAGGTGTCGTCGAGCATCGCCCGCAGTCGCTCCACAGCCGAGGCTTCGGGCGTCGTTGTGGCGAGCACGACGATCGCCATCGGTGAGCCGCCCCCCGATCCGTTGGCCCCCTCGACTCATTCTGCAACGTCGAAGCAAACCGCGGGCAGTCAGGTGGCAAACCGTTGCCAATATCTGCCTCGAATCGATCGTCTGGTCGTGCCACCGGAACTGCTTTTGCCCGTAGGAAAGGCACCCTGCCACCGCAGTGGCCACGATTCCGGTCGCCAAGATGGACGTGCGCGTCGGCGGCACCCGATTGATGGGCATGGAGGTCTCGTCACCGGGCGGTGCGCGTCGAACTCGAAGACGTCGATGGTGGAACAAGGATGGTGATGACCCACAGCGGTGTACCGGCTGACTCGCCAGGTGCTGCCGGATGGACGATGGCGCTCGACAAGCTGGCGGCCCACGTCGCACGCGTGGCACGCTGACAGTCATTCCCGCCTATGCAGACGGCTGGGTGACCGATCGCATTGGCCCGCGTCGTGTCCGCATCAGCGCCGCGGGATGCGATCGCTGTCTAGGGAGACCCTTGGCGCCTAGTACGGCGATGGCGCGGGGGATAGACCGCAGCGAGGACGGCGGGCAACGCCTGCAGCTGCGAGCTGAACCGGCCCTGACCCCAAGCAACATTGGGTTCGTTCGCCAGTGACTGACTGATCCCGCCGCTGATCAGGGTCGACGTGAGATAGATCGCGTCGTCCGAGGTGGCTCCCGGGCCTAGCTGCCCGTTGGCGACGGCATCGGCAAGCGCGCGGCGCTGGATCTGCACCATCTCGATGCTCGGAGCCATTGCCTCGGGCGTCGGCTCAAATCCCGGCACCGGCCGCCAGAACATCAGCTGGGTGAGCCCTGGGTGGGCAACGCACCATCGTCCGCTTGCGTCGAGTCCGGCCATAAGCGCTGGCAGGCCCGGATCGGCGTCCGCCATCGCCGCCTGCATCACGGCCAGGTGCTCCTGCTGACCTCTCGCGAACAGCGCGTCGTAGATGGCCGCGATCGAATCGAAGTACTTGTAGATCGAGGGGGGCTTCACACCGAGACGACGCGCGATCTCCGAAAGGCTCATGCCATTGACGCCCTCGGTGTTCATCAGAGTCTCGGCGATCGTCACGATCTCCTCGATCGTCTCCTGCCGCCGGCGGGCGCGCCGGTCCCCGGTCGCCGGCGCGGCTGCAGCGACTGATGTCATGGAAATGATCTTAGCAGAAATAGCGCATTGACAGCACTAGCTAATAGCCTTAGCTTTATCCGCATGCCGCCACAGAACCAGCGCTTCTGGTTGACCTCTGACAGCGTTTCGCTCGACATCACTGCCGATGCTGGCGCGCTTTACGCCCTCGTCTCGGACCTGCCACGGATTGGCGAGTGGAGCCCCGAGTGCGAGCGTGTCGACTGGGACGGGGACGTGACGACGCCGGTCGAAGGAAGCGAGTTCGTCGGATACAACGCCGTCGGTCCGGGTCGTCGCATCCGCTACAAGCGCCACGGCACAGTGCTCAAGGCCGAAGCCGGCAAGGCGTTCTCCTACATCACCGATGAAGGCGGCAAGCCGTCGACGGCGTGGCACTACACGTTCGAGTCGATAGGCGGGGGCCGCACCCGCGTCACCGAGACCTACGAGGTCCGATGGATCCCCGCCTGGGCCCGGATCCTCGATGTCCCGCTCAACCGCCACAAGGAGCTGCTCGAGGGCATGCGGACCACGCTTGAGGCGCTCAAGAACACCGCGGAGGGAGGGTCATGACCACCGCATTCACCGCCATTCCTGGCATCGACGTGATCACGCGCACTGCGGACATTCCGATGCTTGGCTCCCTCGCGGTCAACGCGTTCGTGCTCCACGGCGAGGAGCCGATCCTCGTCGACACCGGGACGGTCGCCGGCAGCGACGAGTTCATGGACGTTCTCGAGACGGTGATCAACCCGGCCGCCATCCGATGGATCTGGCTGACCCATACCGACTTCGACCACATCGGGTCGCTGGCACGATTGCTCGACACGAACCCGAACCTGCGAGTGCTGACGTCGTTCCTTGGCGTCGGCATCATGGGACTGTCCTCATCGCCGCTCCCGATGGACCGGGTTCATCTCATCAACGTCGGCCAGACCATGACCACGGGAGATGGCCGCAAGCTGACGGCGATCAGGCCACCGACGTACGACAACCCGATCACGGCGGGATTCGTCGATGACCGTACCGGGGTCCTCTTCAGCTCCGACTGCTTCGGCGGGCTGCTGCCGGAGGTTCCGCAGAACGCCGCGGACCTCGACATCGGGACACTGCAAGCCGGTCAGGTGCGCTGGGCGACAATCGACTCGTCGTGGGTGCACGACGTCGACACTCAAGTCTTCGGGCGTGCGCTCGCAGCGACTCAGGCGATTGAGCCGACGATGGTGTGCAGCAGCCACCTGCCGCCAGCTCCGGGCGACATGCTGAGGGTGTTTGTGGACTCGCTCAGCCAGGTGCCGAGCGCCGACCGTTTCCAGGGCCCGGACCAGGCAGCGCTCGAGATGATGATCGCAGGGATGGCCGCGGTCCCAGCGGGCGTATAGCCGTTGCGGCGACGCGGAAGGCGGACGCTGATGTCGAGCCCGCCAGTGCCGTTGGCGATCGCCGCGACCGTACCGCCGTCGACGGCGGCGATCGAGGACACGAGGGCCAGACGGGACGTGTCTTGGTCCGCGCTTGTCGAGATCATGATGCTGCCGTCGGGGATGTTGTACCGCTCGGCGTTGTCGATCAGGTTGGCAGCGAGCCGTCCGAGCAGCACGGCGTCACCGGTAACGGGCGCTTCGCCAAGTTTGGTGATGACCGTCAGGCCGCTGCCGACGCGTTCCTCGAGGGCTCGAGCGAGAACGGAGCCGGCCGTGAACCGCCGTATGGCGAGGTACGTCGAAGCCGCGCTCGCCGCCGTCGGGCCTCGGGCTCGCTCGTCGCACCACCGAGCTGCACATCGAGTTCGCTCCAGTAGAGTCCGCCGGATGAGCCGGGTCGCAGTCGTGACCGGCGCCGCATCCGGGATCGGGCTCGGCGTGGCCAAGCAGTTCGTCGCCGATGGCTATCAGGTCGCGCTGCTCGATCTCAACGCCGACGCCGTCGACGCTGCCACAGCCGAGCTGACGGGTGGCGGCGCGCGGGCCATCGGGGTAGCGGCCGACGTGACGGACCGTGCCGCCGTACGGGCCGGCTACGAACGCGTCCGCTCCGAGCTCGGACCGATCGAGATCCTCGTCACCAGCGCCGGAGTCGAATCCTTCAAACCGGTCCTGGAGATCACCGATGACAACTGGGACAAGCTCATCGCGGTCAACCTGACGGGCACTTTCACCTGTATCCACGCGGCGCTTCCCGACATGATCGCGGCGCACTGGGGCCGGATCGTGACGATCTCCTCGCAGAGCGCACAGTCGGGCGCCCCGAACATGGCGCACTACTCCGCCTCCAAGGGAGGCGTCATCGCCCTCACCAAGTCGCTCGCCGTCGAGCTCGCCCGGCAGAACATCACCGTCAACACCGTCTCCCCGAGCCTCGTCGACACACCGATGGCACGCAAGGCTGAAGCCGACGGCGACTTTCCCGGGGTCGACGTCGTGGGGCCCATGGTCCCGCTCGGGCGTGCCGGCACGCCCGCCGACATCGCGGCGGCCTGCTCATACCTGTGCGCCGAGACCGGCAGCTACATCACCGGCCAGCTGCTCGGCGTGAACGGCGGCATGTACATCTGAGCGAGGGAACAACCATCGACGCCGACCGCGACGTCTGAGTGCGCGCCTCCTTACCTGTCGTCAAACAACGGCGTCGAGAGCGTCCACGTCGATCGTCGTGCTCGACGATGCTGAGACCTTGCGGCCCAGATAGCGGAAGGTGAAGGTACGGCTGGCGAGGCTCGAGGCCAGCGAGCCATAGATCGGGATGGTCTCGACGTGTGTTGTCGAGCTGTAGAGGTCGATGGTCCTGAGCCGGGTCCCGGCACGATCGACCGCGAGCTTCCCGCGGTTCGGACCGACCTCGACGACGAGGTAGTAAATGCGACCGGTCGCCGTCGCCTTCGCGTAGGCACCGGGTGAGCCGGTGACGTCGATCGAGCCGCTGATCGCCGCTGAGCTGACCTCTCGTTGCCACTTGCCATGTGTGACGAACTGCCTGTCATCGAGGGGTACGACGGCGGCGACGGTTTGGACGGTCGATGCTGTTCCCGCGGTGTCCACGGCCTCGGCGTAGAGCGCGTAGGTCGCACCGGCCTTGCCGGTGAAGGAATACGAGCCGGCTGCCGCGGCCGTGGTGGACCGATGGACGACGCTCCCGGTCCCGGCGCGGACGATGGCGACAGCGACGGATTTCACGGCTGCGCCGCCGACCCCCTTGTCGGCGGACCATGTCGCGGTTACTTGTCGCGGGCTCGTCCTGCTGTGCGCATGGGTGAGGGACATGGCGGCTGTCAGCGTCGGCGCGACATCTGTGGCGTCCGATCCGAGCTGGCCGGCGATGGCCGGCCAAAGCGCGGCACCGAGGCCGCTGACCGTGTCGTAGCCGGACTGCGCGCCCACCGACGGGTCGGCGGACGCGGCTCCACTCGCTCCGTTGGTGCCGATGGTGATATCGCGGAAGGCGCCATCGTCCAGCGAGCTCGCCTCGTAGAGGAGGTCCTGGATGTCTCCGACGCCGGCTGTCGCGCCGCGGGCGGCGAGGGCATTGGTGAACAGCGCCGCACTGACGGGCGTCGCGAGGCTGGTGCCGCCGATCGCGAAGCTGGTTCCGTACTTTCGGCTGTCGGTCGGGTCGCTCGTGTAGATCTCGAAGCCGGTGGCCGGATCGCCGTCGGCGCTGATGTCGGGGACCAGCCGCTGCGTCGAGTCGGCGAACGGCGAGTCCGCGATGGCCGACTGGTAGCTCGGTGCGCTGAACACCGACGATGCGCCGCCTCCGCTGCCGCCGTTGGCCGCGCAGCTTGACGCCGACGTGCAGCTCCAGGCCTGCTCGCTCCAGTTGCCTCCGTCGTTCGGCGCCGGCGACCCGGTGGAGGTGAGCGTCGTTCCTCCGACCCCGACCACCTCAGGAGATGAGGCGGGGTAGTCCACCCCCGTCGAGTCGTTGTCGCAGTCGTAGACGCCCTGGTCGCCGGAAGAGGCGAAGACGGTCACGCCGGCAGCGACCAATGACGCCATGATCGGCTCGAGGGTGTTCTTGATGACGCTGGCGCCGGTATCTGCCTCACACTCTCCCCAGGTCACGGACAGCGCGGTGATGGCGCTGTCTCCGCCGGCGTACGCGTCGCCGTTCTGCAAAACGTCGTCGAGCACCTGGCTGAGCGCGTCGGCGTATCCGGCGGCGGTGTTGGGGGCGAAGTACGGCCGCTGGTGGGCGTAGGGATCAGTTGCCAGGATCGACTCCTGGTCGAGATCGACCTCCACGTCGCCGTCGTCCCTGGACGACGGCGAGGGCACGCTCTGCTGGTCGACCGGGACCGTGGTCACGTCGTTCGCCGCGTTGAAGCTGGTATCGCCGGTCTCGCTGGCGTAGTTCGTGAGATCGCTCTCGTTCCAGCCCGCAAGCTGGATCGTCGCGATGGTGAGCGTGCCAGCGGCGTCCTTGCCGCTGTCGGGACTCTCACCGGCCGCGGTCGACGCGGATGACGTGTACGCGTCGCGGAGCTCCTCGCCGTCCAACGTCGATGCGTTGTTCTGGAACGTCGCCGGCCCAGTGCTGGTCGGATACGCGACCGTCGCTACCGACCGAAGGTCGCCGGGCAGCTGCGGATAGGAGCCGGTTGACGCACGACGCTGGGCGCTGGTCGGATCAGAGGGCAGGGTCGGTCGCGAACCGAATCGGCTGGCGACGACGCCGGGCGTCGCACTGGCTGTGACCGACCACGCGGTCTGCGACGTGACAGATAGGCCGTCAGCGACGAGATCACTAGTTGCCGTGTCGCGCTCCGCTGCTGTCGGCAGAAGCTTCTCGACTGCTGCCACGCGCTGGGCATGGGTGAGGCCGCGTTTGGCCGCAAGATCGGCCAACGCGGTCGTGTCCGGAGCCTTGAGAAAGACGGTGACACTGATCTGTGGGGCCGCCTGTGCAGATGAGGCGCCGGTCACGGCTCCTCCGATGGTCAGCAGGGCGGCGGCGCCGAACGCCGTACCCCGGCGCAACCTTCGGTCACCCATTCCTTCGATTGCCGACGTCACGGCTAGCGAGCAGTCGGCAGGTTGAGAGTGAGGCGTTCCGGCATCGGACGTCTGCTCCTTCGCTTGGTCATCGCAGGTCGCGGCAAGCGTGGGCGAGCTCTCTGAAGCGATGATGTGCCGGGCCTGTGGACTTCCTGTATGGAGCGAAGAAGTGTGGTGAGTGCGTGCGCTCTGGCCCAATCCAAGCGCGGGCGGGCGGGAGTGACAGCCTTACGGGTAGTCCGACTCAGCCCACCAGGAGACTATCGCTCTCGGCAAGAGCTTCGGTGGTGAGAAGAAAGGTGTGCGAGATGGGGATCTGCGACGGTCGGATCGTGGTCGTCACGGGGGCCGGAAACGGCATCGGGCGCGAGCACGCCCTGCTGTTCGGCCGAGAAGGCGCCAAGGTGGTGGTCAACGATCTGGGCGGAGCGCGCGACGGAGCCGGAAGCGATGCGGGTGCCGCGCAGGCCGTCGTCGACCAGATCACCGACGAGGGTGGTGTAGCCGTCGCCAACACCAGCAATGTGGCGACTCACGATGGCTCGAAAGCGATGATCGACCAGGCCGTGGAGACGTTCGGCGACCTTCACGCGGTCGTCAACAACGCCGGCATTCTTCGCGACCGCATGCTCGTGAACATGACCGAAGACGAGTGGGACGCGGTCATCGCGGTTCACCTCAAGGGGACGTACGGCGTCATGCATCACGCCGCCGCGTACTGGCGCGACCAGTCCAAGGCGGGCAAGCCGGTCGACGCCCGCATCATCAACACCTCGTCGGCTTCCGGAGTGTTCGGCAACGTCGGCCAGTCGAACTACGGAGCCGCGAAGGCGGGAATCGCGGCAATGACGATCATCGCCGCCGCCGAGCTCGCCCGCTACGGCGTGACCGTGAACGCCATCTCGCCGACCGCGCTCACGCGTATGACCGAGGACCTAGATCGGTTCAAGCAAGAGGACGCCGCGCAGGAGCTGCCGCCGGCCGCCATCTCGCCGCTCGTGGTCTGGCTCGCCAGCGCGGAGTCAGCTGGCACCACCGGTCGGGTCTTCGGAGTGCGGGGCGGCCGCATCACTGTTTTCGAGGGATGGGTGAACGGTCCATTCGCCGAGACGTCGGGAATCTGGAGTGCCGGCGAGCTCTCCGAGGTGATTCCGGGCCTCGTCGCCGAGGCAGCGGGCAACGCGGCGATGGACGGCGTCAGGCGGACATAGCCGGAGGCCGGTTTACTCCGTTCGATCGTGGCAGCGCTGGTGGACACCATTCCCTCGGCTTCAGTCAGTGACCAAGCTGAGCGCGAAGGTCGGGCAGGCTGCAACGGCGTCTTCGATGAGCCGACGTTGGTCGTCGTTCACGTTCTCATCGAGCAGCATCACGATGCCGTCGTCGTTGACCTCGAAATGATCGGGGGCAAGCGACTCGCAGATTCCCAGTCCGGAGCACTTCGTCCGGTCCACCACGATCCTCATGGTTTTTACTTTAGATTCAATAACGGCCCCGGGTCAAGCACCGACGATCGAGACGAACGACACACAGCTGCCAGGTCGGCCGCCGAGGTTGTGGGTCATCGCCAGCCGCGGGTTGCTCAGCTGGCGCTCACCGGCCTCGCCGCGGAACTGTAGCCAGCACTCGTAGAGCATCCGGAGTCCACTCGCGCCCACCGGATGGCCGAAGGACTTCAGTCCGCCGTCGGGGTTGATCGGGAGTCGGCCATCGAGCTCGAAGTCGCCCGCGAGGATGTCCTTCCATGCCTGTCCTCGCTCGCTGAAGCCCATGTCCTCCATCAACACCAGCTCGGTCGGGGTGAAGCAGTCGTGCACCTCGGCGAAGGACACCTGCGATCGCGGGTCGGTGATTCCTGCCTGCTGATACGCGTCCCGGGCGGAGCGGACTACCTCAGGAAACGTCGTGAAGTCGTAGTCCGGGTCCACCGCACCTGCTCCTGGGCCGGCGACGAACGACAGCCCCTTCACGTACATGGGGCGCTCGGTGTAGTCCAGCGCGTCCTCGGCGCGGACGATCAGCGCGCATGCGGCGCCGTCGGATACCCCGGAGCAGTCGAAGACGCCGAGCCGGCCGGCGACCTTCGGAGCGTTCTCGATCTTCTCCTTCGTGACGACCGACCGGAACTGCGCCTTCGGATTGCGCGCGCCGTTGTAGTGGTTCTTCCAGGCGATATGCGTCATCGCTTCGCGCATCTGCTCCGGGTCCACGCCGTATTTCGCGCAGTACGCCGGGTCGAGCATCGAGAAGGCGGCGGGAGCCGTGACCGACAGCTCGGCGGCGGTGCCGTCGCCGGGCGGGTCACCGCGCAGCAAACCTGAGAACCCGGAGTCCTTCAGCTTCTCGACCCCGACCGCCATCACTCGGTCGTAGGCGCCGGAGGCCACGGCGTAGCACGCGTTGCGAAAGGCCTCAGATCCGGAGGCGCAGTAGTTCTCGACGCGTGTCACCGGTTTGTAGTCCAGTGCCAGGGCCTTGCTCAAGGTCAGCCCTGACTGGCCGGAGCCCAGGGTGCCGAGCCAGTAGGCGTCGACATCCACGCGGGGCAACGACGGTGTCGCGTCGAAGCACTCGCTCGTGGCATCGAGCAGCAGGTCCGTGACCGACTTCTCCCAGTGCTCGCCGAACGCGGTGCAGCCCATGCCGACGATGGCGACCCGGTCCGCGATCCCATTGCTTGCCATCAGAGCAGCCTGGCCTTCCAGAAGTAGTTGTGCACTCCGCCCGCGGTGAAGAGCCGGCGAAACGTCACATCAACCCGTGCCCCGACCGCCAACCGCTGCGGGTCCGCGTCGGCGACCTCCAGGGCGCAGCGCCCGCCGCCGTCGAAGTCGACGACGGCACTGACCAGCGGCGGCGACGGTGAGAAAGCGAGCCGGTCGACGGTGTACGTCGCGATCGTGCCGGTGCGGTTCGCCACCGAGTACGCCGCCATCGCATCGATCGCGCCGCAGCCCTTGCACACCCGTTCAGGAGGGAGATGCACCATGCCGCAGCTCGTGCAGCGAGAGCCGGTCAGGTGGAACTTCCACTGCTCGCCGCGGGCGCTCGGCGGCGCCGCCGGGCGATCGGGATCCGGTCGGCGCGGCGCCTCTCGCGTCAGCTGACCTCGCCAGGTGAGGGAGGTCGGGTACGAGACCGGCGCACCGGCGGCGAGCTGATCGACGACCGGCCGGCTCTGCCTGCGGCCGGCGAGCCGATCGGTCGCGCGCAGCACGAGTGCGTCGCAGCCATCGACGGCTGAGACGGCGAGGATCGTCTCGCCGGGCTTGGCCTGGTCAAGAACGGCAGCGAGCCCGATGCCAAGATCCGCTGCGCCGCAGTGCCCGATTGGCGAACCGGTTACCTCGGCGGCGTCCGGGACGAGGGCTTGAGCGCGTTTCGCCACCCCGGTGTTCGGCGAGGTCACAACGGCGTGGTCGACCCCGGTCAGCCCGGCCGCATCGAGTGCTTGTCGCGCCGCTTGCCGGACGAGCGGCTCGTACGTCTCGAGCCCGAACCGCTCCTCCCATACCTCGGCATCGGGTCGGTCCGGAACGCGCCAGCGGTCGAGCAGTTCGGCCGTGAACGACACCACTGCGAGGACGTCGGCGATCGACTCGGCCGGATCACCGAAGAGCAAGGCGGCTGCGCCGTCGCCGCCGGCTCGTTCGTCCACCGAGCCCGGTTGGCCGATGCGGACGTCGGAGAGCAACGCGAGCCCGCCGCCGGCTAGTGCGGCACGTAACGCTGCCGTGCCTGACCGCGCCGAGCCCGCGACATCGGCGGCGAAGCAGTCAGTCGGCAGGCCGAGTGCGGCGTGGATCGCCGCGGCGTTGGTCTTGTCGAGGTAGGGCGGGGAGGTCGTCGCGAAGTAGATCGCCGAGACCGGCGCCGCGATGTCGGCGCCGAGAACGCGGCGGGCCGCCTCCACGGCCATCGTCGTCGCGTCTTCGTCGTAGCCGGCGACCACGCGGTCACCGCGACCATTGGCAGCGCCGAGCGCGGTTGCGATGTCCTCGCGCGACAACCGGTGATGGGGCAGGTACGTCGCATAGCCGACGAGGGCGAATCCGGTCATGCGGCTTCGAACAGGGCGGCGATTCCCTGCCCTCCGCCGATGCACATCGTCTCCAGCGCGTAGCGGCCGCCACGGCGCCGCAGCTCGTGAAGCATCGTCGTGAGGATCCGTACGCCGGTCGCGCCGATCGGGTGGCCGAGCGAGATGCCGGACCCGTTGACGTTGAGTCGTGAGTCGACGTCGCTGAGGGCGACGCCCCAGCCCTGCAGGACCGCGAGCACCTGGACCGCGAACGCCTCGTTGACCTCGATCAGGTCGAGGTCGTCGAAGCCGATGCCGGTGCGGGCGAACAGCTTGGCCACCGCGGGCACCGGACCGATGCCCATCGTTGCCGGCTCGCAACCGACCGCTGCCCAGTCCCGCAGGAACCCGATCGGTTCGAGGCCGAGCTCGTCAAGCTTGTCCTCGGCGACCACGAGGCAAGCTGCTGCCGCATCGTTCTGCTGCGCCGCGTTGCCCGCGGTCACCACCCCGCCACGGGTCATCGGACGGAGTCCGGCGAGGACGTCGAGGGTCGAGTCCGCCC
This sequence comes from Mycobacteriales bacterium, assembly GCA_036268405.1. Lineage (GTDB taxonomy): Bacteria > Actinomycetota > Actinomycetes > JAFAQI01 > JAFAQI01 > DASZTV01. The sequence continues at coordinate 17,666 of DATAUF010000002.1, forward strand.
GGACGCCCTCGTCGTGATCGAAGCTCACGGGCTCGCCCCGGCGCTGTGGCACCTCGACCGCCACCACCTCGGCGTCGAACGCGCCGTCTTTCCAGGCGGCGCTGGCGCGTTCGTGGCTGCGCAGCGCAAAGGCGTCGGCCGCTTCGCGACTGATCGCGTACTCGCGCGCGAGATTCTCGGCGGTCTCGATCATTCCGGTGATCGGCCCGAACCGCCATTCGGGCTGCGAGAGCTGCCGGCCGCGTTCGAGCCGGTCGTAGAGCGTCACGTTGCCCGAGCGGCTGCCCCACCGGGCCGTCGTCGAGACGTACTCGATGTTGCTCATGCTCTCGACGCCACCCGCGATGACCATGTCGGCGGCACCGGTCTGCACCATCATCGCGGCGGTGATGACGGCCTGAAGTCCGCCGCCACAGCGTCGGTCGATCTGCAAACCGGGCACCGCGATGGGCAGACCTGCGTGCAGCGCGGCCCACCGTCCGATGCACGGCGCCTCGGAGTTGGCGTACGACTGGGCGATCACGACGTCGTCGATCCGCTCGGGGTCGGCGCCGGATGCTTCCACGACCGCGCTGATCACCCGGGCGGCGAGGTCGGCCGCCGGCACCGGTCGCAACGTGCCGCCGAAGCTGCCGACCGCGGTACGCCGGGGTGCGACGATCGCCGCACGGCCGGCGCTCACGATTCGTCTCGCCAGCGGTCCGAGCCGGGGTCGAGCAGCTTCGCGAGGTTCCCGTCCTTGAGCCACACGACCGTCTCGAGCTCGAGTGCGTCGAGATAGCGGACCCGACCGGTGCGGGTGTCCTCGAGCCGCAGCCGGGGGCCGTTCGCGTCGACATCGATGGCGACCGACACCGATGCGAACTCACTGTCGACGACGCCCGGCAGCGCGCCGCCAGTCAAATCAGGAAGCCCAACGTCGCGAGTGGCTTGTCGAGCCCGACCAGCACGACCTTCTTATACGCCAGCCGGATCTCGCCATCGACGGCCCGCAGCCGGTACGTCGTGCGTCCACCCCATAGCTCGCTGCCACGGGCCTTGGACTCGAAGAGCAGGAAGTTCGCCGCCACCTCGACCTCCGCCGTTGCGGGATCCTCGCCGATCACCTCGACGTTGGAGATCACTCGGCGCAGTTGTGACGCGGGCGCTTGTGCATAGCGCTTGCCCGTGCGCAGCTGCTTGAGCCTGGTCGAGATGCGGCTGCGGTTGTCGAAGATCACCGAGACCGTGGTGTTGGGGTCGCTGTCGGGATCGTCGGCGGGCACCCAATAGATCGCGTCGTCGGTCCACAACGACTCCCACGCGTCGTAGTCCGACTCGTCGGCATGCCGCGCCTCGCGGTAGAGGAACTGCTCGATCCGATCCCGCGTGAACGTCGGATGGTCAGTGGCGGGCGGTGCGCTGCTGATCATGAGGCATCCATCAACGCTCGGTAGTGAGACCAGAAACCGCGCATGCCGACCTCGTCGGTCGCGCCGCCGATGGTGAACCCGTCGTCGTCGACGCTTTCGCGGTTGGTGCCCCGACTCACCTCGAGCCATTCCGGGGATCGGGCCGCGACGCCGCGCTGGTTGCGCTCGTACATCTCGGTGTCGTCGGCAAGCAACATTCCGGCTGGTCCGACCGACCCTATCGACTGAGAGAGCATCCTGCGGTTGAGCTCTCCCGAGCCGGTCAGCTGCACGGCCGTCGAGTACTGCACGCAGTCGTCGACCGCGACCGGCTGGATGTTGAAAACCTGGATCTCGGCGACGAAGAGGTTCGGAAAGATCATGACGTGCGGGCCGCCCTCGATCATGATTCGCTCGGCGTCCTCGCCGTAGGCCGCGCGCATTGCGGCCGCATACTCCGGCACCCGTTCCGGCGTCGTCCCGAACCATCGCATCGGCTCGGCATAGTTGCGAAACTCCGGGCGCAGGTCGTTCTCGCTGTGTCCGTTGCCGAGGTTTCGGGTGACCGCGGTCGACTTCTCGCTGTAGAGCGCACCGATCGGGCTGCCTGTCACGCCAAAGATCGAGGCGTGGACGAACTGCGGGTGATAGCCGTCGGTCTCGTTCTCGGCGAGCAGCTTCCAGTTGGCCTGCGTGCGGTGCTTGAGCCACCCGGCGGTCAGCTCCACCTTGCCCACCGGCGATAGCCGGGCAAGCCGGTCGAGCTCGCCAGCCGCGGCGCCGAGGTGATCGATCAGTGAGGGTCCGTCGGTGGCAAAGCTGCCGAACACGAATCCCTGGTACGACGCGACGCGCGGCACAGACGCCATGCGCAGGTCCAGCTTGCCCTTGCCGCCGTAGCCCTGGTGGTAGGGGTAGCCGAGCAGCTCGCCGGTGTTGCGGTAGGTCCAGCCGTGATATGGGCAACGGAACGACTTGGAGTTGCCCTTGGCCGAATCGCACACCTGGTTGCCGCGATGCGCGCAGCGGTTGAGCAGCAGGTGGACCTGTCTGTCGCTGTCTCGGGTCATGATCACGTCTTGCGTTCCGAGTGTTTTTCGGACGTAGTCGCCGGGCTCGCCGACCTCGCTGTCGTGGCCCACGAACACCCAGGTGGTATGCCAGATCTTCGCGAGTTCCTCAGTGAAGATCTCCGGGTTCGTGTAGAGCGACCCGTGCACCTGGCGCGGCCGGATGAGTTGGTCGAACCGGCTCGGCGCGGTCGTTGCGGGTTCGAGGAGTTCGGTCACTGCGGGCTCCCTGCTCTTTTAATAGGGATTAGAATAAGGCGGCGTCCGGTCGCTGGCAAGGTCAGGGCAGGTCGGGACATTCGTCGCGGTCCAGCAGGTCAGCGAGACGGAACTTCTGCACCTTGCCGGTCGGGGTTCGAGGCAAGGCGTCGAGCCGATACCAATCCGATGGCGTCTTGTGTGGGGCGAGATGGCTCCGACAGTGCGCGGTCAACCGCTCGGCGATCCCGGGCGCGGCGTCGCCGACCGGCGTGACGATGGCGACGACTCGTTCGCCGAGCCGCTCGTCCGCGATGCCGACCACGGCGGCGTCGGCGACCTCGGGATGGGAGAGCAGGCAGGCTTCGATCTCGACGGGGGAGACATTCTCGCCCCCGCGGATGATCAGCTCTTTGAGTCGTCCGGTCAGCGTGATGTAGCCCGCAGCGTCCATCGACCCAAGATCGCCGGTGTGGACGAACCCGTCAGCGTCCACCGTTGCAGCGGTGGCCTGCGGGTCGTCGAGGTAGCAGATCAGCTGCTGGTAGCCGCGGGCGCAGATCTCGCCCGGTACTCCGAGCGGCTGCACGGCACCGGTCGCCGGATTCAAGATCGCGCAGTCCACGTGAGGAAGCGGCCGGCCAACGGTGTGCAGGTGTTCGCGATGCGGATCGCCGGGTCGAGTGGCGGTCAGCACCGGCGCGAGCTCGGTCTGCCCGAACACGTTGATGACGGACGCACCGAAGGTCCGCTCGGCGGCCTCGACCATCGCCGGTGGCACGACGGACGCGCCACCGAGGATGGTGTGCAGCTGCGGCGCCGGCTCGTTCGACGCGGCCTGTGCGGCGAGCACTGCGCCGAGGATCGTGGGCACGTAGAACAGCACGTCGGCCTGCTCATCGCGCAGCGTCGCGAGAACGCTGACCGGCTCGAACTGCTCGACGAGCACCGCAGTGCCTGCGACCCACAGCGGTCCCAGCGTCGAGATGACGCAGCCGGCGGTATGGAACATCGGCAGCGGGTTGACCGCAGTTGCACCGTGCGGGACGCCGACCGCCTCCAACGTCAGCTTCGCGACGTTGACCAGTGAGCGGTGGCGTAGCAGTACGCCTTTCGGATTGCCGGTTGTGCCCGACGTGTACTGCAGCATCACCGCCGCATCGGGGTCAGTCGGTGACCGCACGTCGAGCGAAGGGTCGATGCCGGCGGCTTGCCAGCGGTCAGCCTCGCTCAGGCTGATCACGGTGCGCAGCGCCGGGCAGTCGCGACGTACTTCTGCCGCGACGCCTGCCATGTCGTAGTCACGGCTCCGGTCGGCATGGACCAGTACGACGGCCTTGGAGTGGGTCAGCGCGTAGGTCAGCTCGGCCCCCCGCAACGCGGGGTTGATTGCGACGAGTACGACGCCGCTGAGTGCGGCGCCGTACTGGAGCACTGGCCATTCCACGACGTTGGGTGCCCACACCGCGACTGGCTCGCCGGGCTCGGTAAGCGCGGCGAGCGCGCTTGCCACCCGCTGCGCGCGCTCATAGAGCTCGCGGTAGGTCAGCCGGACAACGGAGCCGGTGCCGTGTTCGGTCCCGACCAATGCGGGCGCGTCGGGCTGGGTCGAAGCCCGCTCGGCGAGCAGGCCGCCGACCGTGAAATCGACGAGCGGCGCGCGCTCGTCCTTCGGCCAGAACGACGTCGTCAGCACTATTGGCCCCGAAACTGCGGGGTACGACGGGCCGCAAACGCTGCGACGCCCTCGGCGAAGTCGGCGGTGTCGAACAGTCGAGCCTGGGTCTCGACCTCGTGATCGAGGATCTCGAACCGGTCAGTGGCCGCCTGCGACAGCAGGGACTTGATCGCGGCCAAGGCGAGCGGCGGGCCGGCCGCGAGCCGGTGGGCGTCGGCGAGTGCGCTGGTCAAGGCGCTTCCGGGCTCGACCAGGGAATCGATCAGCCCAATCTCGAACGCCGCCGTTGCGGCGATCCGGCCGGGCAGCATCAACATCTGCTTCGCGGCGGCCTGCCCCAACCGGGCGGGGAGCGTGGCGAAGATGCCCATGTCACCGGCCAGACCGACGTTGGCGAATGCCGCACCGAACTGCGCGTCGGTCGCCGAGACGATGCGGTCGCACGCCAGCGCGAGCGACAGGCCGGCGCCGAGCGCGAAACCTTCGACGGCGGCGACGACCGGTGTGCCGCCGGTCCAAATCGCCCGCACCACTCGCTGCGCCGCCTCGGCCCGCGGGCGGGTGAGCTCGGGCGCCTGACGTTCCATCGTGGAGATGTCACCGCCGGCGCAGAACGTGCCGCCCGCTCCCGTGATGACGATCGCGCGGACCGCGGTGTCGGCCATGGCGGCCTCGAGGTGTTCGGCGAGCTCCACCCTCAGCGGCAAGTCGATCGCGTTCTTGACCTTGGGCCGGTTGAGCGTCAGGACTCGCACCGGCCCGTCGTCGCGCGTCAGGACTGTCGGCTCGCCCGCGTCGGTCATCGGTTAGCGGCCGGTGAAGGTCGCGGCGCGCCGCTCGATGACAGCGTTGAGACCTTCGAGCGAGTCAGCGGTGCCCGACAGCTCAGAGACTGTCCGGGCCTCCTCGGGCAGTCGATCCTCGACCGACGCGCCGACGCCACCCCACAACAGTCGCTTGGTCGCGGCGAGCGCGAGCGGCGCCGACGCGGCGAGTGATTCGGCGAGGGCGTCGACACTCGCCGCGAGCTGGTCATCGGGGACCACCTGGGTGACGATGCCGAGGTCGAGGGCTTCACGCGCGGTGAGGGTCGGGTTGGTCAGCAGCAAGCGGGCGGCCTGTCGCAGCCCGACGATCTGGGTGAGCGTGACCGTCGTCCCTGCATCGGGCGCCATCCCGACCCGTACGGCGCCGGAGAACAGCTTCGCCGACTCTGCGGCCACGACGAGATCGGACGCGCACACCAGCCCGAAGCCGCCGCCGCCGGCGGCGTACCCGTGGACCGCCGCGATGACAGGCGCGCGCAGGTGAATCAGTGCTGCTGTCGCGAGCTGCAGCCAAGCGGTCGCCTCGCGCAGGTAGTCGGGCAGCTGCTCACCCTTGGAGGCGAACGTCTTGACGTCACCGCCGGCACAGAAGTTCTTGCCCTCGCCGGACAGCACGACGACCCGTACCCGTGGCTCACCGTGACATCGCAGGATCGCGGCATGCAGTGCCTGGAGCAGCTCAACATTCATCCCGTTGGACGCTTCGGGGCGGTTGAGCCGGAGTCGCGCGATGCCGGAAGGCCCGAGATCGAGGAGGACGGCGCCGTTGTCGATGAGTGCCTCGGACACGTCAGGTCTCCCTCGTCTTGAATGCCGCAACCGCGGCGGTGCCGGCGTCGCCCATGATGAACTCGACAACGGCGGTTCGTTCGGCCGCGAGTCCGGCTGCCAGCGGTAGCTCCGATCCGTCGTAGACGAGCTGCTTGATTCGACCCGCCGCGGCTCGGCTCGCGGCCGCGAGCCGGTCGACGAACGCGGTGGCCTCGGCCTCGAAGTCCGCGGCGGCCAGGCTTCGGTAGGCCAGCCCCCACTCCGCCGCCTGGGCACCCGTCAACCGCTCGCCACTGAGAATGACGCCGAGTGCCCGCTGCCGCCCGACCAGCCGCGCCAGGCGTTGCGTGCTGCCACCGCCAGGGATCCAGCCGAAGTTCGCGTGGTTGTCGGCGAGCTTCGCCTCGTCGCGAACCAGCGCGATGTCGCAGGCGAGCGCGAGCTCGAAGCCGCCCGCCATGGCGTAACCCTCGACGAGGGCGACGACCGGAACTGCGAGGCCGCCGATCGCTTCGCAGGCACGGCCAAAGTTCTCGAACAGCGGCTTGAGCTCGGCGTGTCCGGCTGCGATGAGGCGTTCGACCTCACCGAAGTCACCGCCGACCGAGAAGTTTCCGCCGGCCCCCCGGATGGTGATCACGTTGATTGCCGGGTCGGCGCCGAGGCTGACGAGCGCGTCGTGCAGCTGTGCGCCGAGCTCGACCGTGACGGCGTTCATCGCCTCCGGCCGGTTGAGCACGATCCGTCCGATCGCGCCGTCGCGTTCGACCAGGACGACCGGCTTCACGACCACCTCTTGGCAAGATAGAGTTTCGAATCGAGGATAAAATACCAGCAGGGAGCGGCGGAGTGGATTTAGGCCTCGACGGCGCCCGCGTCGTGGTGACCGGCGGCGCATCGAACATCGGCCGTGGCATCGTCCACGCGTTCGCTGCCGAACACGCACGAATCGTCATCGCGGATCTTGACGGCGTGCAGGCAGCGAGGGTGCAGGCCGAGGCGACCGATCTCGGTGCGGCCGAGGTCGTCATGGCGATCGAGGACCTGACGATCGACGGTGCCCCCGAACGGTCGGTGGCGGCCGCGGCAGATCGTTGGGGCGGGATCGACGTGCTGGTCAACAACGCCGGTTGGAGCGTGCCGGGCTTTCTCGTCGAGGACACCGACCGCGCGCGCTGGCAGCGGCTCGTCGAGGTCAACCTGTTCACCGCGATCGCCTGCACCCAGGCCGCCATCCCGTCGATGCGTGAGGCCGGCGCCGGTTCCGTCATCTACATCGCCAGCGATGCGGCGTTCGGACAGATCCGCCAGGCGGTGTACGGCGCCACCAAGGCGGCGGTGCTCGCGCTCGCCCGCACCACAGCCCGCGAGCACGGGCGGCACGGCATCCGCTCGAACGTGGTGTGCCCGGGCCTCGTCGTACCTGAAGGACCCGAAGCGGTCGGCCAGTCGAGCCTGTGGGCGGTCGGCCAGGACGCGGTGTTCAACGAGAGCCAGATCGACTACCTGCGCAAGGACACCCCACTGCGCCGTCTCACCGAAGCCAAGGACGTCGCCGGCGCGGTGTTGTGGTTCGCCTCGCCGACCGCGGCCCGCCAGGTCACCGGCCAGGTGATCTCGGTCAGCGGCGGCTACACGATGCCCTAGGAAGCTGGGACGCAGTCGGGAGTATTCAGGCGACCACGAGGTCGTCGCGGCCGTCCGCCTTCAACCGGTCGATGTAGACCGGGTACAGCGACTTGCCGAGCGGCGCCAGTTTGAGCAGCTGCGCGACGTTGCCCTCGACCTTGACCTTGCCGCGTGCCATCGCGAACGGCAGGTTGACCTTGCCCTGCCAGTAGGCGTTCTGCATCTCGGCACTCATCGTCATCGTCGCCGACACCACCGAGTCGGTGTCACCGGGGATCACTTTGTGGTTGCCCATGTCGAGGACGAACGCCGACTCGGGATCGGTGGAGATGACCCGCAGCACGATGCCGGTCGCCGCCAGCTTCGGACCGATCTCGGGGTCGGCGAACGCGGTCTCAAAGATGCCGCCGATGTAGTGGACGACCTCATCAGCGTTGCTGAACGGCATGTCGGAATCCTTCTTTGGGTGGGAGGTCGAGGTCGGCCTGGTCAGATCTCCGGAGCGGGGACGATGCCGGTCAACACCGCGCCTGCGATGCCGCCGTCGGCGATGATGTTGTGGCCGTTGATCCATCCGGATTCAGATGAGGCCAGGAACGCCACGACCCTTGCGATGTCGAGCGGTGTCGCATGGCGGCCGACGAGCTCCCTTACTCCGTCGATGATGTCCTTGCCCATCGACTCCTCGAAGTCGACGAGGATCGGCGTCTCGACCGGGCCCGGGCTGACCGCGTTCATCCGCACGCCTGCCTCGACCAGACCTGTGGCCATCGCCATCGTGTAGACGGTGAGGGCCTCCTTGGAGAAGTTGTACATGTTGCCTTGTTGCGGGTGGTCCTTGAACCACACGACGCCTTCTTCATAGGTCTCGGCGCCCATGAGGTCGCGAATAGCGTCGATGCGATCCGGCCAGCCGAAGCCAGCCGTGGAGGCGACGTTGACGATGGCGCCACCTGGCCGGAGCCGGTCGAAGAACGCCTCGGCGAGGTGGCGCGCGGCAAGGAAGTTCACCCGGAAGACAGCCTCTGCGGGATGCGTGCCGGGCAGGCCGGCGACGTTGCACAGCACGTCGAACTCGCCGTCGAGCTGGCTGAGTGCGCCCTCGATGCTGGCAAGGTCGGTCAGGTCGACCGGGACGTGCGCCTCAACGGGCGCGGTCGGGGAGTTGCGGTCGAGACTCACAACACTCGCGCCGCGCTCCATGAGCAGACGCGCCACCGCGTCACCGGTACCGGAGGCAGCGCCCGTTACGACGCATCGCTTTCCATCCACGGCTTTTAATCTAGAGTATAAAAGGCGGTGGGTGTCAACATGACGAATCACGTTGGCGCGGACTCGGAGGCGAATGTGACAGCAGGCGCAACTACCGGCACCGTGACGTCGAATGCGGCCTTGGCCGCCCCGGCGCCTGGGGAGATCGAGCAGGTCATGCGGCGGCTGCGTGCAACCGCTGCGAGCGGCCGCACTCGACCGCTTGCCTGGCGGCTGAAGCAGCTCGCCGGCATCGATCGACTACTCGCTGAACGCGAGACGGAGATCGCCGAAGCGCTTGGAGCCGACCTCGGTCGGACCGGCTTCGACGCCTGGCTCGGTGACATCGCGTCGACCCGCGCGGAGGCGTCGTACGCCCGCAAGCACTTGCGGCGCTGGATGCGGCCGCGCCGGGCCTCTGTGCCGATGAGCATGCGGCCGGGCCGCGCCTACTACGCGTACGAGCCGCTCGGCGTTGTCCTCGTCATCGGTCCGTGGAACTACCCGGTGTATCTCACGCTGGGCCCGCTCATCGGAGCGTTGGCCGCGGGCAACTGCGCGGTCGTCAAGCCCTCCGAACACGCCCCCGCAACGTCGGCTCTGCTGACGCGACTGCTCCCGGAGTACCTCGACGCGGACGCAGTCGCCGTTGTCGAGGGCGATGCGCGCGCGACCCAAGCGCTCATGGAGCAGGGCTTCGACCACGCCTTCTTCACCGGCGGACCGGAGATCGGCAAGCTCGTCATGGCGGCGGCCGCTCCTACCCTCACCCCGGTCACCCTCGAGCTCGGTGGCAAGTCGCCGGCGATCGTCAGTCGCACCGCCGATCCCGCCATCGCAGCGCGGCGCATCGTGTGGACGAAGTTCATCAACTCCGGCCAGACCTGCATCGCGCCGGACTACGTTCTCGTCGACGCCACGGTCAAAGACCTGTTCGTGCGCGAGCTCGGTACCGCGCTGAGCCAGATGCGGGTGGGCGCACCTCAGTACGCGCCCATCGTCAACCGCCGCCAGTACGACCGTCTCGCCGGTCTGCTCGCCGACAGCGGTGGCGATGTCGCGGTGGGCGGCGGCACCGATGCTGCAACCGGTGCCATCGAGCCGACCGTGATCGTCGAGCCCGACCCGGCGTCGCCGGTGATGCAGGAGGAGATCTTCGGCCCGATCCTGCCGGTGCTCGGCACAGCCTCGCTCGATGCGGCGATCGAGTTCGTCGGCGCTCGCGCGAAGCCGCTTGCGGCGTACCTGTTCAGTGCGAGCCGTGCCGAGCAGCGCCGGGCTACCGCCGAGATCAACGCGGGCGGCATGGTGATCAACCAAGCCTCGTTGCACGTGTTGGTCCCGTCCCTGCCGTTCGGCGGCGTGGGCAACAGCGGCATGGGCGCCTACCACGGAGAGTGGGGCTTCCAGACCTTCAGCCACCGCAAGGCCGTGTTGGTGAAACGACAGCGGCCGGACCTGTCGCTGATGTACCCGCCGTACACCGCACGCACCGAGCGACTGTTGCGACGAGTGTTCTGATGACGGCTGTTCTGACGATCGCAGGGAGGATCCGCCCATGAGTTCCGAGCGTCCGCCGTTCGACCCGGTGTCGGTGTCTCCGCTGTCCTTCTGGGACAGCACCGCCGAGGAGCGCGACGCCTCGTTCAAGATCCTTCGGGACGAGCGCCCGGTGAGCTGGCATCCGCCGCTCGAGGGCTCGCTGATGGAGGCCGAGCAGGACGGGTTCTGGGCGGTATCGCGCCACGAAGACATCGCGGCGATCAGCAAGAATCCGGAAGTGTTCTGCTCGGGCCGGGGCGTGATGATCGAAGAGGTGCCAGAGGACCTTCTCGAGGCGGCCCAGTCCTTCCTGGCGATGGACGCGCCTCGGCACGGCGCGCTGCGTCGACTCGTGAGTGTGGCGTTCACGCCCAAGCAGATCGCGAAGATCGACGAGCAGATCAAGGCGCAGGCACGGCGGATTGTCGACGACTTGCTCGACACGACCGACGGCGACTTCGTCACCCAGGTGTCGAAGCGGCTTCCGATGTGGACGATCTACGAGCTGATCGGTTTGCCGGAGGAGCTCCGCGAAGAGGCTGCGCATCACGCCGACGGAATGGTCTCCTGGGCGGACGCGGACGTTGCAGCGGGCCGCGAGCCGGGCGAGGTGCTCAACGACAGCCTGGTCGGCCTGATCACCATCGCGTTCGAGATGGTCGAGGACCGCAAGACGCATCCGCGCGACGACATCCTGACCAACCTGGTGCAGGCGGAGGTTGACGGTCAGCGGCTTACCGACGAGGAGATAGCGAGCTTCTTCGTCCTGCTCTCGGTGGCGGGCAACGACACCACCCGCAACTCGACAACGCTCGGCATGAAATACCTCTGCGACTTCCCGGAGCAGCGCAAGCTGTTGGCTGACAACCCCGAAGGCCTGATTCAGCCGGCGGCCGAAGAGATCGTCCGCTACGCGACGCCGGTGATGACGTTCCGGCGTACCGCGACGCGCGACGTCGAGCTGCACGGCCAGCAGATCCGCGAAGGCGACTGGGTCGTGACGCTGTTCTCCTCGGCGAATCGCGACGAGCGGGAGTTCATGCATCCGGGTGAGTTCGACATCACCCGCACGCCGAATCGGCACGTCGGGTTCGGTGGCGGCGGCCCGCACTTCTGCATGGGCAGCATGCTGGCTCGTACGCAGCTGCGGTCGCTGTTCACTGAGCTTGCGACCCGGGCTCCGGGCCTCGAGCTCGGCGAGCCGAACTATCTGGTGGGCAACTTCGTCCACGCGGTCAAGTCGGTTCCGTACCAGCTGAACGCTCGCTGACATGTACCCCGGAACCTTCGCGCTGACCACCCCGGACAAGCCGGCCGTGGTTGTGGCCGGCAACGGGGAAGTGCTGACGTATCGCGAGCTCGACGAGGGCTCTGCACGATTGGCGAGGCTCTTGCACGACCGCGGTCTGCGGTCGGGCGACACCATTGCGGTGCTGAGCGACAACCAGCTGCCGGTGTTCGAGGTCTACTGGGCGGCGATGCGGTCGGGGCTCTACCTCACCGCGGTCAACCACCATCTGTCGACCGACGAGGTGGCGTACATCGTCAACGACAGTGACGCGAAGGCGATCGTCGTGTCGGCGGCGAAACGGGAGCTCGCCGAGAGCATCGTCACCACGACACCGGCGGTCGAGGTCCGCCTCGCGTTCGGCGGAGAGGTGGTCGGGCACGAGAGCTACGAGAAGCTGCTCGCCGACATCCCGCCGACTCCGCTCGAGCGTCAGCCTCGTGGTGGCGACATGCTCTATTCGTCAGGTACGACGGGCCGACCCAAGGGAATCAAAGCGCCGCTGCCGGACCGGCAGGTCGACGAACCGGGCGACATGTACGTCGCATTGTTCGTGCCGCACTTCGCGATGTCGGCGGACACCGTCTACCTGTCACCGGCACCGCTCTACCACGCCGCTCCGCTGCGGTTCTGCGCCACGATCCAGTCGGTCGGCGGCACGGTCGTGATGATGGAACGGTTCGACGCCGAAGCGATGCTGGCCGCGATCGAGCGCTACCAGGTCACCCACCTGCAGGTGGTGCCGACGATGTTCGTGCGGATGCTGAAGCTGCCCGACACGGATCGCGCCCGCTATGACGTCAGCAGCCTCAAGGTCGCGATTCATGCGGCGGCACCGTGTCCGCCCGACGTGAAGCAGGCGATGATCGAGTGGTGGGGGCCGATCCTCACCGAGTACTACGCGTCCACCGAAGGCAACGGCGGCACTCTCATCGGCAGTGCCGACTGGCTGCGCAAGCCGGGTTCGGTCGGCAAGCCGTTCGTCGGCGTCCCGCACATCTGCGATGACGAGGGCAACAAGGTCGGCTCGGGTGAGGTGGGCACCGTCTACTTCGAGCGGGAAGCGTTGCCGTTCACGTACCACAACGATCCGGACAAGACGGCGGCCGCGCAGCACCCGCAGTTCCCGACCTGGACCACGGTCGGTGACCTCGGCTACCTCGACGAGGACGGCTTTCTGTTCCTCACCGACCGCAAGTCGTTCATGATCATCTCCGGCGGGGTGAACATCTACCCGCAGGAGATCGAGAACGCGCTGGCACTGCATCCGATGGTGTCCGACGTGGCCGTGATCGGCGTTCCGGACGACGAGATGGGTGAGCAGGTCAAGGCCGTCATCGTGCTCGCCCCGGGTGTCGAACCGAGTCAGACCACTAAGGACGAGCTGATTGACTTTCTCGGTGCCCGGATCGCGCGGTTCAAGCTGCCGCGCAGTATCGACTTCGTCGACGCGCTGCCGCGGACACCGACCGGCAAGCTCGCCAAGCACCTGCTGACCGGACGGTCCTAACCGAGCCGTTCGATGATCGTGACGTTTGCCTGGCCACCGCCTTCGCACATCGTCTGCAGTCCGTAACGACCGCCGGTCCGCTCGAGCTCGTGGAGCAGCGTCGTCATGAGGCGGGCACCGGTCGCACCGATCGGGTGGCCGAGTGCGATCGCGCCGCCGTTCGGGTTGACCCGCGCCGGGTCCGCGCCGATGTCGGCCTGCCAGGCGAGTACGACGCTGGCGAATGCCTCGTTGATCTCGATGGTGTCGATGTCCCCGATGCTCAGACCGCTCTTCTTGAACGCGTTCTCGGTCGCCGGGATCGGTGCGGTGAGCATGAGGACGGGATCGGCGCCGAGGACCGACAGGTGATGAATGCGTGCGCGCGGCGTCAGTCCGTGACGACGGACGGCATCCTCCGACGCGATGAGCAGGGCGGCCGAGGCATCCGAGATCTGGCTGGACACCGCTGCGGTGAGCCGGCCGCCTGGCACGAGGGTGTTGAGCGAGGCCATCTTCTCGAGCGAGGTGTCCGGTCGCGGTCCCTCGTCAGCGCTCACCCCTTCGAGTGCCACGATCTCTCGATCGAAGTGGCCGCCGGCCTGCGCAGCGGCAGCGCGCTGGTGGCTGGCGAGGGCGAAGTGCTCCATGTCCTCGCGGCTGAGTCCCCACTGCTCGGCGATCCGCTCGGCCGCGACGAACTGCGAGATCTCCTGGTCGCCGTACCGCGCATGCCAGCCCTTTGAGCCGGTCCAGGGGTCAGTGGCACCGAACGGCTCGCCGGCACCGAACGCGCTGAGGATCGGGAACTGACTCATCTTCTGTACGCCGCCGGCGATGATCAGGTCCGAGGTGCCGCTCATCACGCCCTGTGCCGCGAAGTGGACGGCCTGTTGTGCCGATCCGCACTGCCGGTCGATCGTGACGCCGGGCACCGTCTCGGGCAGGCCTGCGGCGAGCGCGGACGTCCGGGCGATGTCGCCGGCCTGTGACCCGATCTGGTCGAGGCAGCCGAAGATCACATCGTCGATCGCCGCGGGATCGATGTCGGTGCGTTCAACCAAGGTTCGGATGACATGGGCACCCAAGTCGGACGGATGCACCTCGGCGAAGCCGCCGCCTCGTTTTCCGACTGGCGTTCGGACGGCGTCGACGATGTAGGCCTCGGGCATGGTTCCTCCTCTACGACGCGGCTGCGATGCCGCGTCTGATGATCGATTGGGCGGTGGCAATGACGGAGTCGAGCGAGCCACGTTGCGGGGTCCACCACTCGGTGGCCCAGTTCAAGCTCCCGATGACGAGCAGCCGGGCGAGCTCGGGGTCCAGGTCGGCACGCATGCTGCCGTCGGCATGGGCGACACGGAAGAGCGACCGCCAGATCTCGGCGTACTTGCGCTCTTCGATCAGCTGCCGGCCGCGGATCGCAGGTGGAAGCTGGCCGACGTTGCGAATGACGGCGTGGGCGAAGCTCGACTCGGACATCAGCTGGCGGATGTGGGCGTCGATCGCGATGTCGAGTCGGTCGAGCGCCGTCGCCGAGGCGGGTGCGCGGTCAAGCGCTGCGGCAACGTAGTCCCGCAGCTTGATCGTCCCGACGACGACGACCTCTTCGATGAGGTGGTCTCGCGAAGGGAAGTAGTAGTAGATCGCCGGAGCTTGCAGCCCGGCTTCTTCGGCGACATCGACGAGCCGCGTGCCGCTGTAGCCCAGGCGACTCAACGTCATGGCCGCCGCCGAGATGACGCGCTCGCGGGTTCGCTCGGACTTCGACCCGGCTTCGGTCGTGCGAGTGCTCACCGTCGGGCGCCTGCTCGACTCATGAGCTGCGAGACGATGACATTGCGCTGGATCTCGTTGGTGCCTTCTCCGACGATCATCAGCGGAGCGTCGCGAAAGTAGCGCTCGACGTCGAACTCGGTGGAGTAGCCGTAGCCGCCATGAATCCGGACCGCGTTGAGGGCGATCTGCATGGCCGTCTCGGAGGCGAACAGCTTGGCCATGCCAGCCTCCATGTCGCACCGCTCACCGGCCTCGAGACGTTCGGCGGCATAGAGCACGAGCTGGCGTGCGGCGGTCAGCTGCGTCGCCATGTCGGCGAGGTAGTTGCCGATCGACTGGTGCTTCCAGATCGGCTTGCCGAAAGACGTCCGGTCCTGCGCGTACTGCATCGCGTCCTCGAACGCCGCGCGCGCGACGCCTAGTGCGCGAGCAGCGACTTGAATCCGGCCGGTCTCAAGGCCCTTCATCATCTGTGAGAAGCCCTGGCCCGGCGTCTCGCCCAGCAGCGCCGTGCTGGGCGTGCGATAGTCGTGGAAGACGAGCTCGCAAGTCTCGACCCCCTTGTAACCGAGCTTGCCGAGGTCCTTCGAGATGGTGAATCCGGCGCCCGGCTCGACGAGGATGATGCTGATTCCGCGGTGACGTGGCTCGGCCTTGGGGTCGGTCTTGCACAGCAGCGCGATCATTCCGGATCGGCGCGGATTGGTGATCCACGTCTTCGAGCCGTTGATCACGTACTCGCTGCCGTCGTCGGACAGGGTCGCAGTGGTCGTGATCGCCTGCAGGTCGGATCCTCCGCTGGGCTCGGTGAGCGCCATCGCGGCCCGGAGCTCGCCGGTTGCCATGAGCGGTAGGTAGGTCTTCTTCTGGTCATCTGTACCGAACTCACAGAGGAGCTTCGAGACGACCGTGTGGCCACCCATTGCGCCTGCCAGGCTCATCCAGCCGCGCGAGAGCTCCTCGGTGATCAGCGCGTAGCAAGGCATCGACACCTTGGCCTCGCCGTAGGGCACGGGGATCGCCAACCCGAAGATCCCCAGCTGCTTCATTGCCTCGATCAGCTTCTCGGGGTACGTGTTCGCGTGCTCAAGGTCTCGGACGACCGGCTTGACGTCGCGGTCGACGAAGTCGCGGACCGTCGCGACGATGTCCTGCTCGTCCTGGCTCAGGGTCGCCATGGCGGGTCCTTTCGGTGCTTGCACCGTTGTCGACGTACGGATTCTAACCTATATTAAAACCATGGATTTCGCGTTGCCTGAGTCGGCGCTCGCGGTGCAGGAAGGCGTCGGCCGGGTCGCAGCAAAGTTCGACCTTGCGTACTGGGACCGTTGCGACGCCGAGCACACCTGGCCCGAAGAGCTGTGGCAGGAGCTCGCCGGGTCGGGCTGGATCGGCCTGGCAATTCCCGAGGAGTACGGCGGCGGGGGACAAGGTCTCCTTGAGCTTGTCGTTGCGACCGAGTGCTTGGCGGCAAGTGGGGCCGGCGGCGCTGCGTCGTTGCTCTACGTGCTCACTCCGGGATTCGGTGGGCTGACCGTTTCGAGGCACGGCACGGCGGAGCAGAAGGCGGAGCTGTTGCCTGGCATGGCGACCGGCGAGATCGAGGCGTGCTTTGCGATCACCGAACCGGACGCCGGCAGCAACGCGTTTGCGATCACGACCTTTGCTCGTCGGGAGGGGTCGGACTTCGTCGTCAACGGCCGCAAGATCTGGACCTCGGGTGCGGCGCGCTCGAAGTGGATGCTCCTGGTCTGCCGGACGACGCTTGCGATCGACAACCCGCGATCGAGCAGTGGCTTCACGATCCTGCTGGTCGACATCCCAGAGGCGCTCGCCAACGGATCACTGACACTGACACCGGTGCCGAAGATGGGCACCAACGTCGTGCCGTCCTACATGGTCTATCTGGACGACGTCCATGTCCCGGCGTCGCGGGTGCTGGGTGAGGTCGATCGCGGCTTCACGGTGTTGTGGGACATCCTCAATCCGGAGCGCGCACTGGTAGCGGCGGGTGCCGTCGGAAGCGCGGACCTCACCCTTCGGCTCGCCTGTGACTACGCCAACCAACGCGAGGTCTTCGACCGGCCGATCGGCGCCAACCAAGGCGTCGCGTTCCCGTTGGCACACGTCAAGGCACAGACCGAGCTCGCGCGGTTGATGACGTACAAGGCGGCCTGGCTCTACGACAACGACCTGCCCAGCGGAACCGAGTCCAACGTTGCGAAGTACACCGCCGCGAACGCGTGCTTTGACGCGGCGGACCGCGCATTCCAGACCTTCGGCGGGATGGCGTACGCCACCGAGTACCCGATCGCGCGGATCTTTCGCGATGCCCGCATCCTCCGGACCATCCCGGTCTCAGAGGAGCTGATCCTCTCTCACATCGCCACGCAGTCGTTGGGCCTGCCGCGCAGCTACTAAGAGGTCGCGCGACCTAAAGCCGGCCGTCCGCGTCGCTTGGCGTGCGCCTTGAGTGTCGCGTCATCGCACAAGCTGTGCTCGACAATCGCTTGCGCGGTGCGCAGCACGGTTTCTAGTGGGTCCCGCTTCGGGTTCCACCACTCGGCCGTCCAGTTGAGGGCGCCGAGCAGGAGCATGCGCGCGCTGAACGGATCGAGCTCGGGCCGGAGCAGGCCCTCCTTCTCGGCGTCGCGGATAAGCAGCCGCCAGATCTCGCCGTACTTGGCTTCCTCATCCAGCTGGTGTTTGCGGATCGCGTCGGGAACCTGGCCGGCGTTGCGGATGGCGGCGGTGGTGTAGTCGGAGATGCCGAGCTCGTACCGCAGGTGGGCTTCTGCGGCGACCTTGATCCGGCTGATGGCGTCGGTGCCCTTCGGGAGCGCGTCGAGCTGGGCCTGGACGTGCTCTCGCATGTGCTCGAGGCCGACCGACATCACGGCCTCGATCAGGTCATCGCGAGATTCGAAGTAGTAGTAGATCGCTGGAGCCTGGATCTCGGCCTTGTCCGCGACGTCGGTCAGACGAGTGCCTGAGTACCCCTTGCGGCTGAGAACGTAAGCAGCAGCATCAAGAATCCGCTCTCGGGTGCGCGCTGACTTGCTGTCGTCGCCATCCGTCGGACGTCGACGTGCGGCGACTGCCTTTGCCATTTTCGAATCATAGAAGAGATGCGCGAGGGTCGTTGACTGCGATCTCGACGGCCTCACTACCGAGGTACGCGGCGCGCACGATGTCGCTCGAGCCGACCTCGGACGCCGTGCCCTGGAAGATCGGCTGACCGAAGTCGAGGACGTGAATGTAGTCACAGACGCTCATGACAAGGCTCATATCGTGCTCGACCAGCAGAACCCCCACACCGTGGTTGGTGACGAGGCTTCGCAGAATCCGCCCGAACGCGATGGTCTCCACCTTGTCCAGCCCAGAGCTCGGCTCATCGAGCAGCAGGATCTTGAAATCGCCGGCGATTACCCGCGCGAGCTCCACCAGTCGTCGCTGCCCGGTGCTGAGGTCCGCCGGTCGTCGATCGGCGAGGTCACTGATGCCGCATTGGCTCATCGCCGTCCGCGCTGCGTCGGTCACGACGACCTGGTCAGCGCGCGAGCTGCGCAGATGCCGGAACGGCTGGCTGCCGGCCATGCCGGCCTCTCGGCCGAGGGCGACGTTCTCGCGAACCGACAGCGAGTCGAAGAGCTCCATCTGCTGGAACGTCCGGCCCATACCGAGCTGCGCCCGGTGCTGTGCCGACCGGTGGGTCACATCGTGGCCGAACAACTCGACGCGCCCAGAGGTAGGGCGCACTAAGCCGGTGCAGGCGTTGAAGGTCGTGGTCTTTCCCGCGCCGTTGGGTCCGATCAGGCCGGTGATCTGACCGATCGGTGCTGCGAGGCCGATCTTGTTGACGGCGACGTGGCCGCCATATCGGACGACGATGTCGGAGATGACGAGTCCGGCTGCGGGACGGTCGAGTGTCATGACACCCCCACCTCGGCGCCGACGTATCGGCTGAACACATCCTCACCTTCGAGCTCGCCAGGATCACCGGCAAAGGCGACCTCGCCGCGGTTCATGAGATAGACGATGTCGGCGACTTCGAGTGCTCGGACGACGTACTGCTCGACGAGCAGCAGGCTGACACCTTCGGTTCGAAGCAGCGCGAAGAACGCGAAGATCTCGTCGACGATCTTAGGGGCGAGCCCCATCGATACTTCGTCAAGCAGGACGATGCGTGGTCGTTGTACGTAGGTCCGCGCCAGCGCCAGCATCTGCTGCTCGCCGCCGGACATGGTGCGCGCGACTTGACCGAGCCGCTCGCCCAGTCGTGGGAAGGCGCTGACGGCGCGGCTAATGGCACCGGCCTGCTCGCCGCGCGGTGCCTGGACCAGAAGATTGTCGCGAACCGTCAGGTTGGGGAAGATGCCGCGGCCCTCGGGCACGTGGCACACACCGTGGGCTACGAGTTGGTGCGGCGCCATTCCGGTGACGTCATGACCATCGATCTCGATGCGCCCACTGGTGGGGCGGAGCAGCCCCGACGCCACCCGCAGCAACGTCGTCTTGCCGGCACCGTTGGAGCCAAGGAGTGCGACCACCGAGTGGTCCGGCACGGTGATGCTGACGTTGCGCAGCACTGTCGTGCCGCCATACCCGGCCACGATCCGCTCGAGTGAGAACACAGATGCCTCCGACCGATGTTGAACGAAAGCTCATTATTGAAAGTAGGTTCAAATCGGTGTTACGTTACCGCCGTGTTCCTGTCTTGGAAAGCGCGGATGTCGCTGTGGCTCGGCGCCGTCGGGCTCGTCGGGATCGCGGTCATGCTGCCCGGCCTGGTGGATGCCGCGCACGCCGCATCTGAACCGACGTTCGATGCGGTAGCAACGGCGTACGGGCTTGACGTGACCGTTGCCAACCAGGACATCCCTCTTGGCCTCACCATCGAAGGCGCCGGTCCAGTGGCGCAGGCCGAGCTGACGTCGCTGCCGCAGTCGACGTCGTTCGCGTCGTTGCCGTATCCGGGCGGGACGTTGGTCCAGCTGCCGGGGCTGGTCGGGGCACTGGTGCCTGGCACTCCCGCGCTGCCCGCGTACCCGGCCTATGTGAGTGCAGCTCTCGATTCAGGGCCACAGAGCAACGACATTCCGGGTGTCACGCTGACTGCCCAGTCGACTCCGACCAACAGCCAGGCCACCGCGATCGGTGGCACCGGCAGCACCGGATACAGCGCCACCGCCAGTGTCGAGCTGGACTCGGCGGGCAATGTGACCGCCGCCGGCGACGCGACGTTCAGCGACCTTGGGCTTGGTCAGCTGGTGTCGATCAGCAACGTGCACTCGGCGGCGAGCGAGATCCTCAACAACGGCAGCGGGCAGCTGACGCATACCTCGTCGCTGACGATCGGCGACATCTCGGTGCCGGGGCTGAAGCTGGCTATCCCGAAGACCACGCCGACGCAGGTTCCGGTGCTCGGCAAGCTTCCGCCGATTCCGCTGCCGTTCGGTGGCATGACGATCGACGCGCCCGAGCTCGGGTTTGAGAACGGGACGTTCACCGTCTCGCTTCCACTTCTCGGAAGCGGCAACTACGCGGTGCCCTTCAGCGTGGTGGCGACGGCCCTGAAGGCGGTCGGAATCACCGCGACGTTCGAGCAGCCGATCGTGAAGAAGCAGAGCATCGTGTCATCTGCGCTGGTCCTCAGCACCGTCTTGCCCTCGCCGCCCAAGAACCTCCCGATCACCGGACCGGTGCCGGTGACGGTGACCATCGGACGGTCGACGGCGGCGTTCAGCGGCCACTTGTTGAGCGCACCGGAGTCGACCGGTCCGGCCACAGGTGGCTCACTGCCGGCGACGTCAGCGGGATCATCGTCGTCCGGAGTTGGTGCCGGCGCCCTTCC
Source organism: Mycobacteriales bacterium (assembly GCA_036268405.1). GTDB lineage: Bacteria > Actinomycetota > Actinomycetes > JAFAQI01 > JAFAQI01 > DASZTV01. Next base: position 38,433 of record DATAUF010000002.1, read on the forward strand.
GGGACTCGGCGCGATCCCCGGCGATGGGGCGGCGCCACCTGAGCTCGCCGGTCCCCCCACCCAACCCGGGTCCGACTATCTCGTCTCCCAAGGTGTGAACCTCCCGGACACCTCGGACATCTATTTGGTCGTCGTTGGCGCGGCGATCATCGGCTCGATCGCTGCACAGGCCCTTCGAGTGCTAGGGGTGCGTATCCGATGGAACTCATGACATTTCTGCGGCGTCAGTGGGACCGCGTTGCGGCCGGCGTGCTGCTGCTTGCCGGGGTCCTGGTGATCCTTCTCGGCTGGGTGGGCGTGAGCGGGACGACGCATGTCGCCGCGCAGCTGCCGTACTTCATCTCGGGTGGCTTGTTCGGGTTGTTCCTGCTCGGGGTCGGCCACATGCTCTGGACGTCTGCCGACCTTCGCGACGAATGGGCCGAGCTGCGCGCTATCCGGACGCTTCTCGAGGATCAAGCGTCGACAACACCAACCGGCGAACCCGCTGGCGAGCAAGTTGTCGTTGCGACGGAGGCCCCCAACGGCGTCACGCGTCATCCTGCAGCGCGTCGTACGGCGACCGCGGCGGGTGCGGCGAGGACTCGCCGCGCGAAGGCCGCGCCGTGATCCCTCGGCCGTCGATCGTTCGCGAACGCGGCTTCGGGCGGCGAACCATCTCCGGCGCGCGCGACGAAGGTGCCGCGATGGACCGGAGCTTCGGAGCGTTCGCCATGGGCGCTCCTTGGCAGGTGGCTGACGTCAGCCGATTGCTGTTCCGCGTCGCCTTGGCGTTGGTCGCGTTTCTCGTCACTTGGTATGGCGCCGCCCACACGACGCATGTCAATCGTCAGTTGGCCTGGCTTGCTGGTGGTTCGGCCGCTGCGGCGATCGGTTTGGTGGCAGTTGTCGCGTGGGAGACCGCAGGTCTGGCCCGAGTCAGGTATCTCAAGCTCGAGGTTGCCTCAACGATTCGGGTCCGGTACGAAGGCACCGCCACCGCCGCGGAAATCCGCAATGCGATCAAGACCACCGATCCCGCGAAGGCCGCGCTCTGGGTCTCTGCTCCCGGAATGCGCCTCTACCATCGGCCCGGCTGCCAGCTCGCACTAGGCAAACCCGTCAAGCCGGTGAACCGCGCCACGATCGACCGGGCCGGCCTCGCGCCGTGCGGAGCGTGTGACGCGTAGTGGCCATCTACCTGGTGATCGGCATCGTGGTCGGCTCCGCCTACGGGATCGCCGCCATGGGCCTCGTGCTGAGCTACAAGACCTCTGGGGTCTTCAACTTCGGCCACGGCGCGATTGCCGCAGTGGCCGCCTACATCTTCTTCGACCTGCATCAGCGGCACGGCATGGCGTGGCCGCTGGCTGCGCTGGTCGCTGTGGTCGGCTTCGGTGCGGTTGCCGGGCTGATCATGGAGTACCTCGCTCGCGGCCTGTCGGGGCTTCCCACCCAGGCTCGTGTTGTTGCGACCGTCGGCATCATCGTCTTTGTCGTCGGGCTGATGCAGCTGATCTTCGGGCCGTCGTCGCTGGACTTCAACAGCTTCCTGTCCCAGCACGTGGTCTTCTCCGTGTCCGGAGTACAGATCACGACCGAACGGATTGTGACAATCGGGTTCGGTCTGGTCTCGGCACTTGCGCTGTTCGTGTTCTTCCGGCGTACCTATATCGGCACCGCGATGCGGGCTGTTGTCGATGACCCTCACCTGCTCGACCTCACTGGCGTTGCGCCGGCGCGGGTCCGGCGGATCTCCTGGGTGATCGGATGCATGTTCGCGGCCGTCTCGGGTCTGCTCTTTGCGTCCAGCGAGCAGCAGCTTGACGCCACGCTGTTGTCACTGCTCGTGGTGCAGGCATTCGGTGCCGCAGCGATCGGGGCATTTACCAACCTGCCGCTCGCCTACGCCGGTGGGTTGTTCCTCGGGGTGGTGCAGGAGGTCATCAGCAAGGTGGAGGCCACCCACCAGGCACTCACCGGGCTGGACCAGGTCGTGCCGTTCATCGCGCTGTTCGTCGTTCTGATCGCCTACCGATCGCGATGGCTCGTCGAACTCGGCGAGTTCGTGCGGACCAGATCGGCATCGACTGCGCATCTGCTGAGCAAGCGAACGCTGACCGCGTCGTACGGCATGGTCGCCGTGGCGGCGGTGCTCATCCCGTTTGTCGTCGGCACCAAACTGCCGTCCTGGAACGCCGGGATGGCGCAGATCGTGCTGTTCCTCTCACTTGGTCTTCTGGTCCGAACCTCAGGACAGATCTCGTTGTGCCAGTGGGGCTTCGCGGCGATCGGGGGAGCCACGCTTGGTCACCTGCTCGGCCACGGCGTGCCGTGGTTGCTCGCGGTGTTCATCGCCGGACTGGCTGCCGTGCCGGCCGGCCTACTTGTGGCGATCCCGGCGATTCGCCGGTCCGGGTTGTACCTCGCGCTCGCCACTCTGGGCTTTGGCGTCGTCCTGGAAGAGTTCGTCTACAACCGAAGCTTCCTGTTCGGCGGCACGGGTGGTCTGATGACCCCGCGGCCGCATCTCTTCGGATTGGAGACGGACAAGGGCTATTACTACACGATGCTGGCGATCGTCGTGTTGTGCATCGGCCTTGTCGTCGCCGTCGAGCGCTCGCGGCTCGGCCGGTTGCTGCGGGGTCTGGCCGACAGCCCCGTCGCACTCACAACGCTTGGCGCCAACATCAACATCACCCGCGTCATCATCTTCTGCACGTCGTCGTTCCTCGCAGGCATCAGCGGCGCCATGCTCGCCTCGCTCTACGGTCAGGTGAACCAAGGGTCGTACAACTACTTCTCGTCCATCACCATGCTCGCCGTCTTGTTCGTCTCCGGCCGGACGACGGTGTCGGCGTCGATCGTCGCCGTCCTGCTGAGTGTCGTGCTCCCGGGCTACATCCAGGGACAGAACTTCTCGGAAGCTCTTCAGATGTCGTTCGGACTTGCGGCGATCGTCTTCGCCCTCATGTCGCAAGGCAGGTTCGGAACCTTCTTCGGCGCAGCAGCGGCGCGATCCGAGGACCGAACCGAAGGCTCCCGGTTGCGCTCGCGTTCCTCGGTTGCCGCAGTTGAGAACCACTCGTACCTCGTCCAGGCCTGATCAGCGTCGATGCCGTCCGTAAGGAGTACGTCATGAGCTCACTCCCACGACCGAGCCGTCACCGCGCCCGTCGCAATGGCACCTTGGTTCTGGCTGCGGTTGTTGCTCTGCTTGCATCGGCGTGCGGAAGCCGGGAGTCGACCGCGAGCATCGTGGCGACCGAGCGAGGCGGCTCGAAGGTCTTGACGTCTGGTCAGCCCGGCGCGCCCGGTACGACTCCCGATGGCACCGCGACCTCCGCCACAGGGACGACCGGTGGCACGGTCGCCGGTGGCAGTGGGGGAAGCGCCCCGCCGGTTTCGGGCGCATCGGGAAGCGGCGGAACCGTGGCTGGCGGAGCCGGCCCATCGCCGGGTGCGGGCACCACGGGGAGCGGCGGCACGACCGGCGGCAGCGGCTCGACGTCGGCGACTTGCAGCGGTCACGCGAGCCCGATCAAGATCGGCGAGGTCGGAGCGTTCAGCGGCCTGGTCGGCGCAAGCATCCCGGGCGCGCACGCGGCACTGCCGGTGTGGGTGCGTTACGTCAACGCCCATGGAGGGATCGCCTGCCATCAGGTCGTGCTCTTCCAGGACGATGATCAGTCCAATCCCGCGATCAGCAGCTCGGACGTCCACACTCTCGTTCAGAGCGACCATGTCGCCGCAATCGTCGGAGACTGGGTCCCTCTTGACGTCGCGGGCTTCCGCCAGGCGATCGAGTCGGTGAAGGTCCCGGCAGTCGGTGGTGACATGGTCACCACCGACTGGAACCAGAGTCCGTACATGTACGGCGTCGGTGGTGCGGCCCGCGCGCAGTTCGTCGGTTCGGTCGCCGGTCAGGCCAAGCAAGGCTTGACCAGGATTGCGGTCTTCTACTGCATCGAGTCGACGGCGTGCACGAGCTACAACGCAGCGCTGGGGCCCCAGGGCGGGGCAGCGCACAACGGCCAGAAGGTCGTCTATACCGCAGCGACGTCGCTCACCCAGCCGGATTTCACGTCACAGTGTGAGAACGCCAAGAAGGCGAACGCACAGATCATCGTCGCGGCCGGCGACGACTCCTATGTGCAGCGGGCCGCGCGGTCGTGCGCCGGTATCAACTACTACCCGGTGATGGCACTGTCTGCGACGCAGGGCGACTTCGACAGGTCGGATCGCAACCTTCGCAAGGATGGCGCGTCACTCGGCAGTGCCGCGGCGCCGTACGTGCTGGACAACACCCCCGCGCTTCAGGCGTTCCACAGTGCGATGAAGGAGTACGCCCCGACCGCGCCAGTTGAGAACTCGGCGATCGTGACCTGGTCGGACGGCATGATGTTCAAGGCGGCGATCGACGCGCTGGGACCGGCCGCCCAGACCGAAGACATCACCCCAGCGCTGGTCATGAAAGGTCTCAGCAGAATCAAGAGCGAGACCCTCGGCGGCTTGATCCCGCCGACGACGTACGGCGCGGGTGGCGGCTCGCGGTCGCCATCGCCGGAGATCCTCTGCTACTACCCGATGCTGTTCGGACACAACGGAGAGTTCACTGCACCCGAGGGCAACAAGTACCTGTGCTTCAAGTTCTGACCGAGCGGCGAACCGCCGTCAGAGCAGTCGCAGGATCCCTTGTTCGCTGAAGCCGGCTCCCGTCTGGCCGTCGAGCTCGATGTCGGCGGCATCGTCGTAGGCGCTGAACGTCGGCGGTGGTCCGCCGGCGCCCATCGGTACCCAAAGGCCACCCCGCGCGCTTTGCATGTGCATCGTCAGCGTCTGCTCGTCGGCGGTGGTGAGCACCGCACCGTTGACGAGACCCGAGCCGTCCCGGCGCAGATCCATGCCCGTGACTGTCACGGTGTGATCCGGATACATCAGGAACCCGTGCGTCGTCCGCTTGTCGTCCATAGCTCGGAACTTCATGACGGTGAGGTCGAAGTCGGGAAGGCACGCGACGACAGCGACGTACTCAGCCCACGCGGCCGACTCGTCACGGGGACCCCAACTGCGGTCACGCCACCCTTGGCCCGTCACGGTGACGCGCTCGGAGCCGAGGGTGAGCTGTCCGCTGATGTCGGCGCCTTGCTGGAAGTGACGTAGCGGCACGTCGGCGACGAGGTCGGGGATCAAGCCGGTCGGTGAGTAGTCCGCGCAGACGAACCGGGGCGTCATCGCCAGGTCTGCCTTAAGCCCGGGTGCGTCGACGGTCACGGTGTTGTTCGCAACGTCGAAGCCGATGTGCTCGCTGCTGAAGCTGCCCCGCTCGAGCGGCTCGATCAGTTCCATCGCCTGTCCGGCCAGCACCACGCTGAACCTGGCGCGACGTCCTTCGGCGTTGGGCGAGGTCGAGACGTGGGCAACGCCGAATAGATCTTGGCCGGGGTCCCAAAATGCCAGGAAGGCGTTGTCTCGCCACGGTGCGTCGGTGGTCGGTGCGCCGGAGTGGATCGGCTGGCTGAGCTGGCCCCACGCGCTGTCCGGGATGGTCTCTGTGGTCAAGACAGATGCTCCTTGCGGTGGTGTTGGCGATTCGCTAGCTGGTCTCAGTCACGATCGGTCGACGAACGATCTCGGTCGCGTCGGCGGTGGGTACGCCGAGGGCGCGCAGCGAGATCTCGGCGAAGGCGACTTCCGCGCCCTTGCCCAGACGGCCGTCGACGATGCTGCGCATCAGAGCTAACGATCCGCCCAGGATCGATGTCACGGCCACCTCGATATCGGTGACCTCGAAGCGCCCCGAGTCCACACCGAGATCGACCGCTCGGCGGGCAGCGGGTTGTACTGCGGTGGCGAACAGCGCGTCGGCGTGGTTGAGGTGAACGACCAGGCGAGCGAACGCCGGGTCGTCGTAGGCCAGTCCGACGAACCGTCGGATGGCAACGCTCACGAGTTCGGCCGGATCGTCGACCGCGCCCGTCGCCAGTGCTTCGGCGAGCTCGCGCAGGCTCTCGGTGACGACCGCGTCGACGATGTCTTCCTTGGACTCGAAGTGGTTGTAGAACGAGCCGAGCGCCACGTCGGCGCGCTCGGTGATCTCGTTGATCCGCAGTCCGCTGACGCCCTTCTCGGTGATCAACGCACGGGTTGCCTCGGTGAGGCGCGCCCGGGTTCGCTCACGGCGGCGATCGGTGCGGGTGGGTGCGGGGTCGGGTTTCGTCTGCGTCACGTCTATATGGTCTCAGGTCTCAGTCGTGAAATGAAGTTCAATATTGAAGTTTCTTTCAACTATGGGTTAAGTTCACCTCACGAACCTGCTTGGGTAGGCGTGGCGAAGGGACAACGATGCTGTCGACCGTGCTGATGTCCATCCCGCTGCCGCCCGTCAACGGTCATGCTCCGCATTCCTCCGAGACCGTCTTCGACATCTTCATCTTCATTCCGCTCGCGGTTGCGCTGGCTCTCGCGGTCCGGCAGATCCTCGGCCGCAAGGGCCCGGTGCTGCTCTACTGCATCATCGGCGGCGCATTCGCCGCCACCCTCGAGCCGGTCGTCGACGTGCTCGGTCTGGTCTTCCTCAAACAACACGGCGCGGTCGAGACATTCACCGTCCTCGGTCGCACGATGCCGCTGTATATCTGCTTCGTCTATCCCTGGTACGTCGGCGGCCTCGGCTACCTCGCCTACAAGCTGTTCCAGAACGGCATCACCGCGCGCGGGCTGTTTCAGCTGTGGGCGCTGGACTTCGTGATCGACATCTTCCTGGAGTCGCCCGGCATTCTTGCCAAGACGTACTCCTACTACGGTCACCAGCCGTTCAACATCTGGGGTTTCCCGCTGTGGTGGGGTTTCGTGAATCCTGTGATGCCGATGGCGGCCGGTGCCATGATCTACAAGATCCTTCCGCGGCTGCGGGGTGTGCAGCTGCTCGCGATCATCCCGCTGATCCCGATGGCTGACGGCCTGGCCAATGGCGCGACGGCCTGGCCGATGTGGGTCACGCTCAACCAGCAGAACGTGTCCTACGTCTGGACCTACCTGGCGAGCTTCATCACGCTCGGGCTGGCGTTGTACTCGGTTTGGATGATCTCGCTGGTCGTCGCACGACCGGTCGAGGAGGTCGGGGACGAGTCGATCTTCGTCAAGCTCAAGGCGCTCGTCGCAAAGCCGGCCGCCGAGCTTCCCGCCGTTCCCGCCGCCTCGCTGACCCTGACTCACTGATCTGCCGGACCTCGAGGAGATCACCGCATGTCCATCGCGACGCATCCGCCGGAGAGCGATCTGATCCTGCCGTTGCCCGGCGCGGGTGAGGACTGGGATCCGCACACGATCCACACGCACTACTTCGGACTATCAGTGCCCGAGGCTGCGATCGGTGCCTTCATCTACATCCGCTACCAGCCCGCGCTTGCGCTGTGCCAGGGCGGTGTCGTGATCTTCCGCGGCACGGACAACGTGTCGATCCTCGATGCCGAGCACGTCAACTACGAGATTACGATGCCGTGGCCGCAGGTCGACGGCAATACGATCCGGACGGCCAACGGTCTGTCCATCGAGTTCGTCGAGCCGGGCCGGGTTGCGCGGGTGTCCTACGCCAGTGCGGACGGCTCGGTGTCGCTCGATGTGACACAGACCGCCGTTACGCCGCTCCTGGTTCGCGGGCACGTCATGCCCGGCGAGGAGGACCACCACGGCGACCCGGGCCGGGTGCCTGGCGGCAGCGAGCAGTTCATGCACTGCGTCGGCGAGCTGGTGGTTGGTGGGGAGCGCTTCTCCGTCGACTGTTACGCGGCGCGCGACCGATCGTGGCGGCAGGTACGCACCGAGACGCAGGGTGGCGTGCCGGTCCCGCCGGTCGGCTGGTCGCCGATGTACTTCGGTCCCGACCTGATCTTAAACCAGATCAGCTTTGAGGCACCGGACACCGATCCGTCGTGGACGGGCATCTACGAGATGCCCGCGGACCGCCCGACCCATCACTTCGCGTGGCTCCAACAGGGCGAGGAGACCCTGAACATCGTCCGGGTGCGTCGCGAAGTCCTGGAGTTTCAGCCCTTGACCTTCGCGACGCTGCGCCAGCAGATCGAGGCCGAGGACGAGAACGGCCGGGTGCACCGATTCACCGGTGAGGCAATCGCGACCGCGGTCATCCCTGCCTGGCCGAATGTGTCGTTCCACGACAGCGTCTTCCGCTGGGAAGACGAGCAGGGTCGCATCACGCACTGCACGTATCAAGAGATCTGGTTCGACCGCTACCAGCGGGCAATGAAGGCGCGCGCCGCGCGCGGCGTACTGGTCTAGAGAAACAAGGAGCGCACCGTGGCACTCGCCAATACTCGTGACCCGCAGGAGTCCGCAGCCCAGCTGTCGGCCTGGCTGCAGACCAAGCTCGACGGAGCGACCGACGTCGTCGTGACCGACGTCGAGACGCCCCAGGCAAGCGGGATGTCCAACGAGACGCTGCTGTTCACCGCGTCGTGGACCTCCGACGGTGCGCCGCAAAGTCGTCGGTACGTCGCGCGGGTTGCCCCGACGGCTGCCGGCGTCTTCCCGCGCTACGACCTAGTAGCCGAGCAGCGGGTGATGCAGGCGCTCAACGCACACAGCGAGGCGCCGACGCCGGCGACGCCGTGGGTGGAGACCGACGAGTCGGTGCTGGGGTCGCAGTTCCTGGTCATGGAGCGGCTCGACGGCCGGGTTGCGTCCGACGATCCGCCGTTCACAGCTGCGGGCTGGGTGCTCGACCTCACGCCGGAACAGCGCGCCTCGATGTGCGACAACGCGTTGGTGGCCCTCGCTGCGATCCACAAGGCTGACTACCTGGAGCTCGGCCTCGGCTTCCTCGACCGTCCGGATCTCGGCAAGACGCCCCTCGACCAGCAGATCGCCGACTGGACGCAAACCTATGACTGGGCGCGCGAGGACGAGATCAACCCAACGATTGCCGCCGGCTTCGAGTGGATCGCGGCGAACCGGCCGACCGACGAGCAGACCGTTCTCAACTGGGGTGACGCCCGGATCGGCAACATGCTGGTCGCGGATGACATGACCATCAACGGTGTTCTTGACTGGGAGATGGTCACGATCGGCTCGCCGGATCAGGACCTGGGGTGGTGGCTGTTCTTGCTGCGCCACCACACAGAAGGAATCGGCATGGAGCTTCCCGCCGGCTTCCCTAGTCGCGAGCAAACCATCGCGCGCTATGAGGAGCTGTCAGGCAATCGCGTCGAGAACATCGACTTCTACGAGGCGTTCGCCGCGTTGAAGCTGTCGATCCTCATGCACCGCGCGGGCAACATGATGATCGCTGGCGGGATGCTCCCGCCGGATGCGCCGATGAAGTTCAGCAACCCGGCCAGCCAGCTGCTGGCGAAGCTGATCGGTGCGCCGGCACCCACGGGTACCTCGCAGAGCTTCATCGGCAACCGCTAACCCCAGCAGCATCGAAGTAGCACACAACTCTCGCCGAACGCCCGCGCGAATCGGACATCAGGTCTCACGGCGCCGCGTGGGAGCTTGAGTTGTGTGCTCCTTCGATCCGAGCAGGGGCTAGGACCTGCGCAGGGCTCGCTTCGCTTTGGCGACCGCGCCGCCACCGCGACCGCTCCGCTTGATCATCGTCTTGGCGGCGACCATGCCGGGGATGCCGCTGATGCCGCCGGTGGGATGGGTGCCGGCGCCGGTGATCCAGAGGCCCGGCACCGGCGTCTCGTAGCCGCCGAAGCCCTGCGCCGGACGCAGCGGTCCGAAGCGCCACATCGTGGGCTCGACGTGGTAGACGTTTCCGTCCGGAACGTTGAAGCGCTCCGCAAGATCGGGCGCGGAGTAGACGCGTCGGCCGATCTCAAGAGTGTCCAGTCCTTCATAGACCGTGGCGCACTCCTTGAGGACGCGGTTGCCGATCTCGTCGCGGACGTCAGCCCAGGGCACGTCGGGGTTGCGCGGCACGATGCCCGACCACAGCCAGAAGGTGTCCTGCCCCTCCGGTGCTTGGGTCGGGTCGATGGCCGACGGCACGATCCCGATGAAGCAGATCGGGTCGGGCCAGCGCCTGCCGACGACGTTGTTCCACGAGTCGATGTGGTTCTCGTAGCTCTGCCAGCTCACGATCGGACGGCGAAGGTCCAGCCCGTCCTTGCGCCAAGCATTGTGACGCGGCGTCGTGATCCTGCCTGATGCCGCGACGTCGATCTTCAACGTCGTCGTCTCCAACACGTTCGTCGGGATGCGATCGGCGCGGCGTTGCAGATGCTCGGGAAGGACGTCGCGAGGTAGCAGCTGAGAAAGCGTCGCCTTCGGGCTGCACGAAGCCATGACCTGCGACGCGCGCAGCTCCTCGCCGTCGGCCAGCCGGACTCCGGTGACCGCGCCAGCCGTGACCAGCAACTCGTCGACCCGAGCCGACGTGCGAACCGTCGTGCCGTGATCGATCAGCCAGGCGTTCAGTGCATTCGTCAGCGCTCCGGTGCCGCCTTCGAACCGCGCCGAGTTGGTGCGGTGACACATCGCGATATAGATCAGGGCCCAGCCCGTACCGTCCTGCGCCATCCAGCAGAACGGCGGCATCGAGGCGAGCGCGCCGCGAACCAACGGATGGTCGAACCGCTCCTCGATGACCTCGGCGTGCGAGGTGGTCAGGAAGCTGAGCAACGGCGCGAGATCCTTGCGCCGGCGTACCGCCACCGGGAGGGCCTTGAGGACGTCGCGCGGGTTCGGGCGGAGTGGGTGGCCGAGCATGAGCGGCATGACCAGGTCCATCGCCGCGTCGAGGGAGTTCGCGAACTCCAGGTAGTTGGCGGCGTCGTGGGGGGAGAAGTGACGGATCTCGTCCGCGGTCTTGCGGGGGTCGCACCAGAACGCCAGCGACGGTCCCTCGGGGTCCAGATGGACGTGGAACGGATCGGCGATGAGCTGCTTGAAGCCGTAGCGCGACAGGTCGAAGTCGCGCTCGATCGACGTCGCCCGGAACAGCGACGCCTGGATCCCGCCTTCGTTGATCCGGTGGTTCGGAGCGCCGGGAATCACGGCGTTGGTGGAGATCATGCCGCCGACGCCGGGCGACGCCTCGAGCACCGTGACCTCGAATCCGGCCTTGCGGAGGTACGCAGCAGCCACCAGTCCGTTATGGCCGGCACCGACCACGATCACGTCGGCGTTGCCCTTGGTCGATCCGATCGTCATCCCGACCTCTTCCGCGCGGTTCACCCTCAACCTAGACAAGGCTGAATGATTTTTCAATAATGACTAGAATTTCAGAAAAGGGAGGCTCCATGAAGGTCAACACGCAGAAGGCGTATGCCTACAGCGGTGTCGCGATGATGGTTATGCTGCTGGCCGCGCTCCTCATCGCTGGGTGGCTGCCGCCTCCGGGACCGCACGAGTCCGCCCGACAAGTTGCGCACGACTATCAGGCCCACACCACGGCGATCCGCATCGGAATGATGGTGGGGATCTTCGGCGCCGCACTGCTCGGTCCGTTCGTCGCATCGATCGCCGTCCAGATGCGACGCATCGACGACGGCGTCGGCCCATCGGCCTACTGCCAGCTCGCGCTGGGTTCCATGTTGATCATCGAGTTCGTTCTCCCGTTCATGATCTTCGAGGTTGCTGCCTTCAGGCCGGACCGCTCCCCGGACATCACGCTGGCCCTCAGCGACATCGGATGGATCCTGCTCGTCGCCACGGTGAGTACCGCGGTGGTCGAGCTGCTTCTGGTCGGACTCGCGATCGGCGCCGACAAGCACGAGACGCCTATCTTCCCGAAGTGGGCGGCGACGTTCAGCTATTTCGTCGCGGCGGTGTTCAGCCTCGGCGCCGGTGCGGTCTTCACTGAGCACGGCCCGTTCGCGTGGAACGGGTTGCTGTCGTTCTGGGTGCCGCTCAGTGTGTTCGGCGCCTGGCTTCTCGTGATGACGGTGCTGTTGGCTCGGGCGATCGACTCGCAGGCGGTCGAGCTCACGCGATGACGCGCAGCGGCCCTGACTCGAGGACGTCGAATGCATCCTGCAGATAGTCCACGACCGACGCCGCCTTTCGGGGCGGTCGCTCAGCCTGAACCTGGAACGCCGATCGGAGCGCGCCGACGATGCAGGCAGCTGCGACTTGCGCGGCGATGTCGGTCCGCGAATCTGCGTTGCGGCTGCCCGAGATGAGCTCGGTCAGCCAGACCTCGTACTCCAGGCAGTACTCGAGGTAGCGGCTGGTCAGCGACGGTTCGCGATGGAGCAGCCGCACGCGCGCGGCCGCGAATGCCGGGTCATCGGCTTCCCAGGTGTGGGCGTGCTCCAACAGGGCGGCCCGAAGGTCCGCCCAGCGCGAGCCTGGCGCGAGGGTGATGCGGAGGTTCTCGAGGCGGTCCGGCATGTCGAAGAAGACCGCATCTTCCTTGCGCGTGAACATGCGGAAGAACGTGCTTGCGGAGTAGTCCGCGGCGGCCGCGATCTCTTCGACGGTCGTGGCCGCGAAGCCTTGCTGGTCGAAGAGCGTCACGGCTGCCAACGCGAGGTCGCGGCGGGCTCGTAGCTTGCGACGATCGCGTGCGCTCTCCACCGGCGCCGCGGTCATGTACGAAGCCTATCGGGCTTCGTAAGCAAAATGCGAGCGACTGTCATAAGCCAAGTAACTCTCGTATTGACGGTGACTTCAATCACGCGTTACGGTGCGCCCGCACGTCGACCAGTGGAGCACTGATGCCGCCAGCACTGACCGGTCCCGTACCCGCCGCCCTCCACGCACTAGACGCGGCTTGGTTCGACGAGGCGATGCGATCCTCCGATGCCTCGCTGGCCACCATCGTCGGCGTGTCGATGGAGCCGTTGGAGATCAGCGGCGCCACCGGCGAGCTGGGCCGGATCAGGTTCGACTACGACCCGGCCGGGACGCCGTCCCCGGCGAGCGTGGTCGCGAAGCTTCGAGGAAGCAGTCCGACACAGAAGGCGATGGATGGTGCGTTGGGTCTGTTCGACCGCGAGCGACGCTTCTATCTCGATGCTGCGCCGGCACTTGCCGTCGCAACGCCGCAGTGCTACTTCGCCGGTGATGGCCATCAGACGCCGATGCTGCTCGAGGACCTGAATGAGCTGCGGATGGGTGATCAGGTCGACGGCCTGAGCCTGGCCGAGGCACAGCGGTTGATGGATGTGCTCGGTGACCTGCACGCGACCTATTGGGGCAAGCCGGTCCCCGGCGGCGTCGACTGGATGGTGTCGCTCGCCGACCCCACGTTCGGTGGGATGCTCACCCAGCTGATCAGCAGTGGGTTGCCCGCGTTGAACGAGCAGTACGACGGACGGGTGCCGTCCTCGATCATCACGGCGATCACTGCGGCCGCGCCGACGTGGTCCGACGTCCTCGTGCGTTGCAACGAGGGCCCGCGCACCCTCGTGCACAACGACTGCCGATTGGACAACATGTTCTTCCGGGCGAGTGGGGAGCCGGTGCTGTTCGACTGGCAGCTCTGCGGCTACACGCGCGGAACGCAGGACGTGGCCTACCTGTTGTCGGGCAGCCTGGACTCTTCGCTGCTCGGCGAGCAGTGGGAGTCGCTGCTGCGCGAATATCACGCGCGACTTCTGGCGAACGGCGTCGAGAACTACAGCTGGGAACAGTGTCTGCTCCACTACAGGCAGAGCCTGCTCTACACGTTGGCACCCGGTGTCGCGATGCTCGGCGCGATGGCGATCCCCAACGACGAGCGCGGTCTTGCCGACACGTTGGTGATGCGCACCCTCACCCACGCCGCCGACCTCGACGCCTTCGCCACGTTGTGACCAGTCCGCACGGTGGGTCGCCACTGCCCGATCTGAGTGCGTACGTCATCAGCGGGCGAGTCGTGGCGCGTGCCCGGGAGTCGCGCTACCCGACCGACGCGCGAAGCGTCGCGCGGGGAATCCAGGACGGGATCGATGCCGAGAACATCGGCTTCCGGCGGGTGTTCCTGTCCGAGCGGTGGAACCTCAAGGAAGCGGGCGTCGTGCTCGCCGCGATCGCGGCCAGTACGAGCCGGATCGACGTCGCGAGCGGCATCATCACCACCCCTGCCCGCCACCCGCTGCACGCCGCCGGACTCGGCGCCACGATGCAGGCTGCGTTCGAGGCGCGGTTCGTACTGGGCCTGGGCCGCGGCAACCCCGGCTGGTTCAGCGGTGCCGGCCTGACGATGCCGACCTACCGCGGGCTGGTCGACTACGTCGACATCCTGCGCCGACTGTGGGCGGGCGAGGTGGTCAGCTACGACGGACCGGCCGGCACGTTCACTCACCTGGAGCTGGAAGACGTCGACCCGACGGTGGCGGCGCCGCCGGTGTGGTTCGGCACCCTCGGCCAGGACCTTGGCGCGAAGGCGGCGGCTGCGGCGTTCGATGGCGTACTGCTCCCACCGGTCTTCACGCCGCGCGCCACCCGGGCCATCGTCGACCGCCTGCACCACGAGTGCCGTGAGATCGGTCGCGATCCTGCCTCGCTGCACATCTGTCAGTCGGTCATCACCGCGCCTGACCTCGCCGACACCGAGACCAGGACTCTCGCCCACGCGCGCGCCGTGACATATCTCGATGCACCTGGCTATGGCGAGATGCTGGTCGCGATCAACGGGTGGGACCCGGCGCCGCTGGAAGCATTGCGTAACCACGACCAGTTCCAGGGGATGGACTCGGTCAGCGACCTGAAGTTCCATCGCTCGGAGCTATTGGGCCCCGCGTCGCTCGTGCCCGACGAATGGATGGATGAGTGCTGCGCCCTCGGGTCGGTCGACCAGTGCATCGATGTGCTGCAGCGATTTCGCGACGCCGGCGCAGACGAGATCACGACGTACGGCAGTACGCCGCGCCAGAACGCCGGGCTGGCGGCGGCCTGGGCAGAACGCTCCGCAGCCATGACAACGAACGGACTCCAATGACCATCGACTACACCGGGCGCGTTGTCCTTGTCACCGGCGCGACCAGGGGGATCGGCAGGGCGTTGAGCCTTGCGTTCGCTGCGCGCGGCGCGGCGATCGTCGGCACCGCGCGCAACCCCGAGCCTGCCGAGGCGTTCGCGAAGGAGATCGCCGAGCTGGGTTCGACGTTCACCTTCGTCGAAGCCGATGCAGGCAGCTTTGCGGACTGCAAGGCGGTGGCGGCGTCCGCCGTCAAGCACCACGGACGCATCGATGTCCTGATCAATAACGCGGGCACCTCCTTGCCCCAGGTGCGCATTGATCTGATCGAGGAGGACCAGTGGCGTTCGGTCGCGGGGCCGACCCTCGACGGTCCCTTGTTCATGTCGCGAGCCGTTCTTCCGACGATGCGAGCGCAGGGTGACGGCGTCATCATCAACGTCGCCTCCGGCGCGGGCATCCAGGCCCTCGCCACGATGGGCGCCTACGGGATGGCCAAGGCGGCCGCGATCCAGCTCGCCCGGGTGATCGCCGTGGAGAACGCGGCGTTCGGAGTACGGGCCAACGCGCTCATCGTCGGTGCCGTCGCCACCGAGCTGTCGCTGGCATCGCTGGTCGCGCGCGGTCAGGACATGTTCGGGCCCGACTGGACCCCGACGCCGCCGGCGGATGACTCTGCCGGCTCACCGATGGACTCAGTGATGATCCCTCCGGAGGCGCTCGCCGATTCGGTGCTGATGCTGTGCGCGCCCGAGTCTCGTGAGATCAACGGTGCGGTCATCGCTATCGATCGTGGATTCTCCGCGGGGGCTTACAACTCCGCGTTCGTGGGTCTGGCAGCCGCGGGGCTTCTTCCCGGCTAAGCGAGTGGAGCGTCCGGACCGACCGATGTCTTGAGCTGGGTGGACCCCCGACGAGATCGGCGATGAGCACCGCCACCATTCGGACGGATTCATGGGCCACCCGCCGCGTTGTCGCAGCGTCTCGGCAGAGGCGCCTGCGGAAGACGGCTGAGTGCCTTCGGCAGACAGATTGCCGACACGAAGATCAGCGTCCGAATCCCGCCAGTATCGGCGACGCTGAGACGCAACGATCGAGTCATGAACAGCACCCAGCGCTTCCAGATCCGCCCGATTCCGGCTACCTGTCTCCAGGCAGTCAGGGCTTCGCGTCTCGACGCCGCGGGGAACCCGGTGATGCGCGCGACTGACGCCGTCGGCTCGCCACTGCGCTGCTGCCTGCGCAACGTCCGCGAAGGTGAGGACGTCATCCTGTTCGGCTACGAGCCGCCGCTTCCTGGCGCGGCGAGCCCCTACCGAGAGGTCGGCGCCGTCTTTGCGCATGCCCGCGACTGCGAAGCGCCAGAGACTTGGGACACCTACCCGAGTGACTGGCAGGGACGTCCGCAGGTGCTCCGCGCCTACGACGATCGTGGCTGGATCCACCCGGCAAGCACGACCCACGATGGATCGGATCCGGCTGCAGCGATTGCCGAGGTGCTCGCCGCACCTGGTGTAGTCGAGGTGCACAGCCGCAACGTCGTCTACGGCTGCTTCATGTTCGCCGCGACCGCGTGATCAGTCGCGGCAGGTCTGCGCCTTCAGTGGTAGATGCGCGGAGGAGTCACCGACGTTGATGGAGTAACAGCCCGGTGCGACGCGCCACCCGTTCGCCTTGGTGTTCCAGTAGGCAAACGACCGGCGGTTCAGGTGCAGCGTGATCGACTTGTGCGCGCCGGGCCGCAGTGCGACCTTCTGGTAGCCCTTCAGCTGGATCGGTGGCTCGTGCGCCGCCTTCGGATCGCCGACATAGAGCTGTGCGACCTCGGCGCCGTACTTCGTGCCGACGTTGGTCACGGCGAACCGCACCCTCGCGCCACCCGCCGTCTTCTTCACCCGAAGATGTGAGAACGCGAACTTCGTATACGACAGCCCGAAGCCGAACGGGAACAACGGTGTGATGTGTTTCGCGTCGTACCAGCGGTAGCCGACCAGCAGGCCCTCGCTGTAGTGCGACTGTGGGACGCCGTGCTTGTCCGGTACGCCGGGCCACTGTTGTGCGGACTTGATCGGGTCCTGGCTCACCGACTTCGGGAACGTGACAGGAAGCTTGCCTGACGGGTTGACGTCGCCGAAAAGTAGCGATGCGGCAGCGTTGCCGTCCTGCTCACCCGGGTACCACATGTCGAGCACGCCGCGGACCTGGTTGAGCCAGGGCATCGCGATCGGGCCGCCGGCCTGCACGACGACGATCGTGTTGGGGTTGGCCTTCGCGACGGCGGAGACCAACGCGTTCTGGTCCGGACCAACGGCAGGCAGACACGTCAGCGTGCACTCCCCGTCGACGGCGCTCAGCGTCTTGCGGTCCACGCCCTCGGTCTCGCCATCGCCGATGAAGACCACCGCTGTCTTGGCGGTCTTTGCCGCGAGGACCGCATCCGCGATGGTGAGGCCGGGAGCGGGCGTCACCGTGTCGGCATTGGCCTCGGCGCGCAACGTGATCGCCGTCAGCGGATCGACCACGACCGGGTTCACGCCGACGAGCGGCACCTTGGAGCTGCCGCCGCCCTGGTAGTCGATCTGCGCGCCGACCGGCGTCGACGGCAGTCCGATCAGTGCGATGTTCTGGTGGGCGCCGCGCAACGGCAGGGCGTTACCGGCGTCCTTCAGCAGGACGGCGCCGCCTTCGGCGGCCTCGAGTGCGATCGCCTTGTCCTGTGGGGTGTTCACGATCGCCGTGGCCGCGAGCGGAGCCGACGGTGGCGGGTCGTTGAACGCACCGACGGAGAACAGGCCGTACATGATCCGCTCGACCATCTCGTTCACCGTCGACATCGCGACCTTGTGCTGCGCGATTGCCGCCAGCAGTGCCTTGGGGGCGAAGTACGTGCCCGCGGTGATGTTCTGTTCCTGGTCGAGGCCGTTGTTGGCGGCTGCGACGGTCGAGTGCGTGCCACCCCAGTCCGACATCACCCAGCCCTTGAAGCCGAACTGCTTGTCCAGGACGGTCCGCAGCAAGTAGTGGTTCTGGCAGGCGTCGACGTTGTTGACCAGGTTGTAGCTGCACATCACCGACGCGACGTGCGCCTGCTTCACCGCGGTCTCGAACGCCGGTAGGTCGATCTCCTGCATCGTGCGCACGCTCGCGTCCGAGGAGTCCGTCATCCGGTCGGTCTCCTGGTCGTTGAGCGCGTAGTGCTTCACCGTCGCCGCGACGTGCTGGCTCTGGATTCCTTCGATCTCGGCGGCCCCGGTCTGACCGGCGAGGTACGGATCCTCCCCGGCGTACTCGAAGCTGCGTCCCGCCAGCGGGTTGCGGGCGATATCGATGCCCGGAGCCAGCTGGACGTTGATGCCCTTGTGCCAGGCCTCCCAGCCGAGCGCGGATCCGACCTTGTACTGCATCGACGTGTCCCAGCTGGCCGCCTGCGTCACCCCGTCCGGGAATGCCGTCACAAGTAGCTGCACATCGCCGAGTCCGGCTCCCGCGTCGTTGGAGACCTGCTCCGGGATGCACAGCGACGGGATGGCGGGGATCGAGTTGGCCGCGCCGTAGTGGGTGATGTCGCCGCGGCCGTAGAGCTCACTGATCTTCTGCGCCAGTGTCATGCGCGCGACGAGCTCCTGCGCGCGACGGTTTGCCGAAAGGTGAGTGTTCATCCACGGGCACGACGCCGTCGCGGACGACGCGGCGCTCGCGCTGGTGAGCGACGTGGCCGTGACGGCTCCGAATCCGGATGCGGCGACGAGCGAGGTGGCGACAAGGGCACGGAGACCTGCTGCTTTGCGGGGCACGGCTAGATCTTCGCGGACGTACCGACAGCCACCTGCACCGGCGGCGAACTTGGCGCCGACAGAGCGCCTCAGCCGTTGGGCAACCATCGGAGCTTGATGGGCCTGCGCGGGTCCGACCCGCGACCTTCGATCGCGCAGGCCTCCGCTACGAGGACGGGTCGGATCTCGCGGAAGAGCGCGCGGTAGCGATACCACGGCACCGACGGAAACAGATGGTGCACCAGATGGCGGTCCTGCTGGAGCAGCAACCATGTCGATCCGCGGAACGTGTTGACCCGGGTGTTGGCGAACCGCTTCGTGCTGTCGAACGGCACGTGCGGCAGCCACTGGAACAGCACCATGAGCGCGAGGATGCCGACCCGTCCCGGCAGCCACCACAGGAAGAAGACGGGCATGAACAGTCCGAGCGGGATCGACGCGATCACGACCACGACAGCGAGCTGCATGTAGCGGCGGAGCTGTCGGTTCTCGATCTGGATCCGCTCGGTCGGCTCCGGAAAGTCGTCGGGAGTCGCCACGGCGAGGGCGCGCTGGAAGATCTTGTCTCCCACGAACGGGAGCGCGCCGGCGACGGCCAGCGTCATCATGGCGAGCCATTTGAGCGGCACTGCCCACAGCGGCCCGGCGACGATCATGTCGGGGTCGTGCAGCGGGTCGTTCGTGTGTGAGTGGTGGCGAAGGTGTTCGGACGACCAGCCTGAGAAGTTGAGCAGCAGCGGGATCGCCGCGATCTCCCCACACACCCGGTCGAGCCACCGCCACTTCGCATTGCGCCCGCTGATGGACTTGTGGTTCGCGTCATGGTGGACGGTGTAGAAGGCGTACGTCACTGTCGCGTTCACCATGAAACCTGCCCATAGCGGCACCACGCCGTAGGACCACCCGACGATGACGAGCACATAGACGCTCGTCAGGACAAGGCACAGCAGCACGGTGGGCCAGCCGACCGCACCGGTATAGCGGCGGCTGACCGCGGTCGGGTCGATCACGCGGTCACCGACTGTTTGAGCTGCGCAATCACAGTCACTTCATGCGGCAGCGGCTGGCCGCCGGAAACCGCCCGTCCCAGAGCGAGGCCGAGCAGCGTCTCCCGGGCCATCAGATACAGCGCTTGCTCGTGGTGGTCGACAAAGCCTGCGGCAAGCCCCTGGGAGCCGACCAGCTTGGCGAAGTCCGCGACGACCGGACCGATCTCGTCGCGCAGGCTCGGATCGTTGCTCATTGCCAGCCACGCCTCGAGGACCGCCTTGAATCGTGGGTTGCTAACCGCCGACCAGGTGTGGTCGATCAACTCGACGAGGTTCGCTATCGGCGGCCGCTCATCCGGGTTCGATAACTCGGGCACCATCTCGTCGTAGAGCCGGCGCAATGCGTCGGCGAACAACACCGCGAGGCCCGGGTAGTGGTGGTGGAACGCACCTCTGCTGACACCGGCCAGTTTGCACACCTCGACGGCCGACACCGCGGCCCAGCCGCTGTCGACAAGCAGATCGATGGTCGCGGTCTCAAGGGCGGCGCGAGTCGTCGTACTGCGGTCGGCCTGCGTACGTCGCGACGGCATGTCCAAGGGCACGCGAAGCACAGTAGAGCATAAAACATACGTACACAAACGTACGTATCAAGGTGTCTGAACGCCCTAACCGTCCATTCCGTCAGGCAGCGAGCAGATCGGCGTCGAAGCCGCACAACTGCCACACCTTGCGGAACATTGGCGACGCCCCCGTGACAGTGAGCGGTCGGCCGGTCGAGATGCGGTTGTGGAGCTCCAAATGCAGGATGCTCGCGGCCCGAGCGTCGACGAACGACAACCGACGCAGGTCGAGCTGTCGGTCCGTGTCAGGAAGGCCGGCCAGCACGCCCTCGAGAGCCGCCGCCACGCATCCGTCGAGCTCGCCCTCGACAGCCGCCGTCGCAGGTCCCATGCCGTAGACCGCGAACATCGGCTCACCAGGACCTTGCAGTGGGTGCGCCGCAGCGATCGCGTCGAGATCAGGCAGCACGCTGGCGTCATAGAGGCATAGCGGAGCGAGCGGATGCTGCGTCATGTAGCGGTCGGCGATCTGCTCCCATCTCAGATGCGATGGGCGCCGCGAGGCATCGAGCACGAGAGGCGTGATGTCTGCGGCGATCCGCAAGCCTTGGTATCCATCCGCGATCGCCTGCCGAACTGCCTGGTCATACATCGCGAGCTGCGACGACGGATCGATGGGGACGCTGAGGTCATAGAGGGCCCGCGTCGGCGCCAGGACCAGCGCCCCGGACTCGATGGCCGCATCGCCGTCCGGCAGGTCCGCCACCTCGGCTCGCAGCTCGTCCATCGACGCGTCGTAGACGTACATGGTCCGTTCGTTGCGTTCCAGTCCGAGGCGCAGCCAGTCCACGACCGCCTGGATCCGGCCGGCCGCGGAACGGTAGGACATGCAGGCGTGATCACCGGGAGCGGCATCCTCGGCGGCGCCTAGCGCGCCGGAGCGCCGGGGCAGCACAGCGACGACTTCTTCGATGCTCACTGCGCATCCGAGCCGTCATCGCCACCGAGCTCGGCCCACACCAACTTGCCGGAACCCGACGTCCGGTGTCCCCATTGACGTGCGGTCGCATCGACGATCCGCAGGCCGCGTCCGTGCTCGGCCGCAGTGGAAGCATCGCCCGGCTCCGGCACTCGGGGATCGGTGTCTCCCACGGCCAGTCGCACGCCGCCTGGCCCGCGAGCGATCGACACCGAGAAGTCGCACTCGCCATGCCGCACGGCGTTGGTCGCGAGCTCACTTGCGACGAGAATCGCGTCGTCACTCAGGTCGGACAGACCCCATGCCCGCAATGTGTCGCGGACGTACTGGCGAGCCGCGAGCGGTGCTCCCGGGTGGCCCGCGAAGTGCCGCGCCGTCTCGGCGTCGGCAGCGACGGGAGGGCCGAGGACGACCGAGGAATGTACCGCGCACACCTCGCTGACACCTTCGGGTGCGTGCTCGGCAAGCATGAGATGCGAGGGATATGCGCACAGCAGAGTGAACGGGTGCGATGCGAGCAGTCCCTCCCACAGCCGCTCGAGCGCGAGCGCGCCCTCGCGGTTCCCGGCCTGCCAGAGCAAAGCCACCATCTCGCCGAATGCGCAGACGTCGCCGTGGCTGCGGAGCGCGCTGCGAACTGCCGAAGCGACATTTCGATCGAATGCGTCAGGGTCGGGCAGATCGCCGACCATGAACGAGTCGAGCGTGGCCTGCGCATCGAGGCAGAGGAGCTGATCTTTCTCGAGTGCGCTGCCGCTGACCGGCAGGGTGGATCGGAAGGCTTCGAGGTGGGACGGGGTCGCGATGGCGATCACGGCAGCGCCGCGCCGGACAGCCGCAGCGAATCGCTTGTCGGCCAGCGCGAGCAGGTCCTCGTCTCGGCGGTAGAAGGCGACGCTGTGGCGCTCGTCATCCTCCGGCAGGAGGCGAACCGCCCCGACCGACATGACGCCCACCCCCGGCTCGCGCGACCCCTTGCGTTTCATATTGCCACTCGACGTCGATCGGAAACCAGGGATGACCGTGGTAGATACCGAGGTGTGACCGCGCCCGTACTGGACACGCCCGCTGATCTGAGCGTCGAGTGGCTCACGGCGGCGCTGCCATTACCGGAGGGCGCTCGGGTCATCGGCTTCACAGCTACGCCGGTCGGCACCGGGCAGATGGCCGACACCGTGCGGATCGAGTTGGACTACGAGCCTGTGAATGCCGGCCCCGCGACGGTGGTCGCGAAGTTCGCCTCCTCCGACCCGAACAGCCGCGCCGCCGGGCGGCTGGTGCGCTGCTATGAGATCGAAGTCTCGATCTACTCCGAGCTGCCCGCGTTGCCGGGCGTCCCCGAGCACTACTTCGCTCAGTGGGATGCGGACACCGACTCGTTCACTCTTCTGCTCGCCGACCTCGCACCCTGCAGCCAGGGAGACGACATCGCGGGCTGCGACCAGGCTGTCGCGGCGGAAGCGCTGAAGCGGCTAGCCAAGCTGCATGCCTTCGTGTGGGAGAGCGAGGAGCACGCAGCGCGCACCTGGCTGAACCGCTCTTCGCCGGAGAACACCGCCACCCTGACCGGAATCATCACGATGGTGGCGCCGTCATTTCTCGAGCGTTTCGATCGTCATCTCGCGGCGGAGCACCGGGCGCTGGTCGAGCGCCTGATCCCGAATGTCACGACGCTGATCGGCTGGTACGACGGGCCGAGGACGCTTGTTCACGGCGACTACCGGCTGGACAACATGCTGTTCCCCGATGCCTCCACCACGCCGATGATCGTCGACTGGCAGACCGCGTCATGGGGCTCGCCCGCCACCGACGTCGCCTACTTCATCGGCGGAAGCCTGACGACCGAGTTGCGGCGCGAGCACTCGGTCGCGCTGCTCGACGTCTACTACGACGCGCTGGTGGCCGGGGGCGTCACGTCGTACTCCCGCGAGCAGCTTGAGCTCGACGTCCGGTTGGCTTCCTTCGGCGGCGTCATGATGGCCGTCATGGCGGCCATCCTCGTCGTCCAGACCGAACGCGGGGATGAGATGTTCGCGGAGATGTTCCGGCGCCACGCGCAGCACGCTCTCGACCTCGACGCAGAGGCGTTGTTGCCAGACGCGCCGGCGGAACCCAGCCACATCGTCGATGCGGTCGACGAAGGGCGGCACGAGCCTGACGCCGAGCCGTTGTGGAACGAGTCCTGGTATGCCGATGTCGTCGCATCGGATGGCTCGGTCGCGGCGTACATCCGCCTCGGCCTCTATCCCAACCTCGATGCGGCGTGGTGGCACGTAGCCGTCGTCGGTCCGGATCGCCCGGTGGTGGTCTGTCAGCGTGTTGATCTCGACGTCCCCGCCGACGGTCTGACCGTGTCTGTCGAGGGTGTCGACATCGCGCTGACGGTCGACAAGGAGCTCGAGTCGTTCACGGTGCGCGGCACGATGACCGGCGCTTGCTACCCGGTGGCCGCCGACGTGTACGGCGGCAAGCCGTGCGATCCGGTGCGGATCGACATCGACCTGACCTGGGCGACCGACGGTGTCCCGTACCGGTACCCGTGGACGACGAGGTATGAGATCCCGTGCACCGTGAGCGGCACCGTGACGGTTGATGACGAGCAGCTGCGATTCGACGGTCCCGGCCAGCGCGACCACTCCTGGGGGGTCCGCGACTGGTGGTCCTTCGGCTGGTGCTGGTCCTCCGGCCACTTTGACGACGGGACCCACACTCACCTGACGGAGGTCCGACTAGAGGGCGGGCCGTTCCATGCCGGATATGTCCAGCGCGCAGACGAGGTCATCGCTGTGGCGAGCGGTTCTGTCAGCGAGGACATCGCTGAGCACGGCTTCCCGCGGCATGCCACGGTGCGTCACGACGACCTCGTGGTCGAGGTCGAGCCGCTTGCCTTCGGACCGATCCTGCTGACGTCGCCGGACGGCCGGGTCGGGCGCTTCCCGCGGGCGTCAGCGCGGTTCACCACGGCGGATGGACGCCATGGCCTGGGCTGGATCGAGTGGAACCAGCCGCCGAGCCAACCCTGACCTGACCGCGGTCAGGCCGGCTGCGAGACGAGCAACGCGACCGGGAGCCGACTGAGCACGCTCGCCACCTCGAGCCGGCCGCCGTCGCACGTCACGGTGACACCGGTCAGCGCATCGACGAAACGACGGGAGGCCAGCTCCGCAAGATCGATCGCGGTGTCCTGCCAGAGCTCTCCCACGGCGAACGCGTCACTACCGGCAAGGGTCAGCGTCAGCCGCGGCACGAGGCAGATCGCCGCGTCGTCGCCGTCGCGGCGGGCGAACGCGACGACGTGATCGCGCGCCGAGCCATGGACCGCCAGCGCGCGGTACGTGCCGCGCGCGAACAGGTCGGGGTGGGACCGCCGCACGTGCAACGCGGCGCGCAGCACGGCCTGCTTGACTCGCCCGTCCCGCCAGTCGGCGAGCAGTCGGACGGCTTCGGTGGCGCGCTCGGGATCGCCCATCGCAGACAGCGTGCTGAGAGCAGCGCGATGGTGCTCGAGATCGAGCGGTCGGCGGTTGTCCGGGTCGACCAGTGCCAGAAACCACAGGTCATCGGACTGGTAGACGTCCGGCACGCCGGGCGCGACGGCACGCAGGACGACCGAAGCGAGCGAGTTCGTCACCCCGGGTCTGTCGAGCGTTGCGGAGACCCCCCGGAGGATGGATCGCGATGCGGGTTCGCGCAACGTCTGCTCCGCGAGGTCCCGCAGTCGTTGTTCGTACCGCTCGTCGGGCCGCAACCAGCTGGTGTTGCGCTTGGCTTCGCGCGCGGCCTTCACCAGATGGTCCTGGATTCGTCCGATGAATGTCCCGTCGATGTCCCCGGCCGTTGGCCAGGCGCCGACGATGGTCTCGTAGGCGTAGCGGCGATCGGCGGCGTCGGGCCCGGAGCGGCCGTGACGCACTTCCAGGTCCGCGACCGCCGCTTCCCAATCTTGTGGGCTCTCCGAGAGGACCGCGAGGCGACACCGTACGTCGTGGCTCCGCTTGCTGTCGTGGGTGGACAGCGTGCTCAGCCCGAGCGAGCTGTGTCGGGCGCGGTCCGAGAGCGCCTCATGCAGCTGCGACGGAGCCACGGCCGGGTCGTCCGGATGGCCGCCGACGTCCGCCACTGCCAGCAGCGTCCCGGGCGTGTAGAGCGCCGTGTCCTCGACGCCCTTCGCGACGACCGCCGGCGTGAACTGCTGCCATGCCCCGATCGCGTCCCATCCGCTTCCGGCGAGATCGGTCGGTCCCCGCAGGACCGCCAGCACTGAGTCGAGCGCGGCGACCTCGCGCTCGGCCAGCTTGTCGCGTGCCGCCGCCGCGGCCTCGCCGAGTCGCCGATGGTCGCTCGCTGTCACCGGCTGATCGATACACCGGTAGGTCCGGTAGACCGCGAGGTTCGACGTGAGAGCCTGCACCGCTGCCGCGACGTCAGCGGAGTTGGGCCGCGTCGATGAGGCGCTCGCAACGGCACGGGTCATCCGGCTGCTGACGTACCCGAGCCGGGCGGGGAACAGCGAGGCGATGGCGTGGTCCTTGGCCTCCGTCGCGCGGGTCCGGAACGAGCGTTCATCGCTCGTCGCCGCCGCGAGAGCCTGAGTTGCCCGCGCGGCTCCGGCCTCGTCGATGAACAGACCAGTGACGAGCATGGCGAACTCGTATCCCGTGGTGCCTTCGACCGGCCATCCGGGAAGCTGCTCGTCGCGCTCGAGGATCTTCTCGACGAGGATCACCGGGCGGTCCATCCCGCCGGTGGTCACACCGTCGAGTGCGTCGCGCAGCATCGCGAGGTACGCCGCCGGGTCGCGAAGACCGTCGACGTGGTCGACCCGGACTCCCGCGACTCTCGGATCGGCCGCGAGCTCGATGATCAGCTGGTGCGTGACCGCGAAGACTTCCGGATCCTCTTGGCGAAGGCCGATCAGATCGTTGATGTCGAAGAACCGCCGGTAGTTGACGGTGTTCCCGGCGCTTTGCCAGTCCACGAGCCGATAGTGCTGGTGGGACAGCACAAGCTCCAGCTGCCTGCGGGCCGGTGGTTCCTTGACGTCACGCGCGTCTGCCAGGTCGGCGGCGATGTCCTCGTCGCCGGCCGGATCGACAGGGAGTTGGAGGTCGCCGTAGGCCAGCAGATAGCCCGAACCTGCCTTGGGCCGGGTCAGGCGCAGCTGTCCGGCATCCATGACGTCAACGACGTTGCCGTCGAGGACGGGGAGGACGACTTTGTTGTCCGCGGCCTCCCACGCGATGTCGAACACCTGGGCGTAGCGCGACCCGCGACCGTAACGGAGAACGTCGGCGAACATCGGGTTCTCCACTGACGCAGCCATGTGGTTGGGCACGATGTCGACGAGCAGACGCATCCCGTGGGCCTCGAGGGACTCCAGCAGCCCGTCGAGATCCGCGCGGCTGCCGAGCTCGGGATCGAGGACGGTCGGGTCGACGACGTCGTAGCCGTGAGCGCTTCCGCTGCGCGCCCGGGTGATCGGCGAGACATAGAGCGTCTCGACGCCGAGCTCGTGCAGGAAAGGCACCACGCGACCGGCAGCGGTGAAGCCGAGTCCGTTGAGCTGCAACCGATAGGTCGATCCGAGCTGCCGGAGCGGCGCGCTGTCGGTGGACATCGTCAACGAGGGTTCTCGTTGTGACACAGCAGCGTCGTCGAGTGTCCGGCAAGGTTGACGGTCGGCGTGCGGATCGTGCGCCGTCCCGGCCGGGAGGTGGCGAACAGCTCCTCCCACACCCCAGGTCGTTCGATCTTTGGAAGGGTGTAGGAACGCGGCGAAGACCCGGCGTTGAGCAGCCAGAACAAGGTCTCGCCGACCACCGCCCTTCCCCGATCGTCGATCTCGTCGCCGGCCCGACCGGGCATCAACATGCCGACCGACCGGTTGTTCTCATCGGCCCAGTCGTCGTCGGTCATCTGCTGGCCGTCGGGCCTGATCCAGACGACGTCGGCCTCGCCGTTCGTGGTGGCGGAGCTGCCGGCGAAGAAGTGCCGCCGCCGCAGCACCGGATATCGCTGGAGGATGCCGATCAGCTCGCGGGTGAAGTCGTACAACGCCTGCGCCGGCTCGTCGATCTCCCAGTTCAGCCAGCTGGTCTCGTTGTCCTGGCAGTAGGCGTTGTTGTTGCCGAACTGGCTGCGGCCGATCTCGTCGCCGCCGAGGATCATGCGGACGCCCTGAGAGAACATCACGGTCGCGAGCATGTTGCGCTTCATGCGTTCCCGCAGCCGTTGGATCCGGACGGACTCCGTCTCGCCCTCGACGCCCCAGTTGCAACTGAAGTTCTCCGAGGTGCCGTCCTGGTTGTCCTCGCCGTTGGCCTCGTTGTGGCGCTCGTCGTAGGTGACGAGGTCGGTCAACGTGAAGCCGTCGTGGCAAGTGACGAAGTTGACGCTGGCATAGGTCGTGCGCCGGCTCGGCGCGAAGATGTCGCTCGATCCGGACAGCCGCGAGGCGATCTCGGGCACCATGCCCGGGTCGCCCCGCCAGAACTGCCGGATCGCGTCGCGGTAGCGGCCGTTCCACTCCGAC
Organism: Mycobacteriales bacterium; assembly: GCA_036268405.1. Classification (GTDB taxonomy): domain Bacteria; phylum Actinomycetota; class Actinomycetes; order JAFAQI01; family JAFAQI01; genus DASZTV01. The sequence goes on from DATAUF010000002.1 coordinate 66,123, forward strand.
CAGCCCTGCGGAAACCGGCCGAGCTGGTAGCCGTCCGGCCCCACGTCCCACGGTTCCGCGATCAGCTTCACGGTCGACAGGACCGGGTCCTGCTGGACGATCTCGAAGAAGGCGCTCGGCGGCCCGCCCTCGTCCTCGTAACCTCGCACGAGGACCGGCGCGAGGTCGAAGCGGAAGCCGTCGACGTGCATATCGGTCACCCAATAGCGCAGGCTGTCCATGATCAGCCCGACAGTCCGGGGATGCAGGATGTTGAGGCTGTTGCCCGTGCCGGTGAAGTCGAGCATGTAGCGGCGGTCCTCCGGGACGAGCCGGTAGTAGGCGGCGTTGTCGATGCCACGCAGCGACAGGGTCGGCCCGAGATGGCTGCCCTCGGCCGTGTGGTTGTAGACCACGTCGAGGATCACTTCGAGGCCGGCGCGGTGCAGCGTCTTCACCATCGACTTGAACTCCGCGACCTGCTCGCCGACCCCGCCGGTCGCATAGCCGACGTGCGGCGCGAGGAAGCCGATCGAGTTGTAGCCCCAATAGTTGGTGAGGTCCTTGTCGACCAGGTCGCGCTCAGGCAGGAACTGGTGGACCGGCATCAGCTCCACCGCGGTCACGCCGAGCGTCGTGAGGTGGTCGATCACCGGGTCCGACGCGAGCCCGAGGTAGGTGCCGCGCAGCTCCTCGGGCACTTGCGGATGCAGCTTGGTCATCCCGCGGACGTGACACTCGTAGATGACCGTCCGGTTCCAGGGGGTACGCGGCGACTGGTCGTCACCCCAGGTGAACGACTGGTCGACCACCACGCACTTCGGCATCGCGCCACCGGAGTCGCGGTCGTCGCGGGACAGGTCGGCGTCTGGGCTGCCGATGGTGTAGCCGAAGAGGTCGTCGCTCCACGTGATGTTCTCCGTCACCGCCTTGGCATACGGATCGATGAGCAGCTTCGCAGGGTTGAAGCGGTGACCCTCCGCGGGTTCGTAGGGTCCGTGCACGCGATACCCGTAGAGCGTGCCGGGGCGGGCGTCCGGCAGGTAGACATGCCACACGTCATCGGTGATCTCGGGCATGACGATGGTCTCGGACGCCTCGCCCGCGTCGGCCGCGTCGAACAGGCATAGCTCGACCCGCGTGGCGTGCTCGGAGAACAACGCAAAGTTGACGCCCTCGCCGTCCCAGGTCGCTCCGAGCGGGTACGGCATGCCGGGCCAGGTGCGGATCATGCTGCACCCCGCGTGCAGACCGCGAACCCGAACGGCTCCAGCGACAGCAGGCCGTCCACGACGTCCGCTGCCGCCGCTTCGGGCTGCGCCGCAACGTCAGTCGAGCCGAGCGCTTGACGCCAGGCGGTCGTGCCTGGCAACCGCATGTCGCGCGGCTCGTCGCAGAAGTTGAGCGCCACCGCGAGCTCGTCCCCGCCCTGCCGCCGGTAGATGATCACGACTCCGTCCTCCAGATAGCTGATGGACTCCTCGACCCGCGGCTGGCGGATCAGCGGCAGGGCGCGGCGCAGCCCGAGGAGCCGGCGCACCAGGTCGAGCATGGCCACGCCGTCGGGCGACCGCCGCCCGGCGCGGTCGAGCCGCGCCAGTGCGAATGTCTCGGGGGAGGCCGGATCGAACTGATCCGCGTCTCGACCGAACTCCGCAGCCCGCCCACGGCGCACGTCGTCGAGCAGTCCGGGGTCGCCGTGGTCGACGAAGTACGGGAACGGCGTGGTGGCGGCGTACTCCTCGCCCATGAAGATCAGGGGCACGTTGGGGGACAGCAGTGTGGCGGCCGCCGCGAGCCGGGTCCTTCGTTCGTCGACGATGCTCGCCAGCCGCTCGGCGCCGGCCCGGTTGCCGACCTGGTCGTGGTTCTGGGCGAAGACAACGAGCCGATCGGCGGGGGTGCTCGGTGCGATGCAGCCGTGTCGCCGGCCGCGGAACTGCGAGTACTCGCCGCGAAAGACGAAGCCGTGGGTGTAGGCGGTCACGAGCTGCTCGAGGGAGCCGTAGTCGCGGTAGTAGCCGTCGCGCTCACTGGTGAGCACCGCGTGCAACGCGTGGTGGAAGTCGTCGTTCCACTGCATGCGGAAGCCGAAGCCGGCCGGCGGCGCCGTGACGACGAGCGGGTTGTTGTCCGCGCTCTCCGCGATCGTGATGAGCGGCCGGCCGACCCGCTCGGACAACGCTCCCACCGCCAGCGTCAGCTCGCGCAGAAACGGCGAGGCGGTCGGGTCGACGATTCCGTGTACGGCGTCGAATCGCAGCCCGTCGACATGGAAGTCGCGCAGCCACATCAGCGCGTTGTCGGTGAAGTAGCGCCGCACCTCGTCGGATCCGGCCTCCGAGAAGTTCATCGCCGGCCCCCACGGCGTGGCATAGGTGTCGGTGACGTAGGGCCCGAAGTGCTGGTGCACCGAACCTTCGGGACCGAGATGGTTGTAGACCACGTCAAGGATCACCGCGAGCCCACGGGCGTGACACGCATCGACGAAGCGCTGGAAACCTTCCGGCCCGCCATATCCCTCGTGGACCGCGAACGGGAAGACGCCGTCGTACCCCCAGTTGCGGTTGCCGGGAAACGCGGCAATCGGCATCGGCTCGACCGCGTTGACGCCGAGATCGGCCAGCTCGTCGAGATGCTCGACCGCCGTATCGAACGTCCCTCCGTCGCTGAACGTGCCGACGTGGAGCTCGTAGATCACCAGCTCGCCGGCGGCGGGCGGGACGAACGTCGCGTCGCGCCAGACGTAGCGGCTCGGGTCGAAGCCGCGGGACGGCCCGTGCACCCCCTCGGGTTGGCGACGCGATGCCGGGTCCGCGAACGCCCGGCCGTCGGCCAGCACGAAGTGGTACGTCGGCTCGCTCTGGAGCTCGCCGACCGTGCCGTAGTGGTAGCCGCAGCCGCCGGGCTGCAACGCCACGTCTCGCGTGCCGCCCGGCTCGTCGATGCGGACGCGGAGCCCCTCGCGGTCGGGCGCCCAGACCGTGAACGCCCACTCGCCGTCGCCGATCCGGCTCGCTCCGAGCGGCAAGGACCGAGGCGGATCGGTGTCCGCCGTCACCCCGCCGCCCGGAAGGCGACAACGGCCAGCGGCGGCAGCGTCATCTCGAGGCAGTGTTGGAAGCCGCCCCATTGATCCTCGGTTGCAGTAATGCCCCCGAGGTTGCCGACGCCGCTGCCACCGTAGGTCTCGGCGTCGCTGTTGAGCACCTCGTCCCAGCGACCACCGACCGGCACCCCCAGCCGGTGGTGGAGGCGGGGGATGGGGGTGAAGTTCAACGCGACGAGCACGGTCTCGCCCGATCGGGACCGGCGCAAGAAGCTCGCCGTGCTTTCGGGCGCGTCGTCGTAGCGCACCCACTGGAAGCCATCGGCGTCGCAGTCGAGCTCGTGCAGAGCGGGTTCGGCGCGGTAGGCGCGGTTGAGGTCGCCGACCCAGCGCAGCATGCCTGCGTGCAACGGCTCGGCGAGCAGATCCCAGTCCAGCGATTGCTCGTGCGCCCACTCCCGAAGCTGGGCGAACTCCCCGCCCATGAACACCAGCTTCTTGCCGGGCTGCGTGTACTGGTAGCCGAACAGCAGCCGCAGGTTCGCGAACCTCTGCCACTCGTCGCCCGGCATCTTGGTGAGCAACGAACCCTTGCCGTGCGTCACCTCGTCGTGCGAGAGCGGCAGTACGTAGTTCTCGGTGAATGCATAGACGGCTCTGAAGGTGAGCTGCCCGTGGTGATGACGGCGGTGGACCGGGTCGTACTCGAGATAGGCGAGCGTGTCGTGCATCCAGCCCATGTCCCACTTCATGCCGAAGCCCAGCCCGCCTGCCTCGATCGGCCGCGAGACGCCCGGCCACGCCGTCGACTCCTCAGCGATCATCTGCACGTCCGGATGGTCGGCATAGACGCCGGCATTGAGCGCCTTGAGGAAGTCGACCGCCTCGAGGTTCTCCCTGCCGCCGTACCGGTTCGGCAGCCACTCTCCGGGTTGGCGGGAGTAGTCGCGGTAGAGCATCGACGCGACGGCGTCGACCCGAAGCCCGTCTGCGTGGAACATCCGCAGCCAGTGGTCGGCTGAGGATGCGAGGAACGACCGCACCTCGTGCCGGTCGTAGTTGAAGATCAGGCTGCCCCAGTCCGGGTGGTAGCCCAGCCGAGGGTCCTCGTGCTCGTAGAGGTGGGTGCCGTCGAAGCCGGCCAGGGCGAACGAGTCGCCGGGGAAGTGCGACGGCACCCAGTCGATGATCACGCCGATGCCGGCCTGATGCAGCTGGTCGATGAGGAACATCAGGTCCTGGGGTGTCCCTTGCCGTGCGCTTGCCGCGAAGTACGACGTCACCTGATAGCCCCACGAGCCGTAGAACGGGTGCTCCATCACCGGCAGGAACTCCACGTGGGTGAACCCGGTGGCAGTGAGGTACTCGATCAGCGGCTCGGCGAGCTCGCGGTAGCCGAGCGGCTCGGACGGCTGCTGTGGGTCACGCCGCCACGATCCGAGGTGCATCTCGTAGATCGACATCGGTGCGTCGAGTGCGTTGCGACGTCCGCGTGATCCCATCCACTCGGCGTCGTGCCACTCGTAGTCCAGATCCCACAGCACCGACCCGGTGAGCGGCGGCACCTCAGTCCGGATCGCGAACGGGTCGGCCTTCTCCAGCACCAGTCCGTTGCGAGTCGTGATCTCGTACTTGTAGATCTGGCCTTTCTTCGCATTGGCGACGACGCCCTCCCAGATCCCCGAGCTGCCCCGCGCCTGCAGCGGCGTGTCATCACCTGTCCACCCGTTGAAGTCGCCGACGACGTTGACGGCCGTGGCGTTGGGGGCCCACACCGCGAAGTAGTAGCCGCCGCGCTTTCCCTTGACATGGGCGCCGAGATGCTCGGCGAGGCGACGGTGGGTGCCCTCGTTGAACAGGTACAGGTCCTCGTCGCCGATGCGGCTGTACGGTCGCCGCGTCGTCGCCACGCTCATCGTGAGACTCCGTTCGTGCTCGGGGCGGTTCGGGCAGCCGCGAGGCCGCTCATGAGATCGCGCAGGTCATCGTCGGCCGCGAGCTCGGCGATTGACCGCGGCAGTCGCCGCCGCCAGTTGCCTGCCTCGGGGCCTGTGCCGGGACGGTTGTCGGGCACGACCTCACCTTCCAGGTCCGCGACATCGACGACGACGTACGCCGACGGGCCGCGGGCCAGCGATGCCAGACAGCTCCGCAGTGCCGACGGCGGGTCGGATGCGCCGATCGCGCGGCGCTGCTCGACGTCCAGCTCCTGCCAGAACGTCGCGAACCTCGGGAGGTCGTGGCTGCCGACCGATGCCGCCGACGGGCGGCGCGGCTGCGGAAACGGGTCGGCCGGCGAGGCGGCGAACTGGTAGACGAAGGTGTGCAGGAAGCCGTCGCGGTCCATCGCGGCGCGGATGCCGGGCGGCACGATGCCGAGGTCCTCACCGACCACCATCGCGCCGGCGCGATGCGCCTCGATCGCAACGATCGCTCGCAGCTCGTCGTCGTGGTAGCGGACGTATGCACCCGAGCCGGCATCGGCTCCCGACGGGATCCAGTAGAGCCGCTGCAGCCCGAGGATGTGGTCGATGCGGATGGCGCGCGCATACCGCAGGACCTGGCGCACCGCGTCGATGAAGTAGGAGTAGCGGTCGAGCCGTAGCCGCTCGGGGTGCAGCGGCGGGAAGCCCCACGCCTGACCGCCCGCGAAGAACGCATCGGGCGGGGCACCGACCTCCGCGCCGGCAAACAGGTCGCTGCGCGACCAGGCGTCGAAGCCGTCACCGTGCACACCGACCGGCAGGTCGAGATAGAGCTGCGCGGCCCCCCGCTCGGCGACGTCCGTCAGCTGCGTCGCCGCGGCGTACTGGGCGAAGCGGTAGTAGCGGGCAGCGGCGGGATCGACAGATCCCTCGGGCAGCCGGCCGGGGGCGGCCGGCCAGGACCGCCACCCTGACTCGGTTCGCTCGTTGGCCGCCCGGAAGTCGGCGTAGCGAGAAAGCTCCGGGTGGCTGGCGACGAACCGCTCGAAATCGTCGCGGCGTCGCCCGCCCATGGCATCGATCGACTCCGCGCAGGCGCCGAGCGCCTGCCGCTTGGCGCGGACGACGGCCTCGTAGTCGACCTCGCTCGACGTGCGGATGGTGTCCGGGTCCGGGTGGCTTGCACGGAGGGGATCACCGCTCGCTTCACATCCCGCGAGGCGGGCTGCAGCGGCAAGGTCGACGTACAGCTCGTTCCAGAACATGCGGGTCGTGGGCAGGTAGGGGCTCGGGTCGATCGGAGTTCGAGTAGACGTCGCGAACAGCGGCAGGCTGCCGACGAGATCCGCGCCCCACGACGCCGCGAGCTCGGCGAAGTCCGCGAGGTCGGCATAGCTGCCGACCCCCCAGTCGTCACGCCCCCGCAGGGCATAGAGCGGCGCCATGACGGCCAGCCCCCGCTGTCGCGGCAGCCGGGGCGGCGGGACGAGCAGCAGCGCCTCCGCGGACACGCCGGGGCCTTCGACGACCAGTTGGTGGTAGCCGGGCGGGAGCTCCGACGACCCGAGCGACGTCGTCCCGCCGGCTTCGAGCTGGACGGTCAGCCGACACCGTGACGCCGCCACCCCTCGCGGAAGGCGGAGCGGACTCGACAGCCGACCGGCCTGGTCGCTCACGACCACCGGGTCCAGGACGCGGGTCTCCTGCTCCTCGCGTGCCGCTGCCAGCTCCGTGGAGATCGCGGCGGCGTCCGGGACCGGATGGCCGAGGGCTCCGAGCACTCCGGCGAGGGTGTCCGCGGATGCCCGGACCGCTTTGCCGTCGTGTCCGGTGTAGCTCAGCTGCACGCCGCGAAGCCGGGCCAGCTCACGCAGCTCCCGGCGGCTGGTTGCGGCGGTCACGACGGCTCTCCGAGCAGGTCGAGGAGCCCTCGCGCCGGCACGTCGACCCACGTGGGCCGGTTGTCGGCCTCATAGCCGAGCTCGTAGATCGCCTTCTCGAGCAGCATGAAGTCGAGCAGCGCCGCCAGCTCCTCGCGAGACGACGGAAGGAAGCCGCCGTCGGATGCCGACTCGAGGTAGCTGCGCAGAAACGCGCCGGTGATCGAGCGGTACCAAAGCGTGGTCAGGGGGTCGAGCCGGGCGCGCTCGTCACCGAGGGTCAGGTCGCGCGACAGCCGGCCGCTTGCGACCCGCGACGCGTAATGGAACGAACGGATCATGCCTGCGACGTCGACAAGCGGCGGGCGCTTGAGCCGGCGGCTCGACAGTGGGCGGGCCGGCTCGCCCTCGAAGTCGATGATCATGAAGTCCTTGCCGGTCCACAGCACCTGACCGAGGTGGTAGTCGCCGTGGCAACGAATCTTGCGGGCCGTGATCGGCAGCTGCATGGCAGCTTCGAGCCGGCTGCGAATCTCGGGCTGGCGTTCGATCAGCTCGCGCACGTACTCGCTCGCCTCGGGCATCGCGCGCACGGCACGCATCGAACGCCTCAGCAGGCTCTTCGCACCATGGTGGAGCGAGCGGCGGTCGACAGCGGTGAATGGCTCGGGTGTGAACGCCTCGTCGGTCTGCGACGAGGCGAGGGCGAGATGAAGCTCGCCGGTACGCCGGCCGAGCATCTCCGCCCAGTGCAGGTGGGGTCCGACCAGCGGATGGTCGCGAGGTGGGGTCATGTCGGCCGCGGTGAGCGGGTCGGCGGACACCGGCATCCGCAGCTCCTCCGCCGCGGGAAGCGTGATGACCTCTTCGAGCACGCGCGTCAACGCGTCCAGCACGTAGCTCCAGCCGTCGCCCTCGTTGGCAACGAACTCCTGCGCCACCGCGATGGTCGCCGCCGGTTCGTCGCCGTCGGGCCGGTAGTCGATCGAGCCGCCCAGCTTGGGAGCGTGCGGGAACCGCGCGGACTCGGTGAGGAATCCGCTGACCTCGACATCTGGGTTCAGACCTTCCTCGACTCGCCGGATCACCTTGACGACCACACGGTTGCCGATGACGACGGACGTGTTGCTCTGCTCGGTGGAGATCGGCGCGCCCTGCGTCTCGGCGTCGATGCCGTCGCGCATCCGGCGCAGCGAGCGTGTCGGCAGGGACTCGAGCCGACCGCGGTGTCCGGTGAGATGGCGTCGACGCCCCATCAGCTCCACGAGCGCGCGGGTGAACGGGGTGAGGGTCAGCGCGTCGTAAAGGACGCCGTCGCCATCCGCGGACCGGATGTCGCACATGACGCTCTCGGGCCGCCACTTGCAGATCTCCTCGGCTTCGTCCGAGGTCGCATGGGCGACTGCCAGCACGTAGCGCTCGGGCAAGCCCTGGTCCAGCTGCACATCGACGACCACGAAGTGGCCGGGCGACCTCTCGTCGCCGCCGGCCGCGGGCGGCACCTCGATGACGTCGACGACAGTCGTGGAACGGATCCGCCGGGACTTGTCTCGGAACCAGCGTCGTGAGGCCAAGTACGTGGGAAGCATCCGGTTGATCGGCGCGCGTCCGTTGCCGCGCAGCACGTCGGTCCATGGCCCGGTGGCGACGAGGGCAGCCTGCCGCGGCTCTGCGGAGACGCGCGGCTCAAGGCTGAACCAGTAGAAGCCATGGCCGCCGAGGGTGATGAAGTAGGGCAGGTCGCCGACCTCGGGGAACTCGGTGCTGCCGAACAGCTCAACCGGGATCGCACCACGGTGCTCGGACAGGTCGAGCTCGACCGCCTGGGTGAACCTCGACAGGTTGACGACGACGAGGATGGTCTCCTCGCCATAGCGGCGGAGGAACGCGAGGACCTTGCGGTTCTCGGGGAACAGCATCTCGAGGCTGCCGCGCGCGAACGCCTGGTAGCGGTTGCGCAGCGCGATCAGCCGGCGCATCCACCACAGCAGGGAGTTGGCGTTCTGGTCCTGAGCGGCGACGTTGACCGCCTGGGCGTGGTACTCCGGATCGATGATCACCGGGAGATAGAGGCGCTGCGGGTTCGCTGCGGAGAATCCCGCGTTGCGGTCGGCATCCCACTGCATGGGGGTACGCACGCCGTTGCGATCGCCGAGATAGATGTTGTCGCCCATTCCGATCTCGTCGCCGTAGTAGACGATCGGCGCGCCCGGCAGCGAGAACAACAGCCCGTTCATCATCTCGATCAGTCGCCGGTCGTTGCCCAGCAGTGGCGCGAGTCGGCGGCGAATCCCGACGTTGACCCGCGCCTGCGGGTCCTCGGCGTACACCTTGTACATGTAGTCGCGTTCCTCGTCGGTGACCATCTCGAGCGTCAGCTCGTCGTGGTTGCGAAGAAACAGCCCCCACTGGCAGTTCGCCGGGATCGGTGGCGTCTCGTTGAGGATGTCGACGATCGGGAACCGGTCTTCCTGCCGCGCAGCCATGAAGATGCGCGGCATGAGAGGGAAGTGGAAGGCCATCTGGCAGGCCTCGCCGTCCGCGAGATACTCGGCGGCGTCCTCCGGCCACTGGTTGGCCTCGGCCAGCAGCATCCGGTCGGGGAAGCGCGAGTCGATGTGGCGGCGCAGGTCCTTGAGGAACGCGTAGGTCTCCGGCAGGTTCTCGCAGGTGGTGCCTTCGCGGGAGTAGAGGTACGGCACCGCATCGAGGCGCAGCCCGTCGACACCCATCTCGAGCCAGTGGTCGACGACGTCGAACATCGCCTTGCGCACGTGCGGGCTGTCGTAGTTCAGCGCCGGCTGGTGAGAGTAGAAGCGATGCCAGAAGTAGGACTTGGCCACCGGGTCGAAGGCCCAGTTGGAGGTCTCGAAGTCCTGGAAGATCACGCGGGCATCGGCGAAGCGGTCCGGCGTCTCGCTCCAGGTGTAGAAGTCACGGTAGATGCTCCCGGGCGGCGCCATCCGGGCGCGCTTGAACCACGGGTGCTCGTCCGAGGTGTGCGCGAGGACCAGCTCGGTGATCACCTTGATGCCGCGCGCATGGGCGCCGCGCAGCACGGCACGGAAGTCGCGCAACGTGCCGTAGGACTCGTGCACCCGGCGGTAGTCGGAGATGTCGTAGCCGTCGTCGCGCAGCGGCGAGGGGTAGAACGGCAGCAGCCACAGCGCGGTCACGCCGAGCTCCTGGAGGTAGTCGAGCTTGCCGAGCAGCCCGCGGAAGTCACCGATGCCGTCGCCGTCGCTGTCCGCGAAGGCGCGGACGTGCGCCTCGTAGATAACGGCGTCCTTGTACCAGGTGGCGGTGTCCGAGTCGGCCGCGATGATCGGCGCGGCGGTCACGGGGTGGCTCCGAGCGCGGGCTCGACCCGGAAGATGTGCGCCGGCGTGACATCGGGGTCGAGGATCACGAAGTTGCGCGGCCCGGTCCACCGGTACCGGGCGCCCGTGAGCAGGTCGTTGACGTCGTACTCGGTGCCGTCGGCCACGCCGAGCGCGGCGAGGTCGAGCTCGATCCAGGTGGACTGGCGAAAGCGGTCGTCGAGGTTGACGACGACCAGGATGGGCGCGCCCGAGAGCCCTTCCAACGGCTCGGCGCGATCCGGCACCGTCTTGGAGTAGGCCATCACGGCGTCGTTGTCGGCCTGGTGGAAGCGCAGCGTTCGGTCGTGCTGAAGTGCTCGCTGTTGGTGCCGCAGCTCGTTGAGCGTGGCCAGGAACGGCGCGAGGCTGCCGACGGCGTCCAGGTCGTGATGGCGGATCTGGTACTTCTCGGCGTCGAGGTACTCCTCGGAGCCCTCGTGGCGGGGGAGGCGCTCGGCGAGCTCGAAGACCGGTCCATAGATCCCGTAGTTCGCGGCGAGGGTGCCGGCGAGCACCGCGCGCATCGCGAACGTACGGCGGTCCCCGTGTTGCAGCTGCTCGGTGAGGATGTCCGGGGTGTTCGGCCAGAAGTTGGGCCGGAAGTAGTCGGCTACCTCGGTCCGGGTGAGCTCGGTGAGGTACTTCTCGATCTCCCACTTCTCGGTGCGCCAGGTGAAGTAGGTATAGGACTGTGTGAAGCCGAGCTTCGCGAGCCGCTTCATCACCTTCGGCCGCGTGAATGCCTCGGCGAGGAAGATCACCTCGGGGTGCTGCGCGTGCACCGTCGTGATCAGCCACTCCCAGAACGGGAAGGCTTTGGTGTGCGGGTTGTCGACGCGGAAGATCGCGACGCCCTGATCGACCCAGAACGCAACGACGTCGTGAAGCGCCTGCCAGAGCTCCCGCCACTGCGGGGAGTCGAAGTCGAGCGGGTAGATGTCCTCGTACTTCTTCGGCGGGTTCTCGGCGAAGCGGATCGTCCCGTCAGGACGGTGCTTGAACCACTCCGGGTGCTCGTGCACCCACGGGTGATCGGGCGAGCACTGGAATGCCAGGTCCAGCGCGATCTCGATCCCCGAGTCGCGGGCGGCACCGAGCAGCTTGGCGAACTCGTCGATGGTGCCGAGCTCCGGGTGCAGCGCGGTGTGACCGCCCTCGGCCGCGCCGATCGCCCAGGGGCTGCCGACATCGCTCGGCTCCGCGGTGACGGCACCGTTGCTGCCCTTACGGTTGGTCGTCCCGATCGGGTGGATCGGCGGCAGGTAGAGCACGTCGGCTCCGAGCCGGCGGATGTCGCCCAGCCGGTCGATCACGTCGAGAAAGGTGCCGTGCCGTCCGGGCTGCGCGGCGGCCGACCGCGGAAACAGCTCGTACCAGGTGCTGAACCGGGCGCGCTCACGGTCGACCCATACGCCGTACGTCGGCGAGGTTGCCGCGCTGCCCGCGGAGTAGCGCGCGACCAACGCGCCCAGCTCCTCGAACTCCGGATCGCCGGCGCCGGGCAGATCGCCCGTACGCGCTCGGGCCGCGAGGCCCAGCAGCTGCTTGGAATGGCCCGCGCTTGCCCGGTGAGCGGCAGCTTCGGCCAGCTGCGCGCCGATCTCCAGCTCACCGGCGATGTCCTGACCGGCCCCGGCCCGGGCGCGCAGGTCGCGCAGCCACGTCGCGAACGCGTCGACCCTCGCGCGTACCTGAAAGTGGTAGCGGCCGACACGGTCCGGGACGAAAGCGCCGTGCCAGCGGTCGTCGATGAGTGGCGCCATCGTGACCTGCTGCCAGGCCCGCTCGCCATCAGGGCGGTAGAGCACGTCCACCCGCAGCTGGTCGTGGCCATCGACGAAGGCATCCGCGGTGACCTCGACCGCATCGCCGACGCAGCCCTTGGCGTCGTAGCGTCCGTCATCGACCCGAGGTCGTACGTCTTCGACGACGGGGCGAGGCGGAGCCAGTTTGGCCGGGATGATCGTCACTGATTGGCGACGTACCCACCAGTCGCGCGCTAAGTCATGGCGCGGGTATGAACTGTTCGCTGCGTCGGCGACTGTGAAGCAGATCACGAATGCGACTCGCGTCCTGGACTGCGGCTGCACCCGGGTCGTTGTTGGCGTAGACGTACCCGTCCTCGACCTCGCCCATTCGGTGTGCCCATCGCCGTAGATCGGCGCGGTCGTAGCCCCATCCGGAACGACCGTGGTGCAGCCGCAGGTACCGCCAGGTGGCGGTCGTCCACAGCGGTCCGACGCTGCGCCCATCGCGGTCTGCCCAAACCAGCGCGGCGTTGTGGGTGGTCAACACCGACTTGATCTCGTCGTTGAACCACGACATGTCGCGAAGCTCGACGGCGATCGGGACGCGGCGGTCGAATGCGCGAAGTGTCTGATCCAGCCGTTCGGCCGCCACCGGAAAGTGCGGAGGCAGCTGGACGAGGACGGGTCCGAGGGCACCGCGTTGGCGTAGCGGTGAGATCCGATCCATCAGCCGGGCGACCGGCTCATCGGGTTCGACCAGCCGCTTGACGTGGGTGAGGTATCGGCTGGCCTTGACCGCCATGACGAAGCCGTCCGGCAACGTATCGGCCCACTTTTGCACCGCGGACTGCGACGGCAACCGGTAGAAGGTCGCGTTGACCTCCACGGTGTCGAAGGTCGTGGCGTAGTGAGTCAGCCAGTTCCGCTGGGCAAGCTTCGGGGGATAGAACAACCCGCGCCAGTCGGCGTACTGCCACCCGCTCGTGCCGACCCGGATCGTCACCACTGCCCTCCCGTCGATGTCATCGGCCACGTACCCGCCGAGCGGGGAACGACACGCGGGCTTATTCGGTGGGGTGCGGGGAATCGTCGGTGCGCAACGACTCGACGAGAACGGAGTGACGATGGCCAGCCAGAAGCAGATCTCCGCCGCTCGGCGCAATGTGAAGAAGGCGCAGACCGGCGCGCGGTCGAAGCGTTCGCTCGCGAACCTGCCCAAGGCGACGAAGACTGCACTTGGCAAGCAAGGGGCGGCTGTCGCGCAGCGCAAGCGGACCGGGGGCAAGACCCCCGCGACCCGCGCGGAGCTCTACGAGCAGGCGAAGAAGCGTGATCTCAAGGGCCGGTCGAAGATGGGGCGCGACGAGCTCGCCCACGCGCTCGGCCGAGGCTGAGCCGGGCGATCCCCCGGCGCCGTCGCGGCACGGCGGGACGTCGCTAGACCGGGTTGACCCGCAGAGCTCGGACCTCTTGTCGCCGGATCTCGACATTGCCGTCGCGTTCCCGGACCTCGAACGCCGGCTGGGGCCGGGTTGCCGGGCCGCGCTCGACCTGACCGGTCCGCAGGTCGAACCGGCTGTTGTGCCACGGGCAGACCACGCAACCCGTCTCGTCGCGGGTGCCGTCGCTGAGCGGAGCGCCTCGGTGCGTGCAACGGTCCGCCAGCGCGACGATCTGACCATCGACGCGGGTCAGCAGCACCGGGAGTCCGTTCACGCGAACCTGGTGCAGGGCGGCCGTCACGTCGGCGGCCGGGCCGACCACGGTCCAATCTGTCGGGACCGCTTGGAAGGCCGTGGTGTCAACGCCGACGCCTTGCGCGAAGGCGAGGTGACCGCCGAGGTAGCCACCGACCGCCATCGTCGCCGCTCCGGTCAGGCCGGCGGCGCGGCCGGACCGGCCACGGCGGCGCTGCCGCCAGGACAAGAGATAGGCGGCGATGGCCAGTGCGTTGGCGCTGGCATGGACGAGACCGACCCGGCTCTCGGCATCCTCGGTGTCGATCCAGTCCGCCCAGCCGGCGGCAGCGGTCGGGACAGCCGCGACGAGCCCAAGCGTCAGCAGAGTCCCCGCAGCCTCGCCGTCCTGGTCACCGACCAGGTCGAGCACGGTCGAGCTGGCGAGCAGGCCGGCAGCCACCTGGACCGCTATCGGATGCAGCGGATGGCCGATCGACCTTCCGCTGAGCAGATCGCGGACCTTCGGCGCCTTCAAAACCGTGCTCCACGCGGACCGCACCAGTCCGACCGCACCGTCGAGCTGGTGGGCGTGCTCGACTCGGTCGACCATCCGCTCGGCGATCGACCCAGCCATCACGCCACCCCCTCGGCGCCCGCGAGCTCCAACAAGGCGTCACCGAAGCCGCCGCGCGCGCGAGGGTTTCGCCGGGCGCTCGTCAGAACCGGGATCGTCGCCGTGCGCAGGACACGGCGACCGCGAAGCGCGGCCACAAGTGCGACGTCCTCATCGCTCGCCACCGGCATCCAGCCGCCGGCGTGCAGGTAGGCCGCGGCGGTGCAACCGAAGTTGGCTCCGTGAACATGAGGATGATGTTCGATCGCACGGTAGGAAGCCAGCCATGCCGGCTTGACATGGGCCGGGTGCTCGGACCAGTCCTCGACGCGGATCGTTCCCACCACGGCCTCCCATCCGGTCGAAGCGAGCTCGATCTGACGCCGCAGCCAGTCCCGCGGCACGACCGAGTCGGCATCGGTGGTTGCGAGCCATACCCGGTCCGGGCGCAGTCCGGCGGCCCAGCGCAGCACCGTGTTGCTTCCCGCGGCGCGCGCCAGCCCGACGTTTCTGGCTTTGATCTCCACCGGTTCGAAGCCGGCGTGCTCCGCGGTCACTCGCGCAGACCCATCAGTGCAGCCGTCGAGGACCACGACGACCTTCGTCGGCAGGTCGACGGCGGACACGGCAATCCGCACCGCATCGAGGCAGGCCGGCAGCAGCGCCTCCTCGTTGTGAACCGGGACCACGACTCCGATGCGCTCGATCATTTGGCCACGAGCCCTTCCGCGGCAGCGACCGAGACCACCGGTTCGCGGACCAGGACATCAAGGCGGAAGTCGCGCTCCTCGTGGTGCGCCAGCACGCCCAGTCCCGGCGCGTGACAAAGCACCCGATTGACCTCGTCGCCGCGCAGCGGATAGTCCTCGACGCGGTGCCGCCAGTGCACAACCACGAGAGCGCCGTCGTCGGTGAGGGAGTCGGCTGCGCGCCCGGCCAGCGCAACAAGATCGCGTGGCTCGAGGTAGTAGGCGATCTCACTGAGGACAATGAGATCGAAAGCGCCGCCGGGCCATTCGTGCGGGATCTGGAGTCGGTAGACAGTGACATGCGGCTCGGCGGCGACGCGGCGACGGGTGGCGGTGATCGCCGCATCGGCGACATCAGAGGCCAGGAGCTCGTCACATCGCCCGGCCAGCATCGCCGTCAGGACGCCGACTGAACAGCCGGGTTCGAAAGCCCGTCGGTAGCGCGCCCTCGGAAGGCTCGCCATCGTGAGCGCGTACTTCCGCTCCTCGTACCACCGGTGCTCGAGCGACCAGGGGTCAGCGGACTCGGCGTAGAGCTCCTCGAAGTAGCCGGCGGAGAGGCTCACGAGAAGATCCACTCGGTCGGTCGCACGAACCGGGCCAACACCTGCGGCGGCAGTACGGCGGCATCCTCGGCGTGCGGTCCGATGGGATGGATCTGGGTGACGAACTCGGCGATTGCGGCCAGCTTCGCGCCGCGATCCGGAACCTCGTGCGTGCGGATGCGGTCCCATGGCACTCGCAGGTCGGTAGGACTTGCCCAGTGCCACATCCAGACTGGGTACTGCCAGCATTCGCAGCCGCTGTCGCGGGACACAAGTCCGGCGATCTCATGGTCGGGATGTCCGTCGGCTACCCACGGCGCGATGACGAGATCATCCGTCCGAAGGATGCCTTCCAGCGCACCGCGGAGCTCCTCGACATGGTCCGAGAGCCCGCTGTCCGGAAGGCCGAGGTGGTGAGTTGCGCTCGGCGTGACGCCAAGCGCCTCGAGGGCGCGCTCGGACTCGGCGCGGCGCAGGGCGGCGAGCTCAAGTCGGGTCAGCGCGGTGGTTGCGGGATGTGATGCCTCGCCATCGGTCGCCCACACGA
>DATAUF010000003.1:0-27244 GCA_036268405.1 Mycobacteriales bacterium
CTTGCCGAAGGTTTTGCGCTCCTGGCTGTATTTGAGCGCCAGCTCGAGCGCCCGCTGGGCAATGCCGACGCCGCGGGCGGCGACGTTGACACGGCCTACCTCGAGCGCGTCCATCATCTGGACGAAGCCCTGGCCGACGCCCTCGGGGCCGCCGAGCACGCGATCCGGCGGGCATTTGTAGCCGTCGTAGATGAGCTCGGTCGACTCGACGCCCTTGTAGCCCATCTTCTTGATCTTCGGCGGCACCGTCAGGCCGGCGAACCTGCCCTCGTTGACTTCCTTCCAGGGCTCCTTCTCGGTGATGAAGCAGGTCATCCCCTTGTAGGGCGGGTCAGCTTTCGTGTCGTTCTTCATCAGGACGAAGACGACGCTCGATCCGAGCCCGTTGGTCACCCACATCTTCTGGCCGTTCAGCTCCCAGTTGCCGTCGGCGTCCTGCCTGGCGGAGGCCTTGATCCCCTGCACGTCGGAGCCGACCTCAGGCTCAGAAAGTGAGAAGGCCGCGCGGATCTCCCCGGTGGCCATCTTCGGCAGGAAGTACTCCTTCTGCTCATCGGTGCCGAACTTCATCAGCAGGTAGGAGCCGATGAAGTGTGTATTGACGACGCCGGAGATCGAGATCCAGCCGCGTGAGAGCTCTTCGACGATCATCGCGCAGGTGGTCAGGTCGAGCCCCATGCCGCCGTACTCTTCGGGGATCGTCACCCCGAAGAGCCCGAGTTCCTTCATCTGCTCGACGATCGGCTCCGGGAAGGAGTCCTCCTGGTCGTAGTGCTCGGCGTTGGGGATGATCTGCTCGTCCGCGAACTGGCGCACCATTTCGGTGATCGCCTGCTGCTCGTCGGTCTGTTCGCGGTGACTGTCGGTGTCTACGGCCATTGCCCCCTGCCTGATCTGGATTCGGCTGTCGAACTCAGGATATAGGCGTTCGAATAGATTTCGAAGCTGGCAGGAAAACGACCCGAGGAGCAGCTTGAGACACCCCAGAGATTTTTTCCATCCGCAGGCGATCGGCGCGCCGGAGCCACTGCGCGAGATCCCGGTCACCCCGTCGCGGATGATCCACTTCCTCGACTTCTCCAACCCCAAGATGGTTGCCAAGGCAGCCGACATCGCCAAGCAGACCGACATCCTGCTCGGCAACCTCGAGGACGCCGTTCCCGTCGACCGCAAGGAGGCGGCGCGGGCCGGGCTGATCCAGGCGGCGAAGGAGTCCGATTTCGGCTCGACCTCGCTGTGGACCCGGGTCAACTCGCTGGAGAGCCCCTGGGTACTCGATGACCTCGAGCAGATCGTCGGCGAGATCGGCGACAAGCTCGAGGTGGTGATGGTGCCGAAGGTGGAGGGCGCCTGGGACATCCACTACGTCGACCGCCTGCTCGCCCAACTGGAGGCGAAGGCCGGCCTCTCGCGGCCGATCCTCGTCCACGCGATCCTGGAGACGCCGCAGGGCGTCGTCAACCTGGAGGAGATCGCCAATGCCAGCCCGCGCATGCAGGGCATGAGCTTCGGGCCCGCCGACCTGGCGGCGGCACGGCGGATGAAGACGACCCGCGTCGGCGGCGGCCATCCCGGCTACCTGGTGCTGAACGATCCGCCCGACCCGGAGAACCCGGAGGAGGGCCGCATCAGCGCCCAGCAGGACCTCTGGCACTACTCGATCGCCCGCATGGTCGACGCTTGCACCTCGGCCGGGATCCTGCCCTTCTACGGCCCCTTCGGCGACATCAAGGACACGGCAGGCTGCGAGGCGCAGTTCCGCGCCGCCTTCCTGATGGGCTGCGTCGGCGCCTGGTCGCTGCACCCGGTGCAGATCGGGATCGCGAAGAAGGTGTTCAGCCCACCGCCGGACGAGGTCAAGTTCGCGAAGAAAGTCCTCGAGGCGATCCCCGACGGCCGCGGCGTCCACATGATCGACGGCAAGATGCAGGACGACGCGACCTGGAAGCAGTGCAAGGTGATGGTCGAGCTCGCCGAAATGCTGTCGGCGAAGGACCCGGAGCTGAAAGAGGCCTACGGGCTGTAGGCGGGGCTCTTTTCGCTGTAGAACGCGAACGGCCGGGGCATGCGCCCCGGCCGTTCGCTTAAGTGGAGCCGGCCGCTGGGGCTAGGCGCCGAGGCGCTGCTCGAGCGCGCCGAGCTGGGCGGTCAGCTCGGCGGGGAGCTTGTCGCCGAATTTGGCGAGGTGCTCCTTCACCTGCGGCAGCTGCGCGCGGTAGAGCTCCTCATCGATGGCGAGGAGCTCCTGTAGATCCGCGGCGGAGATGTCGAGGCCGTCGGTGTCGAGGTCATCCGGGGTCGGCAGCAGGCCGATCGCGGTCTCGACCGCCTCGCCCTCGCCCTGACAGCGACGGAAGACCCACTCGAGGACACGGCTGTTCTCACCGAAGCCCGGCCAGAGGAACTTGCCCTCGTCGTCTTTGCGGAACCAGTTGACGTAGAAGACCTTCGGCAGGTCGATGCCGTCGGTCTTGCCGATCTTCAGCCAGTGAGCGAAATAATCGGCCATGTTGTAGCCGAGGAACGGCAGCATCGCCATCGGGTCGAAGCGCAATGCCCCGACCGCGCCCGCTGCCGCTGCCGTCGTCTCCGAGGACATCGTCGCCCCCATGAAGACCGCGTGCTCCCAGTCGAACGCTTCCGAGACCAGCGGCACCGCGGTGGCGCGGCGACCCCCGAAGAGGAAGGCGTCGATCGGCACCCCGGCCGGGTCCTCCCACTCCGGCGCGATCGACGGGCACTGCCCGGCGGGCGTCGTGAAGCGGGCGTTCGGGTGGGCGGCCGCGGTCTCGGAGTCCGGCGTCCAGTCGTTGCCGTGCCAGTCGATCGCGTGCGCGGGCGGCTCGCCGGTCATCCCCTCCCACCAGATGTCGCCGTCGTCGGTCTTGGCGCAGTTGGTGAAGATCGAGTTCCGCTCGATCGTGTCCATCGCGTTCGGGTTCGTCTTGTGCGACGTGTTCGG
Organism: Mycobacteriales bacterium; assembly: GCA_036268405.1. Classification (GTDB taxonomy): domain Bacteria; phylum Actinomycetota; class Actinomycetes; order JAFAQI01; family JAFAQI01; genus DASZTV01. The sequence goes on from DATAUF010000003.1 coordinate 2,963, forward strand.
CGCGACGCCGAAGAAGCCGGCCTCGGGGTTGACCGCGTAGAGGCGGCCGTCCTCGCCGATCTTCATCCAGGCGATGTCGTCGCCGACCGTCTCGACCTTCCAGTCGGGCAGGGTCGGGACCAGCATCGCCAGGTTGGTCTTGCCGCAGGCCGAGGGGAAGGCGCCGGCCACGAACTTCACCTCACCCTCGGGCGAGGTGAGTTTGAGGATCAGCATGTGCTCGGCGAGCCAACCCTCGTCGCGCGCCATGACGCTCGCGATGCGCAGCGCGTAACACTTCTTGCCGAGCAGCGCGTTGCCGCCGTACCCCGAGCCGAACGACCAGATCTCCCGAGTCTCGGGGAAGTGAACGATGTACTTCTCTTCGTTGCACGGCCATGCGACGTCAGCCTGGCCGGACTCGAGGGGAGCGCCGACCGAATGCACGGCGGGGACGAAGAAGCCGTCACTGCCGAGCGCGTCGAGCGCGGCCTTGCCCATGCGCGTCATGATCTTCATCGAGATCACGACGTACGGCGAGTCCGTGATCTCGACGCCCAGCGCGGAGATCGGCGAGCCGACAGGCCCCATGCAGAACGGGACGACGTACATCGTGCGCCCGCGCATGCAGCCACGGAACAACCCGTCGAGCGTGCCGCGCATCTGTGCCGGGTCGACCCAGTTGTTGGTGGGTCCGGCGTCCTCCTCGCGCTCCGAGCAGATGAACGTGCGGCTCTCGACCCGCGCCACATCCGCGGGGTCTGACTTCGCGTAGAAGGAGTTGGGGCGCAGCGCCGGGTTGAGCTGGGTCAGCGTGCCCACGTCGACGAGCTGGTGGGTCAGCCGGTCCCACTCCTCCTCGGAGCCATCGCACCACACGACCCGGTCCGGCGTGGTGACGGCCGCCACCTCGTTCACCCACTCAACGAGGCGGCCATGGGTCGTGGGGGCGTCGTCGAGACCCGGGATCGACGGGGCGATCGTCATGCACGTCTCCTACCGTTACCCAATGTCCGTGTAACCCAGCCTGGGTAACCAGCCTGGGTCACCCACCGCCTGTGCCCGGGGAAGCTGCTCGCAAAAATAGCGGCACGGTCAGGACGGGTGAAGGGTCAAGGATAACGCGCGTTCTGTATACGCGCCACGGCCACCCGGCGGTCAGCCCGTCGCGGCCTCCGGGCCGGCCTCACGAAGTCGCTCGACTTCACGCAACGCCTCGCGAAGCTCGCCCAGCCATTCCTCGGAATGCTGGCGGACCAGCTTCACGCACCAGGCAAGCGCGTCCGAACGGGATCGGGCGACGCCCGCGTCGACGAGGGTGTCCAGGACGATGCGTTCGGGCTGACGCAGCCGCGTCATCACCGGCGTCGACAGGCTCGTGAAGACGGCCTGGGCGTCGTCACATCGGGCACCCCAGCTGACCTTGCACTCGAAGCGGCTCTCGGCCTCTTGCGCGATCCGCATCCTGGCTTCGCGGGTTTCCTCACGGAACCGCGCGATGCGACCGGCGGCCGCACTGGCGCGGGCCGTCTCATCGCCCTCGGCATCAGGCGCCGCAATGGGGAGGATCACGAGAATCTCGTCGCGGTCGACTGTGACGACCGGCTCGCCTGACAACCATTCGGCGGGCAACCGTCCGACAAACCATGGGGTGATCGCTGTGCTCATCACTGCCTCCTGAGGCCGCCTAACCGCGCGTGATTACACAGTTACACCATTACCTACGGTTGCCAAGAGGTTGTGCCGAGGGCGAAACGACGCCAGAGCGCCCTAGCGAACGCGGGTCGAGGTCACCTCGACCGACAGTGCGGCGGCGCCGCCGCCGGAGTGGACTCCGCGGATCGGGGAGACATCGGCGTAGTCCCGCCCGCGCGCGATTGCGACGTGGCGGTTACCCACCGGCGCCACGTTCGTCGGGTCAACCCCCCACCACTCCCCGGTCCACGCTTCGACCCAGGCGTGGCTTTCCCCCGCCCGTGTCTCCCCGATGTCGGCGTCCTTCGCGGGGTGGAGATACCCGGAGACGTAACGCGCCGGGATGCCCAACACCCGGAGCGCCACGATCGCGACGTGCGCGAAGTCCTGGCACACGCCCCGCCGTGCCGCCCACGCCTCGCTGGCGTCGGTGTGGACGCCAGTCGCTCCTGGGACGTAGGCCATCTCCTCGTTGACCCAACGGGACACTGCGAAGACCGCATCGGCCGGAGTCGCGCACGACGCGGCAAGCAGCCGAGCGCCCTCGGTGAGCGCAGGCTCAGCGCCGGTGTAGACGGTCGGCGCGAGCAGCTCGGCATGACGGTCCGTGACGTCGGGGTCCGAAAGCGCCTCCCAGGCAACCGAAGCGCCGATCTCGCGGGTGCCCTCGGTCTCCACGACGACCGAGCTCGTGACAACGAGCTGCTGGTGCGGCTCGACGATCTCGAACGCCGTCACCTGCGTGCCCCAGTAGTCGCGGTAGCGGCGTACCGCTGCGGAGGGCTCCGTGCTGAACCGCGAGCTGATCACCGTCTGGTGCGACTCGGTGAGCGGCGTCACCCGGGCCTCGTTGTAGGACGTCTGCACAGTGTTGTCGTAGTCGTAACGCGTGCGATGGACGATCTCGAGCCGCCAGGTCACGACACACTCCCGGCGACCCACTCGATGGCGGAGGAGCCACGGAAGAAGCGCTCGCCGACCGAGTCGCTGACGATTCCGCAGGCACGCTGGACCGCCGCGAGGCGCTCGGTGAGGTTCACCATCACCTCGCCGGCACTCGTGAACTCAAGATCGGTACGCAACCGCCCAAGTGCCACCAGCCCCGGATCGACGACACCCAGACGGGTGTCCGTCGGCGGCACCAACGCAGCCAGCCTCAGCTCGGCTTCCGAGAGCGCGGAGTAGACGGATCGAGGAAACAGCCGGTCGAGCAATAGGAACGCCGTCGCACGCGGCGGGTCGAGCACCCCGCGATAAGTGCGCAGAAAGGACTCGTACGCCGCGCAGCTGCGCAGCAGTGCGCCCGCAGACGTCGCCCGGTCACCGACGAACTGGTAGAGCGAGATCGCCCGCGCCGTCATGTCCGCGCGCTCCAGGCTGCGGCCGAGCGCCAGAAATCTCCATCCGTCGTCGTGACTCATCGTTCCGTCGGCGAGACCGGACATCAGCGCCGCGCGATCCTTCACGAAGCTGAAGAAGGCGGTGGGGCCGGCGTCACGTGCCTTGGCTCGTTGCGCCGGAAGCGCGTTGAACGTCGTGTTGAGGCACAACCACATCTCCGACGGGATCACCTCACGGACCGTCCGCGCGTTCTCGCGGGCTGCCTCCAACGAGCTCCAGACCGGGCTCGCCTTGTCATATGCAAGACGATCCAGCACGAGCTGCGGGTCGATGTCGTCGCCGAAGTCGTCCTCGACGCCGACAACTGCCAGCAGCGCCCGGCAGATCTCCGCGTCGCTACCCGACCAGTCCTCGAGCAGCAGGTGCACCGAGACGTCCAGCATGCGTGACACGTCCTCGGCGCGCTCGACGAGGCGCCCGATCCAGAACAAGGACTCGGCGATCCGGCTCAGCACGGCGACTCCACCGTGGCTGCGTCGCTCGCCTGCTGTTGTTGCTGCTCCTGCCCGAGCCGCGGACCTGTCGCAGGAACTGACACGTTCAGCTTGGTACCCGTCGACCGACCGTCCGACCGGACCGGCAGCTCGAGCTGAGTGCCGCCGTCGGACACGACCCAGGTGTCCTTGGATCCTCCGCCCTGACTGGAGTTGACGACCAGGCTGCCTTCGACAAGCGCCACCCGCGTCAGTCCGCCCGGGAGCACCCAGATCCGTTCACCGTCGTTGACCGCGAACGGCCGCAGGTCGACGTGACGCGGGACGAGCTCTCCGTCGACCAGGGTCGGCGACGTGGACAACGCGACAACTGGCTGGGCGATCCACCGCCGCGGGTCGGCCTCGACGTCACGTCGCAGCCTGGCGAGCTGGTGCTCGTCGGCGGCAGGCCCGATCACGAGCCCGTAGCCACCCGAGCCATCCACTGGCTTGAGGACGAGCTCGTCGAGGTGGTCGAGAACGTGGGCGCGTACCTCGTCGTCCTCGAGACGGAATGTGTCGACGTTGCGAAGCAGCGGCGTCTCGCCGAGGTAGTAGTCGATCATCGCCGGCACGTAGGTGTAGGCGAGCTTGTCATCCGCAACACCGTTGCCGACCGCGTTGGCGATCGCGACGGACCCGGTCCGCGCTGCGCCGAGGACCCCCGGGGATCCGATCACCGAATCGGGACGGAAGTGCAGCGGGTCGAGGAACTCGTCATCGATCCGCCGGTAGATCACGTCGATCCGCTGTTCGCCATACGTAGTACGAAGGAACACCGCACCGTCGTGACACACGAGGTCGCGACCTTCGACCAGCTCGACACCCATCTGCCGCGCGAGCAGGGAGTGCTCGAAGTACGCCGAGTTGTAGGCACCGGGCGTCAGCACCACAACCGTCGGGTCGGCCACGTCCGGGGCGGCGGCGCGCAGTGCCGCCAGCAGGTGCTCCGGGTAGGTCGACACCCGCCGAACCCGTTGCCGGCCGAACAGATCGGGAGAGACCCGAGTCACCGTGCGGCGGTTCTCGAGGACGTAGCTCACGCCCGACGGAGTACGGAGGTTGTCCTCGAGCACCCGCAGCTCTCCAGCAGCATCGCGTACGAGGTCGACGCCCGCGACGTGGACCCGCACTCCGTTCGCCGGGTTGACGCCGTACGCAGGTCGGTGGAAGTGCGCAGAGCTGGTGACGAGCCGGCGCGGAAGCACTCGATCGGAAAATGCCCGTCCGGGTCCGTAGACATCGGCGAGAAACGCCTCCAGCGCGCGGACTCGCTGCGCGACGCCGCGCTCGACCAGATCCCACTCGTCCGCCGGGAAGACCCGCGGCACGACATCGAGTGGGAATGGCCGCTCCTCGCCCGACAACGAGAACGTGACGCCCGCATCGGTAAAGGCGCTCGACATCGCACCACCGCGCGCCATGAGATCGGCAGCCGACAGCGACTCGAGGGCAGCGACGATTCCCTCATAGCCCGGTCGTGCCGAGCCGTCGGGGGCGATCACCTCGTCGTAGGCGCCGGTAGCGCGCTGACGGCGCAGGTAGTCGCCGAGCAGGTCGCCCATCGTCAGAAGGTTATGAGCGGCGTGTTACGGCTTGGTGACGGCGACCGCCGAGGCGCCCACGCGGGCCGCGAGCTGATCGACGTCTTGGATCGGTGCGTCGCAGACAAAACCCTGGCAGACGTACGCCGCCCCCGACGGGCGGTCCGCAAGTAGCGGGGAGTCTCCGCTCGTGACCACGACGGCGCCCGGTGAGGTCGTCAGGCGGGCGACCGCAGCCAGTTCCGGCGCGCCGACGACGGCGATCTCGAGGGGCCCGGCGACCAACGCCTCCGCAACCGCAGCGGACGCGCCCGCGAAGCGCGGAAAACGCTCGATCAGGTCGGACGCGGAGCCAACGATGCGCTCCGCGGCACCGCGGTGAATGTCGTTGCCGGTCAACGCGGCGCTCGTCAGCAACGCGCCGCCGAGCGCCGACAGGCCCGAGGGAGTCGCACCATCGGTCGGATCGCGAGGTCTGCGCACCAATCGCTCGGCGTCGTCGGCAGTGTCGAAGAACCCACCATCGCCATCGGTGAAGCGCTCGAGCGCCGTGTCGAGAAGTTTGCTCCCCGCATCGAGCCAGCGGCGCTCGCCCGATGCCTGATGCAGGGCAAGCAGCCCATCCGCAACATCGCCGTAATCCTCGAGCACGCCGAGCGGCGTACCCGCCACGCCGTCCCGGGACACGCGAAGGAGGCGATCTTGGTCAACGTGGAGTCGCAGCACGAGGTCGGCGCACTTTCCTGCCGCGTCGATCAGGTCATCGCGACCAAGCAGCGCGCCGCACTCGGCAAGGGCACCGATAGCCAGCCCGTTCCACGCGGCCACCACCTTGTCGTCACGCCCCGGGCGCACCCGCCGTGCGCGGATCTCGAGAAGTCGCGCGCGTTCCTCCGCATAGACCACGACGTCATCGGGGTCGTGCAGTAGCTGCAGCACGGAGCGGCCGTGCTCGAAGGTGCCGCTGCCAGTCACGGAGAAGATCGCGGCGGCGGGTTGACCCACCTCGTCCGGAGACCAGGCGTAGAACTTGCCCTCTTCGCCTTCAGTGTCGGCGTCGAGCGACGATGCGAGACCGCCCTCGGGCGTGCGAAGCTCTGCCAGCATCCAGTCGCAGGTCTCGAGTGCGATGCGGCGCGCCAACGCTGATCCGGTCTGTCGCCACCAGTGGACGTACAGCCTCGCAAGCAGCGCGTTGTCGTACAGCATCTTCTCGAAGTGCGGTACGACCCAGCCGGCGTCGACCGAGTAGCGCGCGAATCCACCGGCGAGCTGGTCGTACATCCCACCACGCGCCATTGCCTCGCAGGTGATCGTCACGATCTCGATGCTGCGCGCGCTGCCGGTGCGGGCCGCATGCCGCAGCAGAAACTCCAAGGCCATCGACGGCGGGAACTTCGGCGCGGCGCCGAAGCCGCCCAGCCGGTCGTCGTGATCATCGGACAGCCGTGCCGCCGCTGCGTCGAGCCGCTCGGCGGTGATCCCGACGCCGCGAAGTGGAGAGGATTCACCGCGCCGGTTGAGCTCGGCGACGATCGCGGTTGCCGATTCGGTGACCTCGCCGCGTCGGGTGGTCCAGGCGTTCGCAACCGACTCGAGCACCTGTCGGAACGACGGCATGCCGTGCCGTGGGGTCGGCGGGAAATATGTCCCGCAGAAGAACGGCTCGCCATCGGGCGTCAGCATCACCGTCATCGGCCAGCCTCCCTGGCCGGTCATGGCTTGTGTGACCTCCATGTAGACCGCGTCGACGTCGGGCCGCTCCTCGCGGTCGACCTTGACCGCGACGTAGTGCTCGTTGAGGTAGGTCGCGGTCTCGTCGTCCTCGAACGACTCGTGCGCCATGACGTGACACCAGTGACACGCCGCGTAGCCGACGCTGAGCAGGACGGGCACCTCCCGGCGCCTCGCCTCGTCGAACGCTTCCTCGCCCCACGGCCGCCAGTCGACCGGATTTTCCATGTGCTGCAACAAATACGGGCTGGTCGCGTCAGCCAGACGATTCGTCACGCCAGCCACGCTAGGCCATCCAATCCGGACATCCCAGCATCGACTGTCAGGGTTACTGGGCTCCCGTGATCGGCTCGCCGTTCAATCGGAGAAGACGCCACACACGTTGGTATCGGGTGGTGAGTGAAGGAGTCGATGACCTCGCCGGTGGGGTGAATCTGCGGTCGATCTCGGCACCGATGAGGCGCTATCTGATTTCGACCGCCTGGTGGAAGGTGCCGCGGTTCTCGAACGGCTGCGGCGGAGTGTCGACCGCGCCTGCCGTGGTTGCCAGGTTCTCGTCGCAGGTCGGCGCCGATGTCCCACACAACACGGCCTTGCGCCAGTGAGCGGGATTGGCACCGTTGGCCTTCACCAGACCCGCGGCTGCGCTGGCGAATGCACGGCGCAGCACCTGCCGACAGCTTGCAAGAGTGCCTTTGCCGCAGTAGGTCGCGCGCGGGTTCGACGCGTCAGCGTCACCCAGGACCTTGTGAAGGACGCCGAGGACCTGGCTCTGCCAGCCGTCGAAGAATCCCGACGCCACGGCGGGCTGCCCGAGGACGAGATCTTCCTTGTCGGCGATCTCGCTCACCAACCCCGAACCGATGACGGGGTCATAGATCCGGTGCACCGTCTGCGTCCACCAAGCGTCGAACGCCATGATCGCGGCGCTGTGGTCGTCGTAGGTCCGGCCTCCGGTCGCCCGACGATGGCCGCCGGCGCGCAGCCACTGACGCAGATCCGCGACGAGCTTCTTCTCGCGGGCCTCGTGCACCGGACCGAGCACACGGAGCATGTCGGGAAGCACCTTGACCGCACGCAGGTCCTGAGTGCTCGCGTTGCCCGAGATGCCGACCAGGTCAGCGAGGCTGAGCTTGTGCCCGGCTCGGATGGCGTTCCGCGTCGGATCGGCAAGCAGTTCGACGCGCTGCACCTGGCCCCAGCTCCATACGCCGGGCGACGCCGCCATGCCCTTCGCACCCTTGTTGTTCCACGACGCCAAGTAGCCCTGCTTCGGGTCGATCGAGTAGGAGTTGTAGGACTGCGGCTCTCGCGTGTAGGCGTACGTCGAAGCCTTGAACCCGACCCAGTCGTCGTGACCGGTGCCCCACGCCGGCAGCTGGAGGCTGCTGTGGGGGGCATGCTGCTGGAACCAGCCGCTGGCGAACCACGCAATGTGCGAGCTGGACACGTAGAACCAGTTCTCGTTACCGGTGAAGTGCCGCATCGTCGACACGAACTGCTTCGGCGAGTGGACCTTGTTCTCAGCAAGCAGCTCGAACGCGACGATGCTACGCACTCCGTGGTGGTAGACCGCCGTTGCGCGGGTCAACGCCACCGGATGTCCGCCGGCACGTGCGTAGCCGATGACTGGACCGTGCACGCTTCGCTCGGTGCGCATCGTGACCGTCTCCGGCAACGACGGCGACGTCGGTGCCAGCGGCGTTCGCTCGACGACGGTCCGCGAGGTGAAGGCGCGGCACTTTCCGCGATAGAGGTAGTGCGTCGAGGCGTCCGACGGACGTGAGCCGTCGGGGTTGCACAACTTCTCTGCGAACGTGTCGGCGTTGTCGCCGAGCGCCGTGGTGCCTGTCCACGCGAAGCTCTTGGTGTGCCCGATCAACGGGTACGGGCTGGCACCCGGAAATGCCACCCCGGAGACCTGGATGCCGGGCATGTGCAGCTCGTACTCGTCGAAGATCTCGGGCGAGTAGTAGCCGACCTGCGGCCCCATCGCCGCGATGGGATGGCCGCTACGGGTATTGCGACCTTCGACCAGCAACGCGTTTGACTCCTCGTCGGGCATCTGCAAGCCGCGAGTCGCCAGCTGATCCGCCCAGGCGGGCATCCCGGCGCCGTGCGCGACCTGGCTCGACGTGCCGAGCGGCTTCGTGATGCTGACGACGGCGTCGCGCGCGTGGGTTGTCCCGGGCGTGAGGTGCGCATTTGCGTCGCGGTGCACCGTGCCGGTGTCATCGCTGCGGAACTGACTCGAGGTCGTCGTCATCGCGTCGGGGTCATCGCCGAGCCGGAGGTCGTCGTACACCTCACGACCACGGTGGTCACCGAGACGATGCTGCAGCCTGGCCAGAATGTCGGCCTGGAACTGCTCGCCGTCTCCCGCCACGGTGAACTGCGCGATCAGCAGGTACGCCTCCGCCGCGGTGTCTGCCAGCGTCCACGGCCGCGGGGTCGCACCCAGCGCGACGTACTCCGCGGGAAGCAGCGTCGGGTTGGTGCGAGTTGCGCTGATGTAGCCGTTGATCCCGGCGACGTACTGCTTGATGTCCGCGAGAGCCTGCTGACCGGCCTTGCCCTCTTGCCGGGCGACCGACCTCACCTCTCGCGTCAGCTCAGCCGGCGAGAGGTCGAACTGGCCCAGGACCGAGCTGTCGCTGCCGACCGCACTGGGACCGAGTAGTCCCGCCTGCTCGCCTTCGGCCATCCGTCGCAGCACATCCATGAGGAAGAGGCGGTCCTGAGCGGTCACATAGCCGACGGCATACATGCCAGCCGCCCGTGAGGACGCGTAGATGTGCGGCACGTTGTACTGCTTGTCGCGAATCACCGTCACACCCGCAGTCGGGTGCTCGACCGAGCCGACATCGCTTCCGCTCGGCACCGAGAAGTCGGAGTCCTTGTAGTAGTTGCTGAGGTCCTGATCGTTCTTCGGCTGACCGGTGATCACTGCGTTGTAGAGGGCCGCCTGGTTGGTGAAGGTCGCGGGTGCCTTCCCCGCGACCTCGAATGCGGCGAGATCGGCGAGCGTGGTGGTTTCACCCTCGCCGTATCCGAGAACGCTGCGAAACCCGCCCTGGTCGTGCTGGAAGTCGGGCACGCCCGCGACCGTCACGGCGCGAACCGGAGCACTTGCCCCAGCGAGTGTCGTGAGCTGAGTCGCGGTGGCGATCAAGACCCCGACTGCCAACAGCCGACGTCCGCGCACCGTCACGCTCAGCGATCCTCGGCAAGAAGCGACTCGAGAATGGGAAGCAGATCGACCAAGCGCTGCACATCCGCCGCCGGCATCGCCGACAGTCGCTGCACCAGCTCTGTCGACTGGATCCGGCGGGTCGACTCGAGCTTGTCGCGCGCCTCCTGTGTGAGGGCGATGTACGACGTCCTGCGGTCGGATGGGTCACTGGCACGCGACAGCAGCCCGAGCTCTTCGAGACTCGCGACCACGCGCGTCGCGGTCGGGGCAGTGACTCCCTCGCGCTCGGCCAGGTCGCCGATGCGAAGTGGACCGTGCGCCTCGGCCGTCGCGAGGGCAGACCACTGAGATGGCGACAGGCCGCCGGGGCTGTGCTGGCGCAACTGGCGCGCGAGCCTCGCGACGGCGACGCGGAGCCGGGCCGCGGTCTCCGCGTGTGTTGCCATATCCCGCGCAGGTGCGATCATCCGGCCTTCTCCTCGCCTGGCGGGGTCTCGAATGTGTCCGGGACCTTGCGGAGATGCCGGTTCATCGAGCGGAACAAGAAGAACGACGCAACGCTCAACACCAGCACGATCGAGAAGGCGATGAAGCCCGCGCCGAAGTCTGAGTCGCCGGCAGCGAGGACATGCACTGCGGCAATGCTTCCTGGACTGCCTGTCATCGCGTCACCCGGTCTCTGATGCCGGCGAACAGATCGTCCTCCGGAATCGTCGAGTCGACCAGGGAACGCACGAGCTCATAGTCCTCCGTCGGCCAGACGCGTTGCTGGATCTCCAGCGGGCAGGCGAACCAGAACCCGGTCGGATCGACCTGTGTCGCGTGGGCGATCAATGCACGGTCACGGACCGAGAAGTAGTCGGCGCACTCCACCCGCGTCGTGACCCGGGAGGCGACGTCGCCACGGTCCTTCCAGTCCTCGAGACGCTGCGCGTATGGGGACTCGATGCCCTCCGCGAGCATCGCCTCGTGCAACGTCTGGAACCGCTTCAGGTGAATGGCCATGTGGTAGTAGAGCTTCAGCGTCTGCCAGGGTGCGCCGAGCTCGGGATACCGGTCAGGATCACCGGCGGCTTCGAACGCCTCGACACTCACGGTGTGGCACATCACGTGGTCGGGGTGCGGATACCCGCCGTTCTCGTCGTACGTCGTCATCACATGCGGCCGGAACTCGCGAATGATCTTCACCAGCGGTGCGGCGGCCGTCTCAAGCGGCTCAAGACCGAAGCAGCCTTCCGGCAGCGGCGGCAGCGGGTCCCCCTCGGGGAAGCCGGAGTCGACGAAGCCGAGCCACTCGTGACGACAGCCGAGGATCTCGATCGCGAAAGCCATCTCGCGGCGACGTACCTCGGTGAGGTCGGCGACCACGTCGGGCCGATCCATTGCAGGGTTGAGGATCGAGCCGCGCTCTCCGCCGGTGCACGTGACGACGAGCACCTCGGCACCCTCGGCGACGAGCTTCGCCACCGTGGCCGCGCCCTTGCTGGCCTCGTCGTCCGGGTGCGCATGCACCGCCAGCAGCCGAAGCGGACCGTCACTCACACCTCCATCGTTCCACGGCGTGGGTCGATCGGTGCCTGGGTAGCCTTGAGCGAATGAGCGAAGCGAACGTCACATGGCTGACCCAGGACGCCTATGACCGGCTGAACGACGAGCTCACCCATCTGTCAGGGCCCGGTCGGATCGAGATCACCGCGCGCATCGAAGCAGCCCGCGCGGAGGGCGATCTCAAGGAGAACGGCGGGTACCACGCTGCCAAGGACGAGCAAGGGAAGATGGAAGCCCGCATCCGCCAGCTCACTCAGCTGCTGCGCGAAGCAAAGGTCGGCGCCCCACCCACCGCCGACGCCGGCGTCGCAGGGCCCGGCATGGTCGTCACAGTCCGGTTCTCGGGTGGCGACGAGGAGACCTTCCTGATCGGTTCCCGCGAGGAGGCAGCGGTCACCGACCTCACCGTCTACTCAGCGCAGTCGCCGCTCGGCAAAGCGCTGCTGGGCGCAACCCCAGGTGAGTCGCGCACCTACATCGCACCGAACGACCGCAAGATCACCCTCGAGCTGCTCGCCGCCAAGTCCTACCTGTAGCGCCAGCAGTAGCTCGCCTGGAGGACCTCCGCGATTCGCTCCGCGGTGTTGCCGAGTGCGTCCCTCTGCTCGTCGGTTGCTGTCGCGGCGAGCGCCCGACGCGCTGACGTGACGTCGGCCGCCAATGCCTGCTGTGACTCGCGAGTCATGGCCAGTCCAACCGGCGAGCCCCTGAAGGGCTCCGGCAACGCCAGCGCGAGCGCCCTGCAGGCGGTGGCATAGGGCAGCGCCACGCGCCACCGCCGCGGCAGGTGGCGCAGGATGTGCAGAGAGGCGGCCGCGAGGTCGCCGAGCTTCACGGCGCCGGCATAGGTCGCGATCTCGCTCGCGTCGAACGTCGCCTCCGGTCCACGGCCGACCACGCCTGCAAGCGTTGCGAACGCGGTGGCCAGCTGCCGCCGGATGACGTCGACGTTGCGCACCGGCAACACGATCCAGGCGGCGACAACAGCAATCGAGGCGCCGAGCAGGATCCCCTCGAGACGGGTGACCAGCAGGTGGTGTCCGACCTCCCCGTAGAAGTCGTAGAGCAGGGCGAGCGCGGCCGTCATCCCGGCAGCCCAGTACGCGTAGCTCAGCGGTCTCAGCCAAAGCGCGACAGCGACCACGGCAAACAGCGCAACGATCGACCAGTCGTCACCAGCGGCGAAGGCGCCGGACAGCGCCGTCGCCAGCAAGGTGCCGCAAGCCGCACCCACGAGACGCAACACCGCCTTGTGGGCGACGTCCCCCCGGCCGCGATTGCCGCTCCCGACGATGTAGGCGGACAACACGACCCACGTCCAGTGCAGGCCGAACGCCTCACGGCCGCACGCGAAGGCGGCCGCCAGCGCGACGCCCATCTGCAACGCGAGCTTTGTCGTTGCCGGAACTCGCCGGTGCCACCTCCGGGCGACAGCAGGCGCCTTCGGCAGTGCCATCGCATGTGGTGGCCGTTCCGCCAAGGCCCGCGTGGCGAAGCCGGTCCGCTCGGCGACCGCGTGCATCGCCCGCGTCCAGCCCAATGCGATCAGGGCAATCAACGCAGCCCACCACCTGCTCGGCACGTGCCCGCCCAGAGGGACGGCAGGTCCAGGCGTGATCAGCACCGCGGTGAGCGCCGCGCCGATCAAGCCACCGACCTGGCGCGCGCGGGCACCGTACTGGCGAACCCAGATCGCGAAGGCCATCCCAACGACGAAGAGGGTGTCGCCCAGGTTGGGGTGGGTGAACAGGCGCTGGCCGACCTCGGTGGCGCCCACCGCGAGAAACGGCAGGAGGAGCGGCGCCACGAGACTGTGAGGAAGTGAGCGCGCGTGACCGCGGTCCGCCCTGCCGAGGGTCAGTGCCAGTACGACCGCCAGCACCACGCTGCTCGTCGTCAGGTGATAGCGGCGATCGAGGAACAATGCACAACCGAAGCTGGCGAGGGCTGCGGCCAGCGACACGATCGCGCCGCGCAACCGGAGCAGACCCGGATCACGGAGTTCGCCGACCAACTGGCGAATCAGCCGGCCCTTCGCCCGCTCAACAACCATGACCGTCGCTCAGTCGACTGACATCGGGTAGCCGGCACCCCGCAGCGTCGCGAGGACGTCGTCACGATGTGACTCGCCACGGGTTTCCAGGACCAGCGCGACCTCGACTTCGTCGAGGTGCAGCGCGCGTCCGGTCCGGGAGTGCTCGACCTCCAGAACGTTGGCGCCCGTGGCTGCCAGAACACCGAGCAACCGTGCCAGCTCCCCGGGCCGGTCCGGCACCCGCAGGTGGAAGGACAGGTAGCGTCCGGCGGCCGCCATGCCGTGACGCAGTACCCGCATCAACAGCAGCGGGTCGACGTTGCCGCCCGAAAGCACGACGGCGACTGGCGCCTCCAGGCCTTCAGGCTGCTCCATGACCGTGGCCACTCCGGCTGCCCCCGCGGGCTCGACAACGAGCTTGGCTCGTTCGAGGCAGAGCAGCAACGCCCGCGCGAGCGCGTCCTCCCCGACGGTGCGTACCTCGTCGACGTACCGGCTGACCAGGTCGAAGGTCAACGCACCGGGACTGCCGACCGCGATGCCGTCCGCCATCGTGGACATCGACGACAACGGCACCGGCCGCCCAGCAGCGAGCGACTGCGGAAGGCATGCCGCACCCTCGGCCTGCACTGCAATCACCCGGACCTCCGGCCGCAGCGACTTCACAGCCAGGGCAACGCCCGAGACCAGACCACCGCCGCCGGCACTGACGACGATCGTCCTCATATCGGGGACCTGCTCGAGCAACTCGAGTCCGAGCGTCCCCTGACCGGCAATGACATCCGCGTGATCGAACGGATGGATCAGCACCGAGCCGGAGTCGCTCGCGTAAGCAGTCGCAGCCTCCAGTGCCTCGTCGACGGAACTGCCCGCGAAGCGCACATCCGCGCCGTAGGACCGCGCCGCCTCGACCTTCGGGATCGGCGCTCCCTCCGGCATGAATACGACGACGGGCGCACCGAGCAGACCTCCCGCCAGGGCCACGCCCTGCGCGTGGTTGCCCGCACTCGCGGCGACCACGCCGGCCTTTCGCTCGGCCGCGGTGAGCCGGGCGATGCGGACATAGGCCCCGCGGATCTTGAACGAACCGGTGCGCTGGAGGTTCTCGCACTTCAGCCACACCGGGCCGCCGATGCGGTCGGCAAGCACCCGCGAGCTCGCAACGGGAGTACGCCGCACCACGTCGCCGAGTAGCACACGGGCCGCCTCGACGTCGCCAAGGGTGATGCTCATCTGAGCACCAACGCGGCCGCACCGATGAGTCCGGCGTCGTTGCCGAGCGCTGCCGGCACGATCTCGCACGCTGCGGCGTAGTCCATCCGGGCGTGCCGGGCGAAGCTGTCGCGCATGGGTCCGAGTAGCAGCTCACCAGCACCCACCGCGAAGCCACCGCCGACCGAGACTCGTTCCAGCTCGAAGAGCGACACCGCGCCGGCAAGCGCGATGCCGAGCGCCCGACCGGCCCGGTCGATCGCCGCTTGGGCGGTTGTCTCTCCCGCTTGTGCAGAGGCGACGAGGCTTCGGCCATCCGGCCGCTCCACGGACGACGACCAACCAGACTCCAATGCCCACCGGACGACAGCCGGTCCGCGCGCCATGGCCTCGAGGCAACCCACGCCGCCACAGCCACATGGCGGACCTTCGGCATCGACCACGACGTGACCGAGATGCCCGGCGTTGCCGGTCCGGCCGCCGAGGACACGGCCATCCAGCACCACTCCGGCGCCGACCCCGGTCGAGACGACGACCCCCATGAAGCTCCGGGTTCCCTGCCCGGCCCCGCGCCAATGTTCGCCGAGCGCCATCGCGACCGCGTCGTTGTGCAGGCGGACCGCGGCGCCCGGAAAGCGGGACTCGACCCGCGCGAGCAACGGGAAGGCACGCCAGGCGGGAATGTTCACCGGCGAGACCTCGCCGCGATCCAGGCGTAGCGGCCCACCGCACCCGACGCCGACCGCCGTCGGGTCGTACCCGTCGAGCACCTCATCGAGCAGCCCCGCCACCGCTGACCACATCGGCTCCGCGTCGTCGGCCGCTGCCGATGGAGCGGGCACCTCGCGACGACGGGTCACCGCGCCTTGGGCGTCCACTAGCGCGGCGGCGACCTTCGTGCCCCCGACGTCGAGCGCGAGCGCCGCGGGCCCGTTCACCTCGCCAGTCTGCACCCACACCGCGTTTGCACGCTCGACGTAGCGTGAGGCGATGAGCACTACGACGCCGCCGACCGACGCACCCAGGACCCTCGGGGCGCTGCGCGCCTCTGGTCACGTCGCGAAGTCTGTGAAGGCCGAGCTTCGCGACAACCTGCTCGCCCGCATGCGAGACGGATCGGACCGGTTCCCGGGGATCATCGGCTTCGACGAGACCGTGTTGCCTCAGGTCGAGCGGGCGATTCTCGCGGGCCACGACATCGTGCTGCTCGGCGAACGCGGGCAGGGAAAGACGCGCCTGATCCGGACACTGGTGCAGCTGCTCGACGAGTGGACGCCCGTCGTCGAGGGCTGCGAGATCAACGACCATCCCTATGCACCGGTGTGCGGGCGTTGCCGACAGCTGGCTGCGCAGCAGGGCGACGACCTGGCGGTGGCGTGGAAGCCGCGCGACGAGCGTTACGCCGAGAAGCTCGCGACACCTGACGTCTCCGTCGGGGACCTGATCGGCGACGTCGATCCGATCAAGGTCGCCGAAGGCCGGGCGCTCGGCGACCCGGAGACGGTGCACTACGGGTTGGTTCCGCGCACCAACCGGGGCATCGTCGCGATCAACGAGCTGCCCGACCTCGCCGAACGGATCCAGGTCGCGTTGCTCAACGTGCTCGAGGAGCGCGACATCCAGGTCCGCGGCTACACCCTGCGGCTCCCGCTCGACCTTCTCCTGATGGCATCGGCGAACCCGGAGGACTACACCAACCGCGGCCGGATCATCACCCCACTCAAGGACCGGTTCGGCGCAGAGGTCCGTACGCACTATCCCCTCGAGCTCGAGGACGAGCTGCGGGTCGTGACCCAGGAGGCGCTCGTCGACTGGGGCGAGAACGCGGTGTCCGCGGCGCTTCCCGAGCACCTGATCGAGGTCATCGCACGGTTCACCCGTCACGTCCGGGAGTCCCCCGCCGTCGATGCCCGCTCCGGCGTGTCTGCTCGGTTTGCGGTCTCGGCCGCCGAGACGGTTGCCGCGTCCGCCGTGCGCCGCGCGGCGCTTACCGGCGAAGCCGTCGCCGTGGCCCGCGTGGCCGACCTGCCCTCGATCGTGCCCGCCGTACAGGGCAAGGTCGAGTTCGAGGCATCGGAGGAAGGTCGCGAGGCGGATGTCCTCGACCACCTGCTCCGCCGATCTGTCGCAGATACGTTCCGCAGCCGGCTCGGCATGATCGACCTCGCCCCGCTCGTCGAGATGTTCAACGAGGGAGCCACCGTCGAGACCGGAGAGATGGTGCCAGCGACAGAGCTGCTCGCGACTTTGGGGACGGTGCCTGGGCTTGGTCGGCTTCTTACCGCGCTCGGCATCGACGAAGGCGCTGAGACTCCGGAGCTCGCGGCGGCCGGACTCGAGTTCACCCTCGAGGGCCTCTACCTGCTGCGCCGGCTGTCGAAGGAAGAGCTGCCCGACCGGACGGTGTACGGAGCACGATGAGTCGAGCTCGGTACGGCGAGTGGCGCGGCGGGGACGATCCGCTCGCGCCGCCGTACGACGTGTCGGACGCGCTGGACCAGCTCGGCGACTCGGTGCTCGACGGGATGTCGCCGGCAGAGGCGTTTCGCGCGATGACGCGGCGCGGGCTCGGCGGTCGCGAAGGCCTCGACGACCTGCTCCGGCGGGTCCGCGAGCGACAGCGCCGGGCTCGCGAGGCAGGGCGGCTCGACGGGACGCTCGAGCGGGTTCGCGAGCTGCTGGACCAAGCCCTCGAATCAGAACGCGCGGCGCTGTTCCCCGACCCCAGCGACGACGCGAGGCTCGCCGAGGCAGAGCTCGACTCGCTCCCCGAGCAAACGGCGCGGGCGGTCCGCGAGCTCAGCGAGTACCAATGGCGCAGCCCCGAGGCGCGAGCGGCGTACGACGAGATCCAGGACCTGCTTCGCAGCGAGGTGCTCGACAGCCAGTTCCGCGGGATGAAGCAGGCACTGCAGGACGGTGATCCGCAGACGCAGCAGCGCGTGAAGGACATGCTCGCGGCGCTCAACGACATGCTCGAGGCTGACGCGCGCGGTGATGACGTCTCAGAGAGCTTTGAGCAGTTCATGCAGAGCTACGGCGACTTCTTCCCCGACAACCCGCAGACGCTCGAGGAGCTTGTGGACTCACTCGCCCGGCGCGCGGCCGCGGCGCAACGGCTGATGAACTCGCTCTCCCCCGAGCAGCAGGCCGAGCTCGCCGGTCTCATGCAGCAGGCAATGCAGGACTCCGGCATGGCCGAGCAGATGGGGCGGCTGTCCGACCAGCTGCGGTCACGGCGACCGGAGCTGAACTGGAACGGCCGCCAGCAGATGCGTGGTGACACCCCACTCGGCCTCGGCGACGCGACCACCGCGCTCGAGGAGTCCGCTGACCTCGACGAGCTCTCACAGATGCTCGGCCAGGACTATCCGGGTGCCTCTCTCGAGGACGTCGATCCGGAGCTGCTGGAGCGGGCGCTCGGTCGCAACGCCGTTGACGACCTCGAAGCACTGCGACGGGTCGAGCGCGAGCTGCGTGAGCAGGGCTACCTGCAGCGCAGCGACGGCGAGCTCGGGCTGACTCCCAAGGGGATGCGCAGGCTCGGGCAGACCGCACTGAGGCGAATCTTCAAGCGGATGCAGGCACGCGGACGCGGCAATCACGACATGCACGACGCCGGTGCCGCGGGCGACCCGACTGGGGCCACTAGACCGTGGGAGTTCGGCGACGAGCAGCCTTTCGACGTGGTCCGCACGGTGCGCAACGCGGTGATGCGGTCAGGTCGCGGCACACCCGTACGGGTGTCCGTAGAGGACTTCGAGGTCGTCGAGACCGAAAGACGGTCGGGCGCAGCCGTTGCCCTGCTGATCGACCTGTCGTACTCGATGGCACTGCGTGGCACCTGGCCGGAGGCGAAGTCGACCGCCCTGGCGCTTCACACGCTGATCTCGACGCAGTATCCGCAGGACGCGATCGAAGTGATCGGGTTCTCCCGGTACGCGAGGGTGCTGCGACCGGCCGAGCTTCCCGGGCTCTCGTGGGACATGGTGCAGGGGACGAACCTTCAGCACGCATTGCTGCTTGCTTCACGCCATCTGGCCCGTCACCCCGACGCCGAGCCCGTCGTGATGGTGGTCACCGACGGTGAACCGACCGCACATCTGATGGCGGACGGGAGTGCGTGGTTCGACTGGCCGACACACCCGGAGACGACCGCGGCGACCATGGCCGAGGTGGAGCGGATCACCCGTCGCGGCGCGACGATCAACGTCTTCATGCTCGACAACGAGCCGGGGCTGATCAGGTTCGTCAAGGCAATGGCGGCCCGCAACGGCGGCCGGGTATTCACCCCCGACGCCGACCGGCTGGGCGACTACGTGATCAACGACTACTTACGGGCGCGGCAGGGTCGCAGCGGCCGTCGCATCGCGTAGAAACTACTCGATGGCGAAGACGTCGACCCGGCAGCCTCCGCTGCCCCGAGAGATCCGGGTGCTCGTCGCGGTCGCGTTCTGTGTTGCCCTTGGCTTCGGGATCGTCGCACCCGCGTTGCCTGTTTTCGCGCGGGACTTCGGCGTCGGTAAGGCCTCCGCTGCCGCCGTGATCAGCGTCTTCGCCGTCATGCGGATCGCGTTTGCGTTTCCCGCCGGCAAGCTCGTCGACCGATATGGCGAGCGGCTCGTGATGGCGACCGGCATTGGCATCGTCGCCGTGAGCAGCGTTCTCGCCGGCGTCGCACAGACCTATGCCGAGCTGATCGTGTTGCGCGGGATCGGCGGCATCGGATCGGCGATGTTCTCGATCTCGGCGCTGGGACTCCTGGTCCGGATCACCGCACCGGCGCAACGCGGCAGGGCGATGGGCTACTGGCAAGGCGGCTTCTTGCTCGGCGGCATCACCGGTCCCGTGGTGGGCGGCGTGATCGACGGGATCTCGATCCGGCTGCCCTTCTTCATTTACGCCGGCACGCTCACAGCCGCAGGTGCGGTCGGACTGATCCAACTGCGCGCCACCCCGCTCGCCGACCGGGCGAAGATCGCCGCGGCGGGACAGACCAAGCTGTCCGACGCGTTGCGCAACCGCGCCTACCGCGCCGCGCTCGCCGCGAACTTTGCCGACTCGTGGGGCGCAATCGGTGTCCGGTCGGCACTGATCCCGCTCTTCGTCGGCGACGTCCTGCACCGCAAGCCGATCTGGACGGGCATCGGGTTTCTCATCGTGTCGGCTGTCAACGGCGCGATGTTGATCCCGGCCGGGCGCTTCGCCGACTCCGTCGGCCGCAAGCCTCTGCTGGTCGGAGGTTGCATCGGAAGCGGTGCCGGCATCGCGGTCCTTGCTGCGGCGCAGGACCTGCCGGGCTACCTGATCGGGCTCGCGCTGCTGGGCCTGGGCTCGGGCATGCTCGACGTCGCTCCAGGTGCGATCGTCGGCGATCTCGTCGAGGGCCGGGCCGGACCTGTCTTCGCGGCCTACACGATGTCCTCGGACGTCGGCACGGTGGTCGGCCCCGTAGCGGCGGGAGCGATTGCGGACGTCTCCTACGGTGCGGCATTCCTGAGCACGTCAGCGATCCTCGGGCTCGCGGCAGTGGTCGCCGCGTTCGCCCCGGAGACCCGCGGCGCGTCAGACCAAGGCCCGCTCGAGATCGGCAACCAGATCGGTCACGGACTCGATCCCGACGCTCAGCCGAACGAGATCGGCAGGGACCTCCAGCGGTGACCCCGCGACACTCGCGTGAGTCATCCGCGCGGGGTGCTCGATCAGCGATTCGACGCCGCCGAGGGACTCAGCCAGCGTGAACAGCCGCGTCCGGCCGCATACCTCGATCGCCTTGTCCGCTCCGCCTTTCAACCGCATCGACACCATGCCGCCGAAGCGATCCATCTGTCGTTTGGCGATCTCGCTGCCGTCCGGGTAGTAGACCTCGCTGACCTCGTCATGCTGGCGTAACATCGCGACCACCTTCTCGGCGTTGTCGCAGTGCCGGTCCATCCTGACGCCGAGCGTCTTGATGCCACGAAGCACCAACCAGCTGTCGAACGGGCCGGCGATCGCGCCCATCGCATTGTGATGGAAGGCGACCGGCTCGACGAGGTCCTCGCTGCGCACGACGAGAGCACCACCGACGACATCGCTGTGGCCGCCGAGGTACTTCGTGGTCGAGTGCATGACGATGTCGGCGCCCAGGGAAAGTGGTCGCTGCAGGTAGGGCGAGGCGAAGGTGTTGTCGACGACGAGCAGCGCATCGGATTGGTGCGCAATCTCAGCGATGGCTCCGATGTCGGCAACGCCCAGCAGTGGGTTGGTGGGCGTCTCACACCAGATGATCCGTGTGTCCTCACGGATCGCGCCGCGTAGCGCGTCGAGGTCGTGCTGGTCGACCGCGGTGTAGGCGAGGCCCCATCTTTCGAGCACCTTCGCGAACAGCCGGTAGGTGCCGCCGTACGCGTCACCGGGGATCACCGCATGGTCGCCTGGTCGACACACCGCGCGGAGCAGCGTGTCCTCGGCGGCGAGTCCACTGGCGAACGCGAAACCGCGCGCGCCGCCCTCGAGCGAGGCGAGGCAGGTCTCGAGAGCGGTACGGGTCGGGTTGCCACTGCGGCTGTACTCGTAGCCACCGCGGGTACCGCCGACTCCGTCCTGCGCGTACGTCGATGTCAGGTAGACCGGTGGCACGACCGCGCCGGTCGTCGGGTCGGGCTCCTGACCGGCGTGGATCGCGCGGGTGTCAAACCCGTGATGTTCGGTCATCGCAAACCTGCAAGAAACCCGAGGAGGTCCTGACGGGTCACGATGCCGACCGGGCGGCCGTCATCGAGGACCACCGCGGCATCTGCGTCCTGGAGTGCCGCCATTGCCGCTGCCACCGGCTCACCGGATCCGACGAGCGGCAGGGCAGCGGACATGTGGCGCTCAAGCGGGTCGGCGAGGCGGGCGCGACCGTTGAACAACCCGTCGAGGAGGTCTCGTTCGACGACCGAACCCATCACTTCGGCGATCATCACGGGAGGCTCCGCCCGCACGACCGGCATCTGCGAGACGCCGTACTCACGGAGGATGTCGATCGCCTCACGGACCGTCTCACTCGGGTGGACGTGCACGAACTCCGGGAGTCGGCCGCTCTTGCGGATGAGCACATCACCGACCGTCTCGGCCTTCCCGTCGGCGGCGAGGAACCCGTAGTCCGCCATCCAGTCGTCGCTGAAGATCTTCGAGAGGTACCCACGACCGCCGTCCGGAAGAAGAACGACGACCACGTCGTCCTTGCTTGCCTTCGCGGCAACCGATAGCGCAGCAGCGACCGCCATCCCGCACGACCCGCCGACCAGCAGACCTTCTTCGCGGGCGAGCCGGCGGGTCATCAGGAAGGAGTCGGCGTCGGAGACCGCGATGATCTCGTCGCAGACCGTCGGGTCATAGTTTGCGGGCCAGAAGTCCTCGCCCACACCTTCGACGAGATACGGGCGGCCGGTGCCGCCCGAGTACACCGATCCCTCGGGGTCGGCGCCGACAATGCGCACCTGATCCGACGAGGCCTCCTTGAGGAAGCGGCCGGTCCCACTGATGGTCCCGCCCGTCCCGACTCCGGCGACGAAGTGCGTGACGCCGCCATCCGTCTGCTGCCAGATCTCCGGCCCCGTCGTCTCATAGTGCGACTGGGGATTCGCCGGGTTGGAGTACTGGTCCGGTTTCCAGCCGCCCGTTCGCTCCTGCGCGAGCCGATCAGACACGCTGTAGTAGGAGTCGGGGTGTTCCGGCGGCACTGCAGTCGGACAGACGACGACCTCTGCGCCGTACGCCCGCAGCACGTTGATCTTGTCGACCGAGACCTTGTCCGGGCAGACGAACACACAGTGATAGCCCCGCTGCTGGGCGACGATCGCAAGGCCGATCCCGGTGTTGCCACTCGTCGGCTCGACGATCGTGCCACCGGGTGGAAGAGCGCCTGAGGCCTCAGCGGCGTCGATCATGCGCGTGGCGATCCGGTCCTTCACAGATCCGCCCGGGTTGAGGTACTCCACCTTGGCAAGCACCGTTGCCGGCACGTCCCTTGCGACGCTGTTCAGCCGGACCAGCGGCGTCCGGCCGATCAGGTCCACCACCGAGTCGAAGACCTCCACGTCCGCCACCCCCTCCCGCCCGTTGACTGGTGCCGGCTTCGCTCGCGCTGTCTCATGGAACGTACTCTTGGGCGACTGCGTCGACGGAGCTGTCGACCGAGCGAAGGAGCTGTCATGCCAGAGGCCGTGATCGTCGCCACCGCGCGCTCCCCCATCGGCCGCGCGTTTAAGGGCTCGCTGGTCGACTTCCGTCCCGACGACCTCGCTGCCACCATCGTCAAGGTGGCGCTGGACAAGGTCCCGTCGCTCGACCCCCACACGATCAACGACCTGATCGTCGGCTGCGGTCTGCCAGGCGGTGAGCAGGGCTTCAACATCGGCCGCGTCATTGCGGTGAAGCTTGGTCTCGACGACGTACCAGGTACGACGATCACCCGCTACTGCTCATCCAGTCTGCAGTCGACCCGGATGGCGTTCCACGCCATCAAGGCGGGCGAAGGCGACGTATTCGTCAGCGCCGGAGTCGAGCTTGTCAGCCGATTCGGCAAGGGGAACAGCGACTCACTCCCGGACACCCAGGACCCGTCCTTTGCCGACGCGCAGGCGCGCTCGGCAAAGATGGGCGAAGGCAACTTCAGCTGGACAGACCCCCGCGAGGAGGGCAACCTCCCGGACGTCTACATCGCTATGGGACAGACCGCCGAGAACGTCGCCCAGATCAAGGGCGTCTCGCGGCAGGAACAGGACGAGTTCGGCGTACGGTCCCAAAACCTCGCCGAGAAGGCGATCGCCAACGGCTTCTTCGACCACGAGATCACGCCGGTCACCCGACCGGACGGCACCGAGGTCGCCAAGGACGACGGCCCGCGCGCGGGAGTCACCCTTGAAGGCGTATCGGGTCTCAAGCCCGTGTTCCGCCCGGACGGCACCGTGACCGCAGCCAACTGCTGCCCGCTCAACGACGGCGCCGCCGCCGTCGTCATCATGAGCGACACCAAGGCCAAGGAGCTTGGCCTGACGCCGCTCGCACGAGTTGTGTCCACCGGCGTCTCTGGCCTCAGCCCGGAGATCATGGGCCTCGGCCCGGTCGAGGCGACCCGGCGTGCACTCGCACTAGCCGGCAAGTCGATCGACGACATCGACCTGGTCGAGATCAACGAAGCCTTCGCGGCTCAGGTGATCCCGTCAGCACGCGAGCTCGGCATCGACCCGTTCGGCGACAAGCTCAACGTCAACGGCGGGGCCATCGCGCTCGGACACCCGTTCGGGATGACAGGTGCCCGGATCACCGGGACACTGCTCAACGGACTACAGACTCACGACAAGACGTTCGGGCTCGAGACGATGTGCGTTGGCGGGGGCCAGGGCATGGCAATGGTGATCGAGCGCCTTAGCTAGACATCGCTTACTGGGGGTGGGCAGTGCCCGCGGATCGGCGGGAAGAAAGCGACCGGGGGCTACT
>DATAUF010000004.1:0-21852 GCA_036268405.1 Mycobacteriales bacterium
CGGCGAGCTTCTCCGCGACCTGATCATCGACCCGCGAAGCGACTACCAGCCCACCGGCCGACCCCCCGGCCCACCCAAAAAGACATAGCCCGAACCTGCACAATGCAGGTCCGGGCTATTCCGATGTCCTGAGACATCACATTTGTAGCGGGGGCAGGATTTGAACCTGCGACCTCTGGGTTATGAGCCCAGCGAGCTACCGAGCTGCTCCACCCCGCGTCGGTCTTGCCACGATAGCCCGGCCGCGGAACCGGCACCAAACCGAGCAGCAGCGCGAATCAGGAAGCGGCGCTGGCGATCGCGGAAAGCGAGGGGCGTGGGGTCGGGATGCGCAGCGGCGCGGTTGACGCGGCCGCGAGCCAGTCGGCGACCTCTGGGGCCGGCATCGGCCTGGCGAACAGGTAGCCCTGGATCAGCGTGCATCCCAGGTTGCGCAGCTTGGTCAGCTGCCCGGCACTTTCGACGCATTCGGCGACCGTGGTGATCTGCAGCGTCTGGGCCAGCATGACCACCGCAGTGACGATCGCGTTGTCGACGACGCTCGTATCGATGTCGCGGACGAAGCTTCCATCGATCTTGACCACGTCGATCGGGAATCGCTTGAGGTAGTTGAGTGAGGAGTGACCGGTACCGAAGTCGTCGATCGCGACCCGCACGCCGATCGCCTTCAAGCGCTGCAACGTGTTGATCGTCCATTCGATATCGCGCATCGCGAGCGTCTCGGTGACCTCGAGGCAGAGACGCTCCGGCGGAAGGCCCGCCTCGACGAGGGTGTCGCGCACCATCTCGACGAGGTCGGTGTCCTGGAACTGCCGTGCGGACAGGTTGACGCTGACTCCGATCCGGACGCCGCGTTCGGTCTCCCACGCCCGGCACTGCCGGCAGGCCTCCTGAAGCACGAGCCTGCCGAGCGGCAGGATCAGGCCGGTCTCCTCCGCGATCGGGATGAAGTCCGCGGGAGAGACAAGGCCGCGTTGGGGGTGCATCCAGCGGACGAGGGCTTCGGCGTCGGCGGGACGGCCACTCGTCGCGTCGACCAGCGGCTGGAAGTAGACCCGGATCTCGCCTCCGGTGATCGCAGTACGCAGATCGGCTTCGAGGTCGAGCTGTTCGGCCGAGCGCACCGATCCGCCTGAGTACTGCCGCCAGCGGCCAAGGCCCTCTGCCTTCGCCTCGTACATGGCGAGGTCGGCGTCGTGCAACAGGTCGTCGCCTGTCGCGTCCGGCCGCGCCACCGCGACACCGATCGAGAGGCTCGTGACGATCGAGCGATGCGGCGCAACCTCGATCGGCTCCTGCATCGCCACGACGATCCGGTCGGCGAGCTGATGTGCCTCCTCCAAGCTGCCGACGTTTTCCAATAGCAGCGTGAACTCGTCGCCGCCAAAGCGTGCCACCGTGTCACCGTCGCGGATGAGACCGGTAAGTCTCGACGCGATCTCCTTGAGCAGGCGGTCGCCGGCCTGGTGCCCGAGGCTGTCGTTGATCACCTTGAACCGGTCGACATCGGCGAAGATCACGGCGCTGACGCCTGCGCCACGAGCGGCACGCAGCAGTGCCTGGTCCAGCCGGTCGATGAACAACCTTCGGTTGGCGAGCCCAGTGAGCTGGTCGTGGAACGCGTGATGTGCGAGCTGGGTTTCGTAGCTGTTCCGCTCCGTGTCGTCGCGGAAGGCCAGGACGACGCCGTCGATGCCGTCGCTGTCCTGTGTGGGCGCGCAGGTGTAGCTGATCGGGAGCATGGTGGCGTCCGCCAGGACGAGGGACATCGAGGCGCTCAACGGCGTCTCCGACTGCAGGCACCTGCGCACCGGTGCGAGGAGCTGCTCCACAACCGGGTGGTCCGCTGAGAAGTCCTCACCGGTCATTGCGAGCAAAGACTGTGCGGCGGCGTTCCAGAACGTCGGCCGGGCATCGCGGTCGAAGGCGCAGACACCTTCAGCGAGGTTGCTCAGCACTGTCGCCATCTCGCGTCGTTGCTGGTGCACCTCGGTGTAGAGCGCCGCGTTGGTGAGCGCGCCGCCCGCGACCGTCGCCAGCGCTGACAACAGCTGACGGTCCGCCTTGTCGAAGGGCTCGCCCGGGTTGCGCCCGGTCACGACCAGCCAGCCTGCCTGATCCGCGAGCTCGGCGCTCAGCTCTGACGCGAGCGGGCGCGTGGTGCACACCTGCGCCTGCCCCCGGAGCACCCGCGACGCAATCGACTCCAGCGTGGGCTTCACGGTCCCGTCCGCCATCGCCCCGTGGAGATCGTTCGCGGCGTCGAGCAGGCCGACCACGCGGTCCCGGTCGCGACGCGCTTCAAAGTGCCCTGCCAGGACCTGGCGCAACAGAACGAAGGCCACCGGTACGGCGATCAGCGCCCACCTCGAGCTCGCGGCCGCGATGGCGGACAGCAGCCCGGTCGTGGTTCCGATCGCGACGAGCAGCAGGCGTGTGCTCTTGCCCTCTCGCCATGCGGCGCGGAACGGCTGACCGGCGACCACCTTGAGCAGCGCACCGACCAAGACCGCGTTGACCGCGATGAACGTCGCCACTCCGGCGAGGATCGCCGGCGCGAGGGTGGGGCTGACGTGCCCCGGGGTCCGGCCGACCGTGTTCGCCACGAGCACCGCGGCCTCTGCCGAGAGGGTGAACTGCGCCGTGTTGAACGCCGCCTTCACGGGTGCCCGACGGCGCCAGACCTGGGCGCCCAGCTGCGCGCCCGCGAACAGCAGAATCGTCGAACCGGACGGCACCAAAGCGAGCACGACCGCGAGCAGGCCGTCGTCGAAGCTCACTGCCTCTGAGTAGTTCGGCCCGTAGAGCAGCAGCGGGAAGCGGTTGGACAGCAGCAGCATCACGCCGAGCACCGCGAGCGTCGCGACCGGGCCGGACCCCGACACCACGGTCTCGGCCACTCCCCAGGCGATCGCGACAACGGCCGAGATCGTCGCGGCGGCGATGAGCAGCCGGGCTCGCGGGGGCAGTGGTGTGCGGCTCATGTCAGGTCACTCCCACGTCGAGGAGTTCCAGGCAGATGCGTTCCAGGCGCTCGCGTTCCAGGCACTGGCGTTCCACGCGCTCGCGTTCCAGGCGGAGGCGTTCCACGCCGACGCGCTGACGTTGGCGCTGTAGTTCGCCGGGTTCCACGATGAGACGGACCACGTGGAAAGCAGCGGAATCGTGACGCCGGGTACCGATGGGATCGCGATACCCAACAGGCCGTGCTGGTTGAGCGAGACGGGCGGGCACGTTGCCGCGTCGTACGCGTCGAGGTCGCCATGTCCCTCGATCTCGGCGTGACCGGTCGGCCCGGGAGTGGCGGTTGCGAGGAGCCGAGCCTTGATCTGGTCTGGTGTCGCGGTCGGGTTTGCCTGCGCGATGAGGGCTGCCGCACCACTCGTGATCGCAGATGAGAACGAAGTACCCGAGCCGACGAAGTTGGCCGTGCCGACCTCGGCGCTCGGATAGGTCTGGTCGATCGTGGACCCCGCGGCGCGCAGGCTGACCACCGACTGGCCGGCCGCGACCAGGTCGGGCTTGGCCCAGGCGTTCGCGGAGGTCGGGCCCTCGCTGCTGAAGGACGGGATCGAGTCGTCGGTGGTGGCAGTCGTGGCGCTGTCGTTGAGCGCGCCCACCGTTACGACGTCGGGATCATCACCAGGTGAGGTGATGGTGCCCGCGTCGGGTCCGGAGTTGCCGGCGGACGTGACGACGGTCAGGCCCGACTGCCATGCGGTCTCTACCGCCTCGTCGAGTGGGTTGAGCTGCGTCGGACCGGTCGGCACCTCGCCGATCGACATGTTGAGGACCTTGATGCCGTACGCCGTGCGGTTGTTGATGGCCCACGCGATGCCTTGAATGACCTTCGCAACGTCGGTCACTCCGGTGGCGCCGGCGACCTTCACCGAGACGAGGTTGGCTCCGGTCGCCTCGCCCTGGTAGGCACCACCGGAGGAGGAGCCGTCGCCGGCGATCAGGCCCGCGACGAACGTGCCGTGGCCGTAGCCATCCTGGAGCGGGTTGCTGCCGCCGGACAGATCGACGCCACCGAGCAGGCGGCTGCCGAAGTCGGGGAGTGGGTCGATGCCGGTGTCGAGTACGGCGACCCCGATCCCGGTGCCGGTGATGCCGTTGGTGGCGAGCCTGCTCGCGCCTGTCGCCTCGGAGAACGCGTCCGCGGAAGGCGGTGAGGAGGCGGGAAGTGCACCGACGACGCCGTCGACGGCGACGGGCGCATCCGGGCTGGTGACGAGACCTAGAGTCGTGAGCAGTGACACCGCGCCGGACGACGGGACCTGGGCGAGGACGCCATTGACCAGCGGCAGCGAGCTGACAGTGTGACCGCCGACTGTGGCGATCAGCGTCTGGACGAGGGGAATCGACGGGCCCTGAACGATCACGCTGACCGGTGTGGCGGCGCCGGCGGGGGACTCGGCGACCACACCGCCGGCGAGCAGTCCCCCGGAGAGGACGAGAAGGGCAAACCGCCGCAACAGCGGGACTCGGGATGACTGCCGCCGACCGGACACTGCCTGCCTCCTCCGGCGCCGCGCGCTGGGTGCGCGACCTGCCGTCGTGAGCATTGCGGTGACCCGTAACCAACTGAATAGCGGATCGTTGTCATTTCCTGGCTTTCGGCATAGTCAGGAGTAGTCAGACCGCGACTAGTTACCGAGCAAGCACCCGTACGGCAGGGGTACGAAGCCGGACTTATGGTGACTTTCCGGCTGCTGCCGCGACTCGCGACAGGTCCTGTTTCAGCGCTCGTTGGTCGCGGCCGTACGCCGCGAAGTCACCGCGACGAAGGTCGGCCTCGGCGTTGGACTCGTCACGCCGGGCATCTGCGATCGCCTGTTGCAATGTCGGCGACTCAGTGGTCGACGGCGGCGTTGTCGGCGTACTGCCGCCCGTGGTCGGTGTCGGCTCGGCGGAGCCCTTGACCCCGAACACCTCGTTGAGCGCAGTCGACAACGAGGACTCGTACGCCGCGTTGCCGTCGGAGTAGACGAGGAACTTTCGCAGCACCGGGAAGCTCTGTCCGCCGGCCGCCTGCACGTAGAGCGGCTCGACGTAGAGCATCGAACCCGCAACGGGAACGGTCAGCAGGTTGCCCTTGATGATCTGCGAGCCACCAGAGCTCAGCAGCGTCAGCTGCGGCGAGATCGTGGTGTTGGAGTCGAGCTCGTTCTGCACCTGCCCGGGCCCGGCAAGACCTGCGTTCGCAGGCAACGTCAGCAAGGTGAACTTGCCGTAGTCGGGTCCAGGTTGTGAGTCGACAGACAGGTATGCCGTGAGGTTGCGTCTCGTGAGGGAGACCAGAGGCGATGTCAACGAGAACACTGGCGGGGTCGTACCGCCGTCCGGCGAGGTCGTCAGGTAGTACGACGGCTGCGGCACCGTCGACTCGCCGTTGCTGAGCGTCGGGTCGTACGGGACGTTCCAGAACTCGGTCCCGTTGTAGAACGAGCGCGGGTTGCTCACGTGGTAGTGCGCGATCAGCGTGCGCTGGATGTTGAACAGATCCTCGGGGTAGCGCAGGTGCGGGATCAGGTCCACCGGCATTTCCGACTGCGGCTTCACGACGCCAGGGAAGGCTTTCTCCCAGGTCTTGAGCACGGGGTCGGGACTTGCGGTGGGGTCGGCCGCCGACGGCACCTGGTCCCACTCATACAGGTTGACCTGGCCGGTGTAAGCGTTGACGGTGGCCTTCACCGAGTTGCGGATGTAGTTGATCTGGGTGTTGCTCTGCGACGCCACTGCCTGGGTCGTGGTGTTGAGCGAGGTCTTGGTCGACGACCCCAATGACTCCTGCTCGGAGTACGGGAACCCGTCGGTGGTCGTGTAGCCGTCGACAACCCACTGCACCTGGCCGTCGACGACGACGGGATACGGATCGCCGTCGAGGGTCAGCCAGGGCGCGACCTTTGCGACGCGGGCGCGAGGGTCGCGGACGTAGAGGATGCGCGAGTCCTTGTTGACCCCGCTGGACAGCAGGATGTTCTTGTCCTTGAACTTCCAGGCGTAGAGCACCTTGCGGAAGAACGAGCCCATCGGGACCCCTCCGCCGCCCTGATAGGTCGTGTTGGTCTGGCCGGCGGCACTGTCGTTCGGCAGGTCGAGCTCGCGCGGCCGGGTGCCCTTGGGCGCCCCGACGATCGAGTAGCTCGGCGCGCTGTCACCGAAGTAGATCCTCGGCTGGAACTTGCCGAGGGAGCCGGTGGGCGGCAGATCGGACTCGATGAAGTCGGGCGATCCGTCGGCTTGCGCGCTGTCCGCCTGAGCGGCGACGACGCCGTACCCGTGGGTGTAGACGAGGTGATCGTTGATCCAGTTCCGCTGCTTGGGCTGCAGCCCGGCCAGCGAGATGTTGCGAGTGCCGAGGACCACATCGGTGAGCTTGCCGTCCGTGCCGAGCGGGTAGCGGTCGACATCCAGAGAGTCCTCGAAGGCGTAGAACGACCGCTGCTGCTGAAGCTGCTCGAAGGTCTGTGACACGACGTTGGGATCCAGCACGCGTAGCTGCACGTCCTGGTTGACCTGCGCGCGCTGCTGCCCCGGAGTCAACGTGGACACTCCCGCGTACTGCTCCGTCGTCACCTGCGACGGCGTGATTCCGTATGCCTGACGCGTCGCGTTGATGTTGCGCTGGATGTACGTCGACTCGAGGTCCTGCGCGCTCGGCTTGACCTTGAACTGCTGCACGAGCGCCGGGTAGGCGCCGCCGATGACGATGGCGGATACCACCATCAGGCCGAACGCGACGGCCGGAAGCAACCAGTTGCGCGTCACCACATTGGCGAAGAACAGCAACGCACAAATGACAGCGACGAACACCAGAATCGTCTTGGCCGGGAGCTCGGCGTGGACATCGGTGTATGACGGGCCGGTCACGATGCCACGGCCGGAGAAGGCCAAGCCGTAGCGGTCCAGCCAGTAGGCGAACGCCTTCAGCAGGACGAAGGCGCCGAGCAACACCGAGACGTGAACCCGTCCAGCAGGAGTCCACTTGGGTCCAGGTGTCTGCAGCCGCAGCGATCCGTAGAGGTACGCCGTCACCAGGGTCGCGATCAGCGAGACGGCGATCATGGCGAACAACATGCCGAGCACGAACCGCTGCATGGGGTAGGTGAACGCGAAGTAGGAGATGTCCTTGCCGAACTGCGCGTCCTTCATTCCGAAGTGCGTGCCGTTGCGCCACATCAGCCAGGTCGGCCAGCGCCGCGCGGCGGACGAGCCGCTGATGATGCCGATGATCACTGCGACTGCGGCGAGCGCCCAGCCGCGGAACCGATGGATCAGCTGTCGGTAGCGATCGAGCTGTTGCTGCTCGGCGGAGTGCGGAGGGGTCTTGGGTCGCAGCCGGTAGGCAACGGCGATGTTCGCCGCGACGACGAGTCCCATCACGGTGCCGAACAAGAAGAAGAGCAGGATCTCGGTGACGAGCCGTCGGCTGAACACCGAGGAGTAACCGACCGAACGGAACCACAGCAACGTCGTGTACTGGCCGACAAAGACCGACCACAGCACGAGAATCACGATCACCGCCGCGACGGCGATCGCCGCGATCTGCACCCGACGTGTGATCGGTGGGAGCTGCGGCCGCTGCATGTTGGGTCGCGGCATGTTGAACGTCACGACCGCAACCTATCGAGGTTGCACTAACTACGCGTCGTGGCGGGAACCTCGATCGCGAACTCCGAGCCGCGCCCCGGCTCTGAGGTGACCTCGAGAGCCAGGCCGAGTGCGTCGGCGACGCGGGTGACGAAACCGAGGCCGAGGCCCATTCCGCCCACCTTTCGGGTGTCGGAGGAGTCGGCTTGGGAGAAGTCGCCGAGCAGTTCGGCGAGGCGCTCGGTATCGATGCCTTCGCCGGCGTCCCGCACCGCGATTCTGACCGCGCCGTCATCCGTGAGCGAGGCGGCGAGGGTGATCGAGGTGCCACCGGCGGTGTACTTCACCGCGTTGTCGGCGAGCTCGTCGAGAGCCTTGCCGAGCCAGGTCGGGTCGACCTCGATCGCCGGCAGCTTCGTGGCCACGCGGCGGCGCAGGTCGCCCGCGCGGTCGGGGTAACGCTCTCGCCATGCCGTCAGCCGGTCGTCGACGAGCTGTTCGACACTGATCTCGTCACGCTGCGGTGAGACGCGCCCGGCGTCGAGCGCGGCGACGTCGACGAGAAGCTCGACGGCTCGGCTCATCCGCGCCGTGCCGGCAAGGATCTCCGCGACGAACGTCTGCACCCGCTCGGGCGGCAGGTCGGGGCGACGCGACAGCATCTCCGCATACCCCCGAATGGGCGTCAGCGGCGTCCGCAACTCATGGCTCACGTTGGAGAGGAACTCCGTCTTGAGCCGCTCGATCTCGCGCTCGCGGGTCCGGTCGGAGATCACGACGACCTCGCCGGGCTGGTCGGCGAGCGGCGCTCGAGCGACCCGCACCGCCAGCGGATCGCCGTCGGCGCGGCTGAGCATGCCATCAGTGACGCTCGGTACGCCGGCCCGGTTGAGCAGCGCTGTGCCGTCGGCACCGCGGACGTCGACCACCTCGGCGAGCTGCACGCCGATGATGTCGGCCTCGCGGCGGCCCAGCATCTCCAGGGCCATCGGGTTGGCGGCGACGACGACGCCCCTGCTGTCGGTGGTCACCAGGCCGTCGGTCATCGAGCTGACGACGGTCTCGAGCCGGGCACGTAACCGGGACTCCAGCTCGGCGGCGTTGCGAAGATCGCCGGTCAGACCCCTTAACGAGGTGGTCATGGCGCCGAAGGCCCGAGCCAGCTCGCCGACCTCGTCGATGCCCTCGACGGCGACGGTCGTATCGAGGTCGCCGCCCCGCACTCGGCCGGCGGCCACCGTCAGGCGGCGTACCGGGTCGGCGATCCGCTGAGCCATGAGGAATGCGAAGACTGCGACGACGATCAGCACGGCGAGTGCCGTCAGCATGAGCCGCCGGAGCACGCTTCGTTGTGCCGCGAGTGCTGAGCTTGCTGTCTGGCTGATCGCCAGGGTCGCGATCGTGCTGTTGTCATTACCCGCCCCGGTGATCGGCACGAACGCGACGGTCGGGGCCGTGCCCTGCGCCGGGACCACGATCGAGCTCCCGGGCGCTTGGTCCGCCACATCGTTCGCCTTGGCCTCCGCCACCACTTGGGCGCGCTCCGGGGTGGCCAAGCTGCTGGCGAGGACGAAGTTGTCGGCGACGATCGAGACGTCGTAGCCGATCTGGGTGTGCAAGATCGCGAGATACTGGTCGACGATGCCGATGCCGTAGATGCCGGCATACGTCGGCTTCGTCTGCGCGGTGGCGGCGTTGTTCACGGAGGCGATGATGGCCAGTCGCGCCGGCGCACCGGGAAGTAGAACGGCGCCCGAGGCGACCGTCTGGACCGTCTTCCCGCGATGCATGACGCCCTGGACCACCGGGCTTCCGGCGAGTTGGACCAATGCGCCGTTCTCGAGCGCGGTTTTGTTCGGCGCCAGCAGCTCCACCCCTCGGTTCTGCTGGAAGATCGCGGCGAAGTAGTTCGGGTCCTCCGAGAAAAGTCCAAGCGCGTCTGCGCAAGAGGGGCCAGGGCAGTTGCCTTCGTTTACCTGGCCGACGACCGCCTGCGCGAGCACTCCAGCCCTGGTCTGCAGCGACTGCAGAGCCTGCAGCTCCG
Source organism: Mycobacteriales bacterium (assembly GCA_036268405.1). GTDB lineage: Bacteria > Actinomycetota > Actinomycetes > JAFAQI01 > JAFAQI01 > DASZTV01. The sequence continues at coordinate 9,641 of DATAUF010000004.1, forward strand.
CGCCGGCGACGTCGGACAATCGCTTGGACTGGTCGTGCTGCACCTCGCTTGCCACACCGATGCCGACGACCGCGACAGCTCCCACGGCCATGGCCGTGACGCCTGCGACGATCGCACCCACCACCTTGCCGAGCAGGCTCGAACGCGCGATGAGGGCGATCGCGATCGCCAGCGCGACGCAGGCTGCGCCACGTGCGGACAGCTGGGCGAGCGCGTAGTTGGTGCTGTGACCGCTTGGCCCGGCGAGGGCAGCGGCGGTCGCGGTAAGTGCGAGCCCGCCGCCGATCGAGGCGCCGACCCGTCGGTCACCGCCAGGCCGAAAACCTCGCACGACCGCCGCTAGGGCGGCGACGATCCCGATCGCACCACCGGCGACCGCGATGGAAGTACGGGCACCGAGGGGCGCGGTGATGGCCGGTAGGACCGTGTTGGGTCGCTGCGGCGCACCATCGGCGAGCCCGAGGATGAGCAGCAGCAGCGCGATGACGCGGAGCAGCCCGATCCCGTCCGATGTCCCGACATCGAGGTGGAGCGCGGTGAGGGCGTCCGCGGCGGCCATTGCCAGCGAGGCGATGACGACGATGGGGGTGGTACGGCGGACCAGGCCCGGAAAGCACGACGCGGCCGCGAAGCCCAGCCACACCGCCACAGCTGCCAACTGGACGACGCCGAGCAGCGCAAACGGTACAGCGGGCGCCATGCTTTGCGAGGGTAGAGGTATCCGACCGCCGAGGTGCGTTCCGCGCGCCGCAGCGCAAGATCCCCGTCACTAACAGTGCGGGAAGTCGTTATTCCCTGCCTTGATTGCCTCCAGCGCGGTGACGGCGCCGTGCAGCGTCTTCACGCTCACCAGCGTGAGCGACGACGGTGCGGCGGACTTTGCGTCCGTGCACTCGCTCGCTGGCGCGAAAAAGACGGTCGCTCCCGCACGTACCGCCGCGGCGATCTTTTGCTGGATGCCGCCGATCGGACCGACCTTGCCGAGCCGGCTGACGGTTCCGGTGCCCGCGATCGTCCTGCCGCCTGTCAGCCCCCCAGGCGTGAGCTTGTCGATGATTCCGAGCGCCAGCGCGGTGCCTGCGCTCGGACCACCGATGACGTCGGGATCGATCCCGATCGTGACGTTGATCCCGTTGAACGTCGGACGCTGGCTGATCGATATGCCCAGGAGCGTGTGACCGTCCGATCCCTTCGTCGTACGGACGTGCAATGTCCGTAGCTGGCCGTCGCGCTTGACGACGAGCGTGACCGAGTCACCCGGCGTGAGGGCCTGGACCAGGTCGACGACCTGCCGGCCCGTGGTGGCGGGCTTTCCGTTGATCGATACGACGATGTCGTTGGGATCGATGACTGAGGCGGCCGGTACGCCCGCCGTTACGGAGTCGACGAAGACGGCGTTGCCGGTGGAGTGGTATCCGAGCTCAGTCAGCGCCGCGTAGACCGCATCGGTTTGTGACTGGGTCATCTCCTGCACGCCCTGCTGCTGCACGGCCTGGCTGCTCACCCCCGGCGGGCACTGCACCTGGTGTGGCTCCACGGTCTCGGTGGAGTCGAACCAGGCCTTGACCGCCTGCCACAGCGTCGGGCGGTCGCTGCAGCTGCCCGGGACGATCCCGACCGTGGTCATGTAGAGGTGCCCGGTCGTTGGCTCGACCTTGGCACCGGAGATCCGGATCACCTCGCCGCCCGGCCGGCCAGTGGTGGTGTCCGATGCCGGGATCTGACCCAGAGTGTCGGTGACCGGCCCCGGCACCAGTACGACGTAGGGCACGGGGAGTCGAAAGGCGACGACGACCAGCGCGAGAAAGAGCACCGCTGAGATGGCAAAAGTCATTCCGCGGCGGGTCATGGCGGGTCGAGAGTATCGACCCCGGATCGCGAGCTCAGGAGCGAGCGAAGAATCCCATGCTGCGGCGCCCGCTCGGCACCACTTCCTCGACGGTGGGATCGACCACCGATGGGTCTATGACTGTGGTCGCGGCCGGAGCCTCGGGTGTGGCAGGCGGAAGCGGCTCGCCGTCGTGCGGTGCGTCGCCGCGCGCCATGTCCTGGGCATTCGGCATCGATGGGACGAGCGGTGCGGCGGAGAACGGCGTGCCGGCGACGAAGTCCGACTCGGCCGCGCCGGCCGAGGATGCCGGCTTGTCGTCCGGCGAGACCGCGGAGGGCTCGGGACGCTCAGCAGCCTGAGGCTCAACGGCTGCGGGTCGAGCTGCGTCTCCCGAGACCTCGACGTGGTAGTAGGCCCGCAGGCTGAGCGTGACCGGGGACATCTCGAACAGCGAGAACTCGGTCACGCCCTCGACGTTGCGCAGATGCTCGGCGAAGGTGACGGCGTCGTCGAGCGAGGACACCCGTCGAAACGCCGGCGTGCCCTGGGTGGACTGGTAGAAGACCACGTGTTCGATGACATCCCCCTCAGGACGAGCGATCGATCAAGAAGCTCGGCGTGCCGCCGGTTCGGCCGCTACCGGCGCACGAGTCACGTCTTCGCGCGCGCCGCCGTCGCCCGAGAGGCGGCTGAACGCGGCCTTGAACCGCTCGCGTTCGGCGAGTGACTCCTCGGTCTCGACCGGTCCGCGGGGACGCGCCGCCCAGTTGACCCAAACGATTGCGAGAAGGGTGGCCACGGCAGGCACGCCGAGCCAGGCCAGGACACCCATGGCCGTCAGTGTAGGGGGTTGGGTTGCGATCCTTCACCCCTCTTGCGACGGCCTTTTGCCGTCAGCGACGGCGAGACCTGGCGCGCGCGAGAGCGAGTGAACCGACCACCGCGAGAGTCGCGCCCGCACCCGCGGCAGCCCGGGTCGCGTTCCTGCGGTCGACGACGACGAGGCTGCGGCCGGCCCGGTCGCCGAGCGAGCGAAGGTGCTCGGCAAGGGCGGCTTCGTTGGTCCAGGACGGCTTCCATCCGGCGGCGAGCAGTTGTTGGTTTCCCACCGCCCATGGATGCATGAGGTAGTGCAGGTCACTCGACGGCGAGGACAGCGCGCCGACGCGGTGCAGTCGCTCGGCTGTCGCGAACGCCAGCGCGGTTGGGAGCACAACGGATCGCATGTTGGCGATCGCCTCGACCTCGCGGCGTTCGAGCCACCCCTCACACCCGACCGTCACGGCACCGTCGAGGTCGCCGGTTGCGACCAGCGCCAGGGCCGCGGCGAGGTCGTCGGTGTGACAGAACTGCCAGTGACAGCCACCGTCGCGAACAGCCAGGAGTCGCACCGCCTCGAACAGACCGGGCAGCAGCGAGTCCGCGGCGCTGCCGACCACGGATGCGGGCCGTACCGTCACCACCTCGAGGTCGTTGCCGGTGCCTCGACGATCCAGCCCGGCTCGTTCCATCGCCAGCCAGTCACCGACCAGCCCGTTCGGCGTACCGGGCATCAGCGGTGCGTCCTCCGCCAACGGCACGGGGTTACTGGGCTGTGCGCCGTAGACCATCGCGCTGGTCAGCAGCACCACCCGTCGTACGCCGGCCTCGACGCAGGCGTCGAGCAGCGACTCGGTGCCGGTCACATTGGTTGTGCGCCGGATGTCTGCGGGGGTCGCGGCAGAGCGGTCAGTTGCGAGATGGACGACGGTGTCGACTCCGTGCAGATCGGCGGCTGAGGGTGCGTGGTCGACGGTGACCATGGCCGGTCTCGATGGGTCCTCACCCAGCAACTGCACGACAAGGCGCCCGAGGGGCGCTTCGGCGCCCGTGACGGCAATCGAGGACCCGCTTCGCCGACGGCGAACGCGCGCCCCGAGGGAGTCCACCCACTCATCTTCGCGTCTAACGTTGAAGAATGACGCGGCCACCGTTCGGGTTCGGTCCTGCCGACGACTCCTCAGGGGAGTCGGGGGACCCGTTCGCCTCGCTCGGCGGCCAGGACCTGGGCGCGATGTTGCACCAGCTCGGCGACCTGATGTCCGGGGAGACCGGCCCGGTCAACTGGCAGGTGGCACGGCAGGCGGCGATGTCGGTCATCGGTGCGGACGCCGGGACGACTGCTGCCGAGACCGCCGAGATCGCCGACGCGGTGCGGCTCGCAGACATCTGGCTGGATCCCGTCACGGCGCTGCCGTCCGGGGTGACCTCGGCTGAGGCATGGAGCCGGCGACGCTGGCTCGAAGCCACTCGGCCCGCCTGGACCGAGCTGGTCGAGCCGGTCGCGGCCCGCGTCTCCGGGGCGATGGGTACGGCGATTCCCGAAGAGATGCGCGCGATGGCCGCACCTCTGATGGGTGTGATGACGCAGGTCGGTGGCTTCATCTTCGGCGGCCAGGTCGGTCAGGCGTTGGGCACGCTTGCCACCGAGGTGGTGGCATCGACCGACATCGGCATTCCGCTGGGCCCGGATGGAGTGGCAGCGCTGCTGCCCGAGTCGGTGCGCGCCTTCGGTGAGGGCCTCGCCGTGCCCGCGGACCAGGTCACGCTGTTCGTGGCGCTGCGGGAAGCGGCGCACCTGCGGTTGTTCCGGCACGTGCCCTGGTTGCGGGCGCATCTGTTCTCCGCTGTTCGTAGCTATGCCGAGGGCATCACCATCGACACCGGACGGTTCGAGGAGCTCGTCGGCTCGGTCGACCCGTCCGATCCCGAGTCGTTGCAACGGGCTCTTGGTGAGGGGTTGTTCGAGCCCACGACGTCGCCGGCACAGCAGGCCGCTCTCGAGCGGCTCGAGACGGCGCTGGCGCTGGTTGAGGGCTGGGTCGACACCACGACGGCCGCCGCCGCGTCTGCGCAGCTGCCGAGCTTCGGCGCGCTCCAGGAGTCGATGCGCCGCCGCCGGGCTAGCGGCGGCCCTGCCGAGACGACGTTCGCCACCCTCGTCGGGCTCGAGCTGCGGCCGCGACGGCTTCGGGAGGCGGCAGCGCTCTGGCAGGCGATCGAGGCGCGCCGCGGGATCGACGGTCGCGAGGCGATCTGGGCCCATCCCGATCTGCTGCCCTCAGCCGCTGATCTCGACGATCCGGTCGGCTGGTCGCAACGCGGCCCGGATGACAGCTTCGACATCTCCGAGCTCGACGGGCCTGCTGACTGAGGCCAACGTCAACCCCGGCTCAGACCAATCAAAGTCAAAACCCCGCCAAGAACCAGGAGATGGCTTGGTCCTCGGGCGCTTTTCGCTGCCCGAGCACTTTGGTCTGCGTGATCGCGGCGCGCGCTCATGCCAAGCGGTCGCAAATCAACGTCCAGAAGGCACTGCGGAGGTTGATTCATGACCGATTGGCGCAAGGGGGCAGCGAAAGGCACCCAACAGCGAGCGCCGTCCCCTGGTTGTGGCGGGTCTCGGTCTTGACTTAGCTAGTCGTTGCTGCGGTGTGTCCTTCGAGGAAGCCCTCCGCGCGCTCCAGCTGCGGGTAGCCCGCCAGCTCGGCATGAAACTTCGGGCCATGCCCCGGCACCAGCAGGTGCGCCAGCTCGTGCAGCAACACGTAGTCGACGACGTACTCAGGCATGCCCGACAGCCGACGCGACAGCCTGATGCTGCGATCGAGAGGGGTGCACGAGCCCCAGCGGGAGCGCATGTTGTCCACCCATCGGACGGTTGCCGGCGCCGCCCGTCCGTCGAGGTATGTCGCGGAGAGCTGTTGCGCGCGTGTCATCAGCTCGTCGTCGGACGGCGCGAGCCGGGCCTCGCGGGCGAGCACGCGACTGACCAGCAGCTCGACCCACCGGGTCTCCTCGGCGCGCGACATCCGGGCCGGCACCGACACGACGATCCGCTCGCCCTCCCGGTGCGCGGCAACGGTCCGGCGTCGCTTCGTGCTTCGCACGACCTCGATGGGCGGCGTGCTCCGCACGACTTCAACGTCAGGGATGGCGTCTTCGGTCACATCCGCGACGCTAAACGTCAACTCCGACTTTCTTGCCGGGCACCCGGCCAGGACTTGCTGTGCACAGCCGGTGCACGGCATTGCCGCAGGTGAGCGCGGCGCGGCGCGGTCGTCCCGCGTCGGTTCCACAGCACACGGAGGCGGCGTCCACAGCGACACCCCAGTGCGTCCCCACCTTGTCCCCAAGTTCGTCCACAGGCTGTGCCGGATGACCGTTGACGCTGACCTCGAACCTTCCGTACCGTCGTGAGCAACGGAGCCCCCGTGGCAGACCGAGTGGACGTTCGCAAGGGGAAGGCGAACGGCTACCTGGAACGCCCGGGGGCTTCGTTATGCCTAAGATCCCGTGATCTTGACGAAGCGCGCGCTATCCGGGCCGTTTAACGCTTCCGACGTCAAGATCACGTTGTTCTAGTGGCCGGTGAAGTTGGGCTTGCGGCGTTCCTTCGCCGCGGCCAGCCCTTCGGTGAGATCGGTGCTGGCAAACGTCGTCGGCTGCGCGAGCGCCTCATATAACAGAGCGTCGTCAAGGCTGCGCGGGATGCCGCCACGCAGCCCGGCAACGGTCAGCCGTACCGCGATCGGGCCGTTGCCCGCGATCTGCTCGGCGACGCCGATCGCCGCTCCGAGCAGCTCGTCCGCGGCGTACACCCCGTTGACCAGTCCCATCCGCAGCGCCTCGTCCGCGTCCACGCGCCGGCCGGTCAGCAGCAGCTCGCGAGCCACCGAGATGCCGACCGTCGCGGGCAACAGGTACGTCGCCGCCATTCCGGCGTGCATGCCGAGCGCCGTGAACGGCGCGGACAGCGGTGCGCCACTCGCGGCGTACCGCAGGTCGCACGCCAGAGCGAGACACAGCCCGGCGCCGACCGCCGGGCCGTTGATGGCCGCGACCGTCGGCACCTCGAGGTCCCGGATGGCGAGCCAGGCGCGGTAGAAGGGAAGCATCCGATCCCGGATCGCAGGCACGGTGAGATCGGGGGACTCGCCGATCCAGGACAGGTCGCCGCCGGAGCAGAACGCGCTGCCCTCCCCGGTCACGACGACCGCGCGAAGGTCCGAATCGGCCTTCAGCTCGGCGATCGTGGCGGTCCAGGCGGCGGTGAGCTCGGCGGTCATGGCGTTGCGCAGCTCAGGGAGCGCGAGGGTGAGGATCGTCACCCCGTTGGGTCGCCGTTCGACCCGCAATGGTCCGCTCATCGCGCTCTCCTGGCCGGGATTTGACCGAATCAGATTCGGTTTCTGGTGGCTGATCCGACCCGGAGGCTAGCCCGCCACGCTCAAATGCCGGGCTTTTGAGCGTGGCGCAGGTACCGTTGTCAGCAGGTTCGGCCGGTCCCGGCCGGCGGCGATCGATCGAGGAGGACGAGATGGCCGACACCTACGAGGGCTACTGCGTGAAGTGCAAGGAGAAGCGCAAGTTCGAAGGTGAGGTCCGGGTGAGTGAATCGGGTCGTCGCATGGCACAGGGCCCCTGCCCGGTCTGCGGCACCAAGGTCAACCGGATCCTGGGCAAGGCGTAGCGCTAGCTCCAGCTTCTGCATCACAAGGGCGCCTGGCGGTCATCCGCCAGGCGCCCTTGTCTGTGGTGATGTTGTCTTAGGCGTTGCATTGGCGGTGCTGTCTTTGGCGGGAGGCGTTGTGGACGGCGGGATGCGCGCTGTTGGCTCGGGTGGCAGGCTGCGCCGCCCCTGCACCAGGAGACCGCCATGCGACCGATGCTCAAACCCGCTCTCCGCCGACTGTGGCGAGACCCGTCCACGCTTCAGCTCGGCCTGGACCCGCGACACGCGGTCGTGGTCAGCGGCGTCGGCGCCGCGGACCGAGAGCTGCTGAGTCTGCTCGACGGCACGCGGGAGACCGAGGCGGCGATCGCCGAGGCGGGTCGGCACGGCCAGTCGGCGCAGCGTGGCGCCGCGCTCATCGATCTGCTGCGTGACGCGGCGGTGCTAGACGACGCCGAGCTCGCGGGACCGGTCGGTTCGATCACCGGCCGGCTCGGTCCGGACCAGCTGTCGCTGTCGTTGTGCCATACGTCCCCGGGCGGCGCCGCCGAGGCACTGACGGCGCGTCGAGGCGCGACGGTAGAGGTGCTCGGCGCCGGCCGTGTCGGCGCGACACTTGCCGCGTTGCTCGCCGCCGCCGGAGTGGGCCGTGTCGCCGTCGACGATCCGGCGTTGATTCACCCCGCCGATCTGGCGCCGGGAGGGCTGCGCGCGGTCGGGGTGCATCACCGCAGAGGTGACGCCGCCAACGCGCTGGTCGGCGCGGTCCGCACGGCGGCGCCGTTGCGCATCTCAGGAACCACCCGATCCCTGGTCGTGCTCGCTCCGTCGGGGGCGGTGCTGCCACCCGAGTGGCTGGCGCGGGTGCGGGCGCGCCCTCACTTGCTGGTGATGGTGCGTGAGACGACCGCAGCGATCGGGCCGCTTGTGTTGCCGGGAACGGTTGCCTGTCTGCGTTGTCTGGAGCTCGCGCGTGCCGATCGTGATCCGGCCTGGCCGCTGCTCACGGCTCAGCTGGTCGGTGAGGCTCGCGCGGTCGAGCCTTGCGATGTGACGCTCGCGGCCACAGCGGCCGCGTTTGCGGCGATGCACGCCCTGGCCTGGATCGACGCGCCGAGCGCGGGTTCACCGCTGCTCGGTGGAGTGGTGGAGATCGGTCTCACCGACCTGTCCGTACGACGGCGCACCGTCGTCGCCCATCCCGAGTGCGGTTGCTCGCCCGGCTCGACCGCACTCGCTTCCTAGAACTCCGGAAGCGGCGAGACGCGACGTCGGCGGTGCCAACGACGCGGCGATGGGTCGGGGCGCGCCCGGTCGGTTCGGGTGGCCGCCAGGATGCCCACGATTGCCTGGGTCGCGGTCGCGGCCTCGACGGATGGCTCCCCGCCTGTGTCGTCCGCCGTCGTGGCGTCGGGTGCCCGGCCGAGCGAGGACAAGTCGCCGAGCACACGGATGCCGGACGACCCGATGGCAGCGGCCGCGGCGGCGCCGACCTCAGCAGCGCGTTCGAGCGCCCAGCGCGGAGTGCGGATCGGTGTCGGCGCGGCGAGTGACGCGCGGGCGCCGGCGAGCTTGGGGAGCATGCCGGATCGGATCGCTGCGGCGTACAGCTCCTGTGAAAGCCCGCGTTCGCCGAACTCCGTGTTGACCCGACGTAGCAGCTCGACCTCCGGCCAGGTCAGTGATGCGTTGCGGCGCCCGGCAGGCTTCGCGACCAGCGCGCCGTCGGGAAGCGCCAGCAGCGCCTCGAACTGCCGGAGCAGAAGATCGGGATCCTTGCCGTCGACGACGATGGCGGTGACGTTGTCCGGGCCGACCAGAGCCGCCCAGCGGGCCAGTACGACGTCATGGCGGTGTCGGATCCAGAACCACGGCGTCGGCGCGCTGTAGGGAGGCTGGAGCAGCATTGCGCGCAGCCAGGAGTCGTAGTCGCCGGTGAAGCCGTCCTTGACGTACTGCTGCCACGCGGAGGGAAGGATCTTCGACAGCGGCCGGATGGTCGCGACCACGTGCACCCGACGGCCGCCGAGTCCGCGCACCACTCGCCGCGCCTGCTTGTCCGTCGCGCGACACAGCCACTCGCTGCTGACGAACACCCGCTCGTCGCGCGCACCCCTGACCTCGCGGACGAGGTGTCGCCAGTCAGCCATCGTGACCGGGTCGTCGCCGGTGTTGCCGCGGGCTTCGGTGACGGCGATGGTCGCGCTCTTGTGATAGCGCTCGGTGCCTGGGTAGACGACGCCGAGGCCCCGCAGCCGATCACGGTCGGTGTGGAACGCCCCCTGTAAGGCGGTGGTGCCGGTCTTGTCGAAGCCGATGTGGACCAGGCAGCCACGCGGCGCGATCGCGAGATCCGCCGCCAGTTCGGTCGTCACCGCTAGCGCGAGCCGATCGCTACGTACTCACGGACCGGCGAGCCCGTGTAGACCTGACGCGGCCGGCCGATGCGCGTGTCGGAGTCGACCATCATCTCGCGCCAGTGGGCGATCCATCCCGGCAGCCGGCCGAGTGCGAAGAGCACCGTGAACATCCGGGTCGGGAAGCCCATCGCCTTGTAGATGACGCCGGTGTAGAAGTCGACGTTCGGATAGAGCTTGCGCTCCATGAAGTAGTCGTCGGCGAGCGCGATTCCTTCGAGCTCGATGGCGAGGTCGAGCAGCGGATCGGACACGCCGAGGCTGTCCAGCACGTCGCGGGTGGCCTGCTTCACGATCGCGGCGCGCGGGTCGTAGTTCTTGTAGACGCGGTGGCCGAAGCCCATGAGCTTGACGCCCGGCTCCTTGTTCTTGACCCGGTCGACGAACGCCTTGACATCGCCGCCGTCGGCGGCGATGTCGGAGAGCATCTCGATGACGGCTTGGTTGGCCGCGCCGTGCAGCGGGCCGGACAGCGCGCCGATGCCGGCCGCGATGGATGTGAACATGTTGGCGTTGGCCGAGCCGACCATCCGCACCGTCGACGTCGAGCAGTTCTGCTCGTGGTCCGCGTGCAGGATGAAGAGCATGTCGAGGGCGCGTGCCATGACGGGGTTCACGTCGTAGGACTCGGCCGGCACGCCGAACGTCATCCGCAGGAAGTTCTCGACGTACCCGATCGAGTTGTCCGGGTAGACCGCCGGCTGGCCGACAGCCTTCTTGTACGCCGCGGCCGCGATCGTCGGGACCTTCGCGAGCAACCGGATCGTCGACACCTCGACCTGATCGGCGTCGAACGGGTCGAGCGAGTCCTGATAGAAGGTCGACAGCGCGCTGACCGCCGAGTTGAGCACGGCCATCGGGTGCGCGTCGTGGCGGAAGCCACCGAAGAAGTCGCGCAGGTCCTCGTGGAGCATCGTGTGCTTGGCGATGCGCTCTCGGAAGCCGTCGAGCTGTGTGGCGCTCGGCAGCTCGCCGTAGATCAGCAGGTACGCCGTCTCGAGGAATGTCGAGGACTTGGCGAGCTCGTCGATCGGATAGCCGCGGTAGCGCAGGATGCCGGCGTCACCGTCGATGAAGGTGATGGCCGAGCTGCATGAGGCCGTGTTGCCGAATCCGGGATCGAACGTCACCCGGCCGGTGGTGCCCAGCAGGCTGCTGATCTGCAGGCCCGCGGGGGCCTCGATGCCGTCGACCGCTTCGAGGGGCATCACGCCACCCGGGTAGGTCAGCTCGTAGTCCGCCATCTCACTCCTCGCCGGCCTCGGCCGCCTGTGACAAGTACCCGTCGGCCGCGTGTGACACGTGCTTCGCCGCCGATCAATGAGAATAGAGGGGTGTCCGACATCCCGAAGTGGGCGATCTCGCGAAGCGTGAAGCTGGCGAGCCTTCCGATCGGTGCGGCGGGCCGCACCGCGCTCGGTCTTGGTAAGCGGATCGGCGGCCGTCCGGCCGAGCTGGTCGCCACCGAGATCCAGGCGCGCACGGCCGAGCAGCTGTTCAAGGTGCTCGGTGAGCTCAAGGGCGGGGCCATGAAGTTCGGCCAGGCGCTGAGCGTCTTCGAGGCAGCGCTGCCCGAGGACCTGGCCGCGCCGTACCGGGCCGCGCTGACCAAGCTGCAGGACGCCGCTCCGCCGATGCCGGCCACGACCGTGCACAAGGTGCTGGCCGAGGGGCTCGGCCCGGATTGGCGGTCGCAGTTCACCGAGTGGAGCGACAAGCCGGCCGCGGCCGCCTCGATCGGCCAGGTGCATCGGGCCACGTGGCAGGACGGCCGCGAGGTCGCGGTCAAGCTGCAGTACCCCGGCGCCGGGCCCGCGCTGCTGTCCGACCTCAACCAGCTGGCCCGCTTCGCGCGGATGTTCGCCGTGCTCAATCCCGGCCTCGACGTCAAGCCGCTGATCCAGGAGCTCAAGTCCCGCGTCGCGGAGGAGCTCGACTACGCCCTCGAGGCGCGCACCCAGGCGGACTACGCGGCGGCGTACGACGGCGACGCGGACTTCGTCGTGCCCAAGGTGGTCGCGCACTCCGGCAACGTGATCGTGACCGAGTGGGTCGACGGCACCCCGCTGTCGGCGATCATCCGTGACGGCTCGCCGCAGCAGCGCAACACCGCCGGGCTGCTGTTCTCGCGGTTCCTGCTCTCCGGACCGTCGCGTGCCGGGCTGCTGCACGCCGACCCGCATCCCGGCAACTTCCGGCTCACCGAGGACGGCCGGCTCGCTGTGCTCGACTACGGCGCCGTGAACCGGCTCCCTGACGGCTTCCCCCCGGCGATCGGTCCGCTGGGCCGCCTTGCCCTGCAGGGACGCGCGGAGGAGGTGCTGGACGGCCTGCGGGACGAGGGTTTCGTCCCTGACGGCTTGGACATCGACGCGCAGGCGATCCTCGACTACGTGCGGCCGCTGATCGAGCCGGTCGCGGCGGACCACTTCCACTTCACCCGCAGCTGGTTGCGTCGCGAGGCGGCGCG
>DATAUF010000005.1:0-14863 GCA_036268405.1 Mycobacteriales bacterium
CGTCGTGTACTCCATCGCGCCGGCCTCTTCCAGCGTCGCGTGGACCTGCGCGACGGTCGAGCCCTTCTGGCCGATCGCGACGTACACACACTTGACCTGGCGCTTCTTGTCGCCGGACTTCCAGGCGTCGCGCTGGTTGATGATCGCGTCGAGGGCGACCGCGGTCTTGCCGGTCTGCCGGTCGCCGATGATCAGCTGACGCTGACCGCGACCGATGGCCGTCATCGCGTCGATGGCCTTGATGCCGGTCTGCATCGGCTCCTTGACCGGCTGGCGCGCCATGACGTTGGGCGCCTGGACCTCGAGCTCGCGGCGCTCGGTCGAGGCGATGTCACCCTTGCCGTCGAGCGGGCGACCGAGCGGGTCCACCATGCGACCGAGGAACCCGTCGCCGACCGGGACCGAGAGCACCTGTCCGGTCCGGCGTACCTGCTGACCCTCCTCGATGCCGTGAGACTCACCGAGGATGACGCAGCCGATCTCGCGGACGTCGAGGTTGAGCGCGATGCCGAGCAGGCCGCCCTCGAACTCGAGCAGCTCGTTGGTCATCGCGGAGTACAGACCCTCGACGCGCGCGATGCCGTCGCCGGTGTCCGTGACCATGCCGACCTCGTCACGCGAGGCCTTCGGGTCGTAGGAGGCGACGATGCCCTCGAGGGCCTCGCGGATCTCCTCCGGACGGATGCTCAGCTCGGTCACTACGTGCTCCTCGTTTCGATCTTTCAGGCGCGAGTCGAGCGGGTGCTCGACCGGCCGGTCAGCTTGCGGCGGGCATCTTCGAGCTGACGCGCGACGCTCGCGTCGATCAGCTCGTCACCGACCCGCGCGGTGAGTCCGCCGATGAGGGCGGGGTCGACGACCATCTGGATGCCCAGCTCATGCCCGAAGGTCCTGCTCAACGCGGCCACGAGGTCACGCTGCTCGTCCTCGGTCAGCTCGACCGCACTCGTGACGTGAGCGATGAGCCGGTTCCGCCGCTGGGCGGCGAGCGCCGACAGATCCTGCAGGGCGCGCTCGATCGTGCGGCCGCGCGGTTCGAGCACTGCACGCTCGACCAGGCTGTAGGTGACGACGTTGACCTTGCCGTCGAGCAGGCGGTGCAGAAGGTCACGCTTGCCGTCGGCGCCGAGGTTGGGGTCGGTGAGCGCCGCTCGCAGCGTCGGCTCGGCGTCGAGGATCCGCTCGAAGCGGAACAGCTCGTCCTCGACCGCGTCGAGGGTGCCCGCGGACTGCGCCGTGATCAGCGCGGCGTCGACCGCGACCTCCTCGAGCGCGTCCACAAGGTCACGCGACTGCGACCAACGCGACTGCACCGCCGCGCTCACGATGTCCACCGAACCTGACTCGATCCGTGAGCCCAGCAGCTGCGTCACGACGTTGGCCTTGGCGGTTGCCGTGGAAGCCGGGTCGGACAGCGCACGACGCAGGGACGCGCGGGTGCTCAGCAGGGACACGACCGCGAACAGCTCATCCGACAGCCGGGTGAGGTCGCCGTCGGCCGGCAGCCGATCGCGCAGTGTCCGCAGCGAGTTGCGGCTGGCTCCCTGCATCAGGAACGGTCCGACTCTGCCAGCTCGCCCGCGCCGACGCCCGCGATGAAGTCAGCGACCAGCTTACGCTGGCGGGCGTCCTCCCGCAGCGAGTCGTGCACCACCCTCTCGGCGAGCGTCGTGGCGAGCTCACCGATTTCAGAGCGCAGCGCGAGGATCGCCTGCTGGCGCTCGGTGTTGATGCGCTCCTCAGCGTTCGCAAGCATCTCCTCGACGCGGGCCTGAGCCTCGCTCCGCGCCTCCTCGACGATCTCCGCGCGCTCGGCTTGAGCCTGCTCACGCAGCCTGGTCGCCTCGCGCTTGGTCTCGACGAGGGCCTCGGCGTAGTCCCGCTCGGCCTTCTCGAGCCGCTCCTTCGCCGCCTCGGCGTCGTCGAACTGCTTCTGGATCGCCGCCTGGCGCTCCTCGAGAAGCTTGACGATCGGCGGCAGCGCCTTCTTCCAGATGATCAGGAGGATGGCGATGAAACAGATCAGCTCGAAGAAGAACGTCCCGTTGGGGATCAGGAAGTTGTTCGTCTTATCCGCCTTCGCGGCGGCGACGATAAGCGTGTGCGCAGGCACGTGCAGCACTTACTTGCCGAGGACGAAGGCGAACAGCGCAGCGAACGCCAGGTTGATGAAGTACGCCGCTTCGACGAGGCCGACGGTGAGGAAGAACTGGCCGGTGAGCTGGCCCTGTGCCTCCGGCTGCCGGGCGATGCCGCTGATCAGCGCGTTACCAGCGATACCGTCACCGATGCCAGCGCCGATCGCGCCGCCACCGAGCGCGAGACCGGCGCCGATGAGGCCGCCCGCCTTGGCGATCGCCGCGGGGGTTGTGGTTGATGCCGCCACTGTTTCTCCTTAGTTGCTTACGCACCCGATCCCGGGAGCGTCAGTGCTCCTCGGCTGTTGCCATGCCGAAGTAGAGGATGGTCAGGAATGAGAAGATGAACGCCTGGATCGGGGCGATGAAGCCCGAGTCGAAGAACTTCCAGATGATGTTGAACGGGCCGTACAGCCAGAACAGATAGGTCGGGAGCAGCGCGATCACCGCAAGCATCACCCCGCCCGCGAAGATGTTGCCGAACAGACGCAGTGAGAGCGAGAGCGGGTTGACGATCTGCTCGAGCAGCAGGATGAAGGTCCGGATGCCCTTCGGCTTGGCGCGGAACCAGTCCGTGACGTACCGCGTGCGCTTTCGCTTGAAGCCGAGGTAGGTGTACAGCGCGGTGACCGTGATCGCCATCGCGTAGACCAGGTTGGTGTCCGCAGTCGGTGGTCCGAGCCGCTCGGGGCTGTGGCCCGACGGGATCCAGCCGAGCCAGTTGCAGAACAAGATGAAGAAGAACAGCGTCACGCCCAGCGGTATCAGCCACGGCGGGACGTCGTGGCCGACCGCGTCCTCGACGAAGCCCTTGGCCTGTCCGTAGACGAGCTCGACGACAAGCTGGAGCTTGTTCGGCACCTTGCTCGCCGCCTTGCGGGCGACGAAGAGCATGAACCCCACCGTCACCAAGCCGGCGATCACCGTGGTGTACATCGTGTCTGAGTTGAAGGTCAGACCGATGAACTTGAAAGTCGGGTGGTCGCCAACGGTGATGTCGGCTGGCACGCTCGCGAGCATCGGGTGGATCACGGGGCCACCACCCGGCGCAGCGGGCCCACCAGCAGAGACATCATCTCGATCTGAAAGATCACGAGGCCGACGAAGATCCCCCAGCCGTTGCTCCGCCACAGGGCCGCCACGAGGAAGGCGAACAGCGTGATCAGTCCGAGCCGGGCCAGCGAGGTCTTCGTGACGGCGGTGCGCGGATTCGGCTGGCTTGCGTCAAGCGCCTGGGTGTCGGTCCAGAGCTTGCGCGCGTTGTAGCCACCCATCCCGAGGCCGGCGCATACGAACAGGCCGACGGCAGGACGGCCGGTCGCAAAGCCGATCGCAACCGCGGCCACCCCGAGGATGGCAGCGAGGATCAAGGCGTTGCGATATCCACGCGCGACGGCGCTCCATTGAGCGTCGAGGGCCACCGTCTTCCTCACTGTTCGTCGGATCGGACTTCGTCGTCTGGTCTGGCGGATTGAGTTGTGGGCGTCGAGGCTGCCTTGGTTCGGGCGGGACTGGTTCGAGTGAACGGCCGGATCACCTGGTACGCGCCTGCGGCGCCCCCCAAGATACCAACCGCCAAGCCGAGCAGAGCAAGCAGGGGGGAGGTCCCCCACTCGTGGTCGCCGAGCACCCCGAGAAAGCCCCCGATGCCCACACAGACGCCGAATGCGGATCCGATTCCGAGCAGGGTGGGAAGACTAACCGTCGGGCGGGCAGGCTCCGGGGTCATGCCTCGAGCGAGCGGCCGCTCACGGTGTGTAGGACCGCCGGCTGTACGTCTGATGGACGTTGAGGAACGGATCCATCATGATCAGAGCGGTCTTCGAACACGTGTAAAGGCTGTAGTGGGCCCGGAAGCTCGTAAAGCGGAACTTCACGGGCTTTCCGTTGTAGGTCGCGCGGAGGTAGCTGCCGGCACCCCAGTGGCCCCCGGTGACCTTGAAGGCGTGGATCTCGTTGCCATTTGCCTCAGACGTGCCCTCGAGCCCGCGTACCTGGGCGTAGAACCGCCCGCGGTTGTGCAGCTTGAGGTCAAAGCCGTCCGGAAAGCTCTCGATCAGGCGCGACTGGTCCCAGTTGTCGAGCTCGTTGCCCTTGCGGTTGAGGTGGAGATAGTCGCCGCCGCCGAAGTGCATCTCGATGAGCTTGTGATGAAACTCCACGGGCAGCTCGGAGGGCCGTGCCCGCCAGGTCCCGACCAGGCAGTGGTCGCCGATGGGCTTCACCTGAGCGGCGCGGGTAGCCGCCGCGGCACCGGTCGGCATGCCAACGACCAGCGCAGCAAGACCCGCGACGAGCCCGAGCCGCGCCGTCACATTGGTCACCATGGCCACTCCCCTCCACGCCGTAACGCGGGAATCCTAGACGCGGGGACCGCTCTTTGCCTAGACGCGGGGACCGCGATGCGCCAGGCGGAGCCTCGGCAGGTTGGTCGCCAGCAGGATCATCGCAATGCCCGCGAGCACGACCGCGATCACGACGAGCGGCCTGCCGTGCGAGAGCCCCAGCGAGACCGTCCCTCCGGCGATCAGCGCGGACCAGGTGTACATGATCAGTACCGCGCGCGCGTGCGAGTGGCCCAGCGTGAGCAGCCTGTGGTGCAGGTGTTGCTTGTCCGGCGCCCAAGGCGCCTGGCCCGCACGGCTGCGGCGTACGACGGCAAGGACGAGGTCGCCGAGTGGGATCGCCAGCAAGGCCAGCGGGAGCAGCAGCGGGAGCAACGTCGGGACGAAGCCGTAGTAGCCGATCGCGTTGGGGTCGAGCTGACCGGTGAGGCTGACCGTCGCCGCCGCGAAGACCAGACCCAGCAGCATTGATCCGGAGTCGCCCATGAAGATCCGTGCCGGGTTGAAGTTGTGGGGCAGGAAGCCGATGCACGCTCCCGCCAGCACCGCTGCGAGCAGCGTCGGCGCCGTCGCACGGTCGAAGTGGTGCACGACCGACAGCTCGTAGGAGTAGGCGAAGAACGACAGCGACGAGATCGCCACGACACCGGCGGCCAGGCCATCGAGGCCGTCGATGAAGTTGATCGCGTTGATCGTCACCACGACGAACAGCACCGTCAGGGGCACGCCGAGATCGGGGCCGAGCGACAGCGCGCCGCCGCCGGGAATCGGCACGTAGAGCAGCTGGACACCCTCGAGCACCATGATCCCGGCCGCGACGATCTGGCCGGCGAGCTTGGTGAGCGCGTCGAGGCCCCAGCGATCATCGGCCGCTCCCAGCAGGACGAGGACACCACCGCCGAACAGCACCCCTTGGGCGTCGCTGGACTCGAAGACCCGATGCAGCGTGGGAAGCCGGCTCGCGACCAGCAACCCCGAGCAGATTCCGGCGAACATCGCCAGGCCGCCCAGCCGCGGGGTCGGGATGGTGTGCACATCTCGGTCGCGGACCTCGGTGAGAGCGCCAACCCTGAGTGAGAGCTTCAGAACGTACGGAGTGAGGAGATACGTCACCGCCGCGACGAGGACTCCGGTAAGCACGTATTCGCGCACGGCGGGCCGTGACCTCCCTCCGTCTCGACGGTCGGCTCACTGTACGACGGCTGCTGTTAGAGAAGCGCGAGCGGCACGTTGAGCGCGCGGTCGATCATTGCCGCCGCATGTTCGTACCCGGACATTGCCCCGCCGAACGGATCCGGCACATCGTCGTCGGCGGGGTCGTCGGGCGGGGCGAAACCTCGACGGCCGAACGCGGCCACGGTGATCGCGCGGAACCGCTCCACCGGATCGGGACCCGCATCCCCGAGGTCCTCGCGGGTCACTCCCGTGAGCAGACGGGCGTACTCCCGCAGCGTCACCGTGCGGGACGCCGCGCGGGGCACCATCGTCACGACGGCGGCGCGATGCTCGCGGGTCAAGCCGAGGACGAGGTCCGAGTCCTCGATCTGCTCCACCGACACCGCACAGGCCGCGAAGCCCGCCGGATCGCCGCCGTAGCGAAGCAACGTCTCGGCCGACTCGCCCATCATCGGCTCGCCGATGAGGCCGTAGGTTCCGGCGCTTGCCACCTCGATGCGAGCCGCGTCGGCGCCGAGGCGATCGTCCAGGCGCGCACGCAGCAGTCGCTCGGCGAACGGAGAGCGGCAGATGTTGCCGGTGCAGACCACGAGGATGCGGTAGCGCTCCACGTCCACCTCCCCACCCACCACAGAGTTATCGAACCGGCTTCGCCGGTTCAACTGTCGCCTTCGAGATCGGGCACGACCTCGCGAAGATCGCCGAGGTCAAGGGCCCCCGCGCGCAGCAACCGCGGCCGATCCCCGGTGATATCCACGATCGAGGACGCCACCGACCCGCCGCTCGCACCGCCGTCGAGGTAGACGGAGACGGCTGCGCCGAGCTGAAGCCGGGCATCCATCATCGTCGTCGCCGCGGGATGTCCGGACCGGTTCGCGCTCGACACCGCGAGCGGGCCGGTGCGAGCGATCAGGTCCTGCGCCAGCTCGTTCGCTGGCATCCGCACCGCGACGGTTCCCTTGCTGTCGCCGAGATCCCAGACCAGGTGTGCCGTGTGACGCAACACCAGCGTCAGGGCTCCCGGCCAGAACTGTTCGCTGAGCGCTGAGGCCGTCTCCGGCATCTGGTCGACAAGTGCGCTGAGCATGCTCGGCGACGCGACGAGGACGGGGACGGGCATGCTGCGGTCCCGACCCTTGGCAGCAAGCAGCGCATCAATGGCCTGTGGCAGGAATGCGTCGGCCGCGACGCCGTAGACGGTGTCGGTAGGCAGAACGACAAGCTCGCCGCTGCGGATCGCGGCAGCTGCTTCCTCGAGGCCGGTCTCCCGCTCGGCTGCCTTGGCGCAGTCGTAGACCCGGCTCATCCGGGCCACACCGCGGTCGCATAGCGCGGTCGGCCAGTGAGGTCACGGTGATCAGCTATCGCGCCGAACCCGGCCGCCACGAGGAGCTCGGGAACCTCTGCGCCCTGCCGCTCGGAGTGCTCGACGACCAGCGCTCCCCCCGGGCGCAGTAGCTCCTTCGCCCGGACGATGACCCGCCGGACTACGTCGAGACCGTCGGCGCCGCCCCACAACGCCTCGTGTGGATCGTGATCGCGGACTTCGGGATCGACCAGGTCGCGCTCGTCGACGGGGACGTACGGCGGATTGGACACCACGACATCGATCATTCCGTCGGCATCCGCGGGCGCTGCGGCAAGATCGGCGTGATGGGCGATGACCCGGTCGTATCCCGCGGAGTTGCGGTGCAGCCACGGCATCGCCGCGTCGGATGACTCGACCAAGTCGACCGTCGCTCGCGGTTGCTCGTGGGCCACCGACAACCCGATCGCACCGCTGCCCGCACACAGGTCCACGACCCGCGGCGCGGTTAGGTGGGCGATCGCCTTCAGCACCTCGTCGACGAGCAGCTCGGTCTCCGGGCGAGGGATGAAGACACCAGGCCCGACTGCAACGTCGAGGTAGCGAAATCCGGCGGATCCGAGCAGATGCTGCAGCGGGACTCTCGACGCTCGTGCCGCGACGAGCGTCTCGGGATCATCGCCCGTCGAGGTCGCATAGCGAAGCAACGCACGCGCGTCGTACTCGGGACTTGCGACACCAGCCGCGGTCAGGCGGTCCGTCGCCTCTCGTACGGTCGTCACTCCTCACCGCCGAGAACGGAGGAGGTATCGGCGTCGGCGAGTGCCTGCACAACAGCGTCGAGATCACCGTCGAGGACCTGGTCGAGGTTGTAGGCCTTGAACCCGACGCGGTGGTCGCTGATCCGGTTCTCCGCGAAGTTATAGGTGCGGATCCGTTCGCTGCGATCGACAGTGCGCACCTGGCTGCGCCGAGCCTCGGACGCCTCGGCGTTCGCCGCCTCCTGCGCCGCCTGCAGCATGCGTGCCCGGAGAATCCGCATCGCGGACTCCTTGTTCTGCAGCTGCGACTTCTCGTTCTGGCAGGACACGACGATGCCCGTCGGCACATGCGTGATCCGTACGGCGGAGTCGGTGGTGTTGACGCTCTGACCGCCAGGCCCTGACGAGCGGAACACATCGATCCGCAGGTCGTTCGGGTCGATCTCGATCTCGACGTCCTCGGCCTCCGGCAAGACGAGTACGCCGGCCGCGCTGGTGTGGATCCGGCCCTGTGACTCCGTGACCGGCACTCGCTGGACGCGGTGGACGCCGCCCTCGAACTTCAGGCGACTCCACGGCATCGGATCGTGACGACCGCGGACGGCGATGGTCGCCTCCTTGTATCCGCCGAGGTCGCTCTCCATGGCGTCCAACAGCTCGGTCTTCCAACCCTGCCGCTCCGCGTAACGCAGGTACATCCGCAGCAGGTCACCGGCGAAAAGGGCGGACTCGTCGCCGCCTTCCCCTGCCTTGACCTCGAGGATGACGTCCTTGTCATCGTTGGGGTCCCGGGGGATGAGCAGCACTCGCAGCTCGTCGGTCAGCGTGGCGACGGCGGCCTCGAGGTCGGGAATCTCGGCCCGGAACGACGCGTCCTGCTCGGCAAGCTCCTTGGCAGCCATGAGGTCGCCGTTCGCGCTCTTCCAGCCGGAGTACGTCGCGACGATCGGGCCCAGCTCGGAATAGCGGCGACCGATCGTGCGCGCCTTCGCCTGGTCGGCGTGGATCGCCGGATCGGCCATCTGCCGTTCCAGGTCGGCATGCTCGGCAGCGAGGTCTTCCACGTGCTCGAACACGACGGTCAGCTCCGAGTGAGTAGCGAATAGGTCAGGCGATGCTGACCGTCGCTACTTCTTCTTTGCGTACCTCTGCTCGAACCTTGCCACGCGCCCGCCGGTGTCGAGGATCTTCTGCTTGCCCGTGTAGAACGGGTGGCAAGCTGAGCAGACGTCGGCGTGGATGACGCCGTCCTTCGCCGTGCTGCGCGTGGTGAAGGTGCTGCCACACGTACAGGACACGGTGGTCTCGACGTACTCGGGGTGGATGTCGGGCTTCATTGCGATGCTCCTCGTAGACGGTGGTCGCCGGGTCCCCGCGAGCGGGGTGAACCGGTACCGGTTGCTCCAGTGTGCCTGAACCGCGCAAACGGCTCCGTTGTTCCTACGCCTCGCCTGGTGAGGTCTTCTGGACCTGGAGCAGGAACTCGTAGTTGCTCGAGGTCTCCTTCATCTTGTTCAGGAGCAGCTCCATCGCCTGCTGGGACTCCAACGCGTGCAGAACGCGGCGCAGCTTCCAGACGATCTGCAGCTCTTCGGGGGCGAGGAGGATCTCCTCCTTGCGGGTTCCCGAGGGGTCGATGTCGACCGCGGGGAAGATCCGCTTGTCCGCGAGCTTGCGGTCGAGCTTGAGCTCCATGTTGCCGGTGCCCTTGAACTCCTCGAAGATCACCGTGTCCATGGTGGAGCCGGTCTCGACGAGCGCGGTGGCGAGGATGGTCAGCGAGCCGCCGTTCTCGATGTTGCGGGCCGCACCGAGAAAGCGCTTCGGCGGGTAGAGCGCGGTCGAGTCGACACCACCGGAGAGGATCCGGCCGCTAGCTGGGGCCGCGAGGTTGTACGCCCGGCCGAGCCGCGTGATCGAGTCGAGAAGGATCACCACGTCGTGGCCGAGTTCGACCAGACGCTTGGCGCGCTCGATCGACAGCTCCGCGACGCTGGTGTGGTCCGACGGCGGCCTGTCGAAGGTCGAGGCAATGACCTCGCCCTTCACCGAGCGCTGCATGTCGGTGACCTCCTCGGGACGCTCGTCGACGAGGACGACCATGAGGTGGCATTCGGGGTTGTTGGTGGTGATGGCGTTGGCGATCGCCTGCAGCACCATCGTCTTTCCCGCCTTCGGCGGGGAGACGATCAGGCCGCGCTGGCCCTTGCCGATCGGCGCGACGAGGTCGATCACGCGGGTCGTGAAGACATGCGGCTCGGTCTCGAGGCGTAGCCGGTCCTGGGGGTAAAGGGGAATCAGCTTGTTGAAGTCAGGACGCTTCTTGGCCTCTTCAGGATCGACCCCGTTGACGGTGTCCATCCGGACCAGCGCGTTGAACTTCTCGCGGCGCTCGCCCTCGCGGGGCTGCTTGACCGAACCGGTCACCGCGTCGCCCTTGCGCAGGCCGTACTTGCGCACCTGCGACAGCGAGACGTACACGTCATCGGGACCCGACAGGTAACCGCCGGTCCGGATGAACGCGTAGTTGTCGAGAATGTCGACGATTCCGGCGACGGGCACCAGGATGTCGTCCTCGTTGATGACCGGGTCGACGTCGCTCTGGCCGAACCGGTCACGGCCGCCGCCGCCCTGGCCGCCGCCGCGGCCGCGGTTGCGCTCCCGGAATCGGCCACGACGCGAGCGGCCGGAGCCGAACTCATCGTCGTCGCGCGGGCCGCCGCCCTGCTCGCCGTTCTGGCCACCTTGGCGGTCGTTGTTCTGGCGGTCGTTGTTCTGGCCGCCCTGGCGATCGTTGGTGCGCTGGGCGCCCTGGCCGTTGTTGTTGCGCTGACTGTTGTTGTTCTGCCCGCCCTGGCGCTCGCGCTGCGGGCGGTCACCCTGCTGGCGGTCGCCCTGCTGGCGGTCACCCTGACGGCGCTCGCCGTCGTCGGAACGCCCGTCGTCGCCGCGACCTTGGTCGCCGCGCTCCGCACGGGGCTCCGCGCCATTGCTTGAGCTGTCCCCTGCTGGGCGCTCATCGGCTGACTTCGCTGCGCTCGAAGCGCGCGAACCGCCACCCTGCTTGGCCTGGATCGCCTCGATCAGCTCGCCCTTGCGCATCTTGGCGGTGCTGGTGATGCCGAGGTCGCCGGCGAGCGTCTGAAGCTCCGGCAGCAGCATCCCCGACAGGCCCTTGCGGCGGCCGCTGGATCCGTTCGCACTTGCCGACGTGGTCGTCGACGTTGCGGACGGGGCGTCGTGAGTTTCGCTCACTCCTGGTCCTTCCTTGCTGAAGCGGTACGGCCAGCAACTAAGCGGCGGCACCAAAACCCGCCTTCGCGGCGGGAGCGTGTGGAGCCCGTACCGGGCAGGTCCTCGCACATGTCCCGGTAGGGACAAGGGAAGTGAGCGGATCGGAAATCGACAGGCGACCTTTTGGTGAAACTCGCTGCCGGAATCTTGACTCGCTGCAGAGCGGGAACCTCGCCCCAGTGGGGCGGCTGTGCGACTCCCAGACTAGTCGGGGTCGTCCATTACTGACAACAAAGGTCGCACAACACCTATTCCGCGTGTCGCACCTGCCACCAGCCCCCCGGTCCGAAGTAGCACACAACTCACGCCCCACCACCGGCCCGCAGGCTCGGCACAGCGTGGAAAGCGGCCGGCTCGCCGAGAGTTGTGTGCTACTTCGAAATGGAGGCGCCGAGGACTTCGGCCACGAGTTCCGCGAGGTAGGACGGTTCGGAGACGACCTGCGACCAGGTCACGGTAAGAACTCGCCAGCCCGCGCGGGTCAGCGCGCTCCATCGTTTCCGGTCACGCTCGAACGCGGCCCGACTCGAATGGAACTCGAAGCCGTCGCACTCGAGGATCACGCGGGACTCTGGCCACGCGAAGTCCACCCGTCCGATCCAGGCGCCCTCACGATCTCGGACATTGAACTGGGTACGAGGTGCGGGCAGACCTGCTTCCAGAAGGACCACTCGGGTCAGCGATTCGAAGACCGAACCTGACTTGGCATCGAGCAATGCCGCCGCGCGTCGCACCGAAGGCCGGCCCGGACCGTAAGCAAGACCGTCGGCGTACGCCGAAAGAGCCGCGAGTGTCGTCACTCGTCGCCGCAGATAGGCATCTCCAACCGCGACCGCGGTGGCAATACCGACGGTTCGAGCGAGGTCTGCGAACGTCCGTTCAGGGGAGGTCACTCGCACGCCCCGCACCAACCGGACCTCGTGCGGTGCGATATCGCGTCGATGCAAACGGATCCCCGGCGCGACCTCTGCACATCGGCCACGGTTCCGGGGCGCGGTGACATGAAGCGTGCTCACCGCAAACGGCATCTCGGCTCCGGTCCAGGCCGCCGCCGATTCGTGACTGAGGACAGCGCGCATCGACCTCGTCACACCACGCGGGTCAGGTAGGCCAACCGGCTCGCCAGTTGTGTACCAGCCTCGCCACAGCCGAGTTATGACACCGAGGTAGACGAACTCGGCGAGCTCACGGCCGCTGACGCCCGAGGCAAGGATCTGGTTGCGGTGGACGACCTGGCGCGATTCGAACATCGGTGAAACGTGTCGGTGCCCAGCCGATCAGGACACTCGCATCGTCGATCCGTGAACCAGAGCCAACAATCCATGCCCTGTGGAGATTCGAAGTAGCACACAACTCTCGACAGATCGACGGGCGATACGGACACAGCGCCACAGAAACCCACCGGATGGCGAGAGTTGTGTGCTACTTCGAACGAGGGGGGGTGGGGTTAGAGGGGGGCGGTGTGGGCGCCCTTTGTGTCTACCTCGAGCGGCAGGGCGCTCCAGCCGCGGCGTGCGAACCCCTCGGCGTGGCTGCGCGTCGCCTTGGTCGTCAGCGCGAGGACGGTAGGCCCGGCGCCGGAAACAACAGCAGGGATGCCGGCCTCGCGAAGCTCCGCAACGAGGGATGCGGTGCGTGGCATCGCAGAAGCGCGGTACTGCTGGTGGAGGCGGTCCTCGGTAGCAGCCATCAGGTCATCTGGATGCGCCCGCAACGCCTCGACGAGCAGCGCGGACCGCGCGGCGTTCGCGACCGCGTCGACGAGCGGGACCGAGTCGGGCAGCAGCTTGCGAGCTGCCTTTGTCGAAGAGCTCGAGCCGGGGACGAACGCGACCGGCGCAAGAGACCCCGCCACCGGGACCCGCAGCGCGTGGGCGCCCGACTCATCGCTCCACGCAATCGTGAGCCCGCCCAGCAGGCACGCCGCGACGTTGTCCGGATGACCTTCGAGCGCGCTCGCATGGGCGAGCGCCGCATCGTCATCCATCCGCTCGTTGCCGTTGGCGACGAGCCCACGCGCCGCGACGACACCGGCGACGATCGCGGCCGCGGACGAGCCGAGACCGCGGCCGTGTGGGATCCGGTTGGCGCACACCACTTCGAGTCCTGGAGGTGAACCGCCGAGCAGCTTGAAGGTCGCGCGCATCGATCGAACGACGAGGTGCCGCGCATTGCGGGGAACGCTTGCCGCGCCCATTCCTGCGACGTCGACGGTCAGACCCGGCTCGTCGGTGACACGAACAACCACGTCGTCGTACAGGGCAAGGGAAAGCCCGAGCGCGTCGAAGCCCGGACCCAGGTTGGCGCTCGTGGCCGGCACCCGTACCCGCAGTGCCGCCGCCCGGAAGACCGGCCCGCTTCGTCTCGCCACGAGTCGCCTTAAAGCCCGAGCGCGGCGGCTGCCGCAAAGACATCAGCCGCAATGGTGGTCGGAGCCGGCGCACCGGCGATCGCCCACTCCGGGTCCTTGAGCCCGTTGCCCGTCACGGTGCAGACGACGCGCAGTCCGGTCCCCAACGTCCCCGCCGCGTGCGCCTGCAGCAGACCAGCGACGCTCGCCGCACTCGCCGGCTCGACGAAGACCCCTTCTTCTCGAGCAAGCAGCCGGTACGCCACGAGGATGTCGCGGTCGGTGACCGCCTCGATCGCGCCGCCGGACTCGTCGCGCGCGGCGAGTGCCTGCGTCCAGGAAGCAGGGTTCCCGATCCGGATCGCCGTGGCGATCGTTGACGGCGCCAGCACGGGCGCACCGTTGACGATCGGTGCCGAGCCGGCGGCCTGGAAGCCGCGCATCTTCGGGCGCTGCGAGGACACGCCGTCAGCGGCGTACTCGCCGTAACCCTTCCAGTACGCCGTGATGTTGCCGGCGTTGCCGACCGGCAGGCAGTGCACGTCGGGAGCATCGCCCAAGGCGTCGCAGATCTCGAAGGCCGCCGTCTTCTGCCCTTCGATCCGGTACTCGTTCACCGAGTTGACCAGTGAGACGGGATAGCTCTCGGCGAGCTCGCGGGCGAGGTCGAGGCAGGTGTCGAAGTTGCCGTCGACCTGCAGCAGATGCGCACCGTGAACGAGTGCCTGCGCCAGCTTGCCCATCGCGATCTTCCCCTGCGGCACCAGCACTGCGCAGACCATGCCGGCGCGCACGGCGTAGGCGGCAGCGCTCGCCGAGGTGTTGCCGGTCGACGCGCAGATCACCGCCTTGGCACCCTCCTCGGCCGCCTTGCTGATCGCCATCGTCATGCCCCGGTCCTTGAACGAACCGGTGGGGTTGAGGCCCTCGACCTTGAGGTGTACGTCGCATCCGGTGAGTCGCGACAGCACGGGTGCGGGGATGAGCGGTGTGCCGCCTTCGCGCAACGTGACGACGGGCGTCGTGTCGTTGACCGGAAGCCGGTCACGGAACTCCTCGATGACACCGCGCCATGGCGCGGTCCGTGCAGCGGTCACGGTCATCCGCCACCTCCCTCGACTCGCATGACGCTGGCGACGTCGCGCACGACGTCCAGCCGCCGCAGCTCCTCGACAGTCGCCGAGAGTGCGGAGTCCGCCGCCTCGTGAGTGACCAGGACCAGCGTCGCATCGTCGCCGTGGCCCTGTTGGCGCACGGTCTGGATCGACACGTCATGCGCGGCGAAGGACTGCGCGACGCTGGCCAGCACACCTGCTTTGTCTGCGACGTCGAGGCTGACGTGGTAGCGGGTCACGGTCTCCCCCATCGGCCGGATCGGCAGTGCGGCGTACGACGAGTCTCCCGCGCCGCGTGCGCCCGACAGCCGGTTGCGGCACACCGCCACCAGGTCGCCCAGCACCGCGCTTGCCGTAGGTGCGCCACCTGCACCGCGT
>DATAUF010000006.1:0-8079 GCA_036268405.1 Mycobacteriales bacterium
GAGCGCCGCCAGTTCTCGGTGGAGAAGGCGTACGCCGACAGCCACTTCACCCCGACCTCGATGGCACCTTCGACGACGTCGAACAGGGAGCTCTCACCCTGTTCGTGCCCGGCAGTGCGCGGCAGCCCGCGCTGCTTCGCCCAGCGTCCGTTGCCGTCCATCACCATGGCGACGTGCCTCGGCACGAGGTCCGCCGGAATCCTCGGCGGCTTCGCGCCCGAGGGATGTGGCGCCGGCGGCCGGATTGCGCGAGCGGCGCGGCTCATTGCCGCGCGCACCTATCCGACGTGATCACGCAGCGAACGCTACTGCGGACCGCCGCCCGCGCCGTCCCCGCGACCGGGCTGAACCAGACCGGACTCGTACGCCCGGACAACCGCCTGCACCCTGTCACGACAGTCGAGCTTCGCGAGCAGTGAGCCGACATGAGATTTGACCGTCGCCTCCCCCAAATAGAGCTCGGTCGCGATTTCGGCGTTCGACAGACCGCGCGCGATGAGTCGCAGAACCTCGGTCTCTCGCTGGCTGAGCACAGGCAGATCGGGCACCGTGCCCACCAACGGTCGACTGGTGAACTCCGCGATCAGTCGCCGCGTCACCGATGGTGCGAGCAGCGCCTCCCCGCGCGCGACCACGCGGATGCCGGCCACGAGGTCTTCCGGCGGGGCATCCTTCAACAGGAACCCACTCGCTCCGGCACGCAAGGCATCGAAGACGTACTCGTCCAGGTCGTACGTCGTCAGGATCAGCACCGCGACCCGACCGCCGCCTGCAGTAATCCGCCGGGTCGCCTCGATGCCGTCGACGCGAGGCATCCGGATGTCCATCAGTACGACGTCCGGAGTGAGCTGTCGGGTCGCCGAGACTGCCTCCGCTCCGTCGGCCGCCTCCCCCACGACCTCCAACCCGGGCTCGGCATCGAGCAGCTTGCGAAAGCCGGCCCGAACGAGCGCCTGGTCGTCTGCAATCAGCAATCGCAACGTCATCGTTCGGAAGCAGCTTTCGCGCGGTTCACCGGAA
Source organism: Mycobacteriales bacterium (assembly GCA_036268405.1). GTDB lineage: Bacteria > Actinomycetota > Actinomycetes > JAFAQI01 > JAFAQI01 > DASZTV01. The sequence goes on from DATAUF010000006.1 coordinate 1,021, forward strand.
GCCGCGCATGCACGCGGAAACCTGGCCCGGGCTCACACGCTCCCACTTCGAGCGTCCCGTCATAGAGGGCCACCCGCTCACGCATCCCGATCAAGCCGTGGCCACCTGCCGGCAACGATGCAGTGGCCGCGCCGTCGTCAACAATCTCGAGATCGAGCGCGCCGGCCACCCATGCGATACGCACCTTCGCCGCGCTCGCCGCCGCGTGCTTGACGACGTTGGTCAGCGACTCCTGCACCACCCGGAAGGCGGCGAGATCAACGCCCGGCGGGAGGCTGTCGAGCCCGCCGTCGCTCGTGAGCTCAACGCGGACACCGCTCGCGCTCACCTGTTCGACGAGCGAGTCGAGATGCCGCAGCGATGGCTGCGGCGATCTCGACGGCGTCTCGTCTGCCCGCCGGATCACCCCGAGAAGGCGGCGCAGCTCGACGAGGGCCTCGCGGCCGGTGTTCTCTACCGACTCGAGTACCCCGGCGGTGCTTCCCGCGTCACCGTTTCCAACCGCCAGCGCGCGCCGTTCGGCAGAGGCTTGCACGACCATCACCGACAGGCTGTGGGCAACAACGTCGTGCAGCTCTCGCGCAATCCGGGAACGCTCCTCCATCGTCGCCTCGGCGGCGACCCGACCGCGCTCGAACGCGAGACCATCGGCCCGCGCTCGCTCAATGGCTTCCTGCTCCCTGCGGCGTCGGAGGGTGTAGCCGATGACCCACGCAAGGATCGTGAAGACAAGCGCGGGAAACACATCGCCTGGCGACTGCCCCACTCCAACTGAGAACAACCAACCAGGCAGGATCACGCACGCGACCACGACGGTCGTCCAGAGCTGGCGCCGACCGCGCGGATCAGCGCCGAGGATGTACGAAGCAGCGAGCATCATGAGGAACGCCTCGAAGCTCGCCTGGTTCTGCGGGGGGTAGAGCGCGACATCCCACAACGTCACTCCGGCAACGACGAGCACCGCCACCGTCGCGGGCCAGTAGCGCCGAAAGGCCAGCGGCAACGCCGATCCGATCAGGAAGGCGACGTTGGCGGCAACCGAGCCAGGGAAGGTCTTGCTATGGGGGTTGGTCGCGATGTCGGCGACGCCGACGACCATCACGAGTAGCGCCCAACTCACGTCCCGCAACGCACGGTTGCGCAGCAGGCCACGGGCGCGATCCACATCTCGAACCTAGCCAGCGAATGGCGCGTCGATCTCCCCCTTGAGGCGGAAAGGGGGTCCCACCCGGGGTGGAACGGCGGTGGCATCCGATTCCTCCTCGCGCGATGCCAGACCCGTCCTGCGAGGGACGCGACGGGCGGCGCTGCGTACCTATCGTCCCGACGTCACCGACTCAGCGGCCGCAACGGCCACGACCGAAAGGGACGAACAATGCGCACCCTCCTCGCCACCGTCGCTGCCACCGCAGTTGCCACGACACTCGGCAGCGCCGGCCTGGCGCTTGCCCAGACCGACGAGCCGACCACGGCCGCAATCGCGATCGTCGCGCACCAGACCGTCGATAAGAACCTCGACCTCGGACACAAGGGCTTCAGCGTGGGCGACCAGGAAATGTCGTCGGGGAAGATCACCAAGGCGGGCAAGGCCTTCGGCGACACTGACGGCGTGTGTGTGGCGACCTATGTCAATGCCAAGGCGCATGAGCTCTGCACCCAGACCTTCGACCTGCCGGATGGCTCGATCGCTGCGGTAGGCACCGTGGTCTCCAGTCCGCGCGGTCCCGCGCCGTTCGACTGGGCGATCACCGGCGGCACCGGCCCCTACGCCGGCGCCACCGGCTTCGTGCACGTCATCCCGGGCAACCGCGCAGTGCACATGACCATCAACGTCACTTACTGACGATGACGGGTTGAGCCCGGTCCGCCAGGACCGGGCTCAACCGCGTTCCACGAGGCGCAGCGACCGAAGACCGCGCTCCAAGTGCCACTGCAGGTAGGCCGCGACAACGCCGCTGGCCTCACGCTGCACCTTCGCGGTGGCGGCGTCTGCGATCCCCCAGTCGCCGCCCATCAACGCGTTCATCAGCTGCAGCGTCTCGGCCGACACCATCGGTGCGCCGGGCGGGCGATGCTCGTTGCACACCACACCGCCCGCGGCGACGACGAAGGCGCGGTGCGGACCGGGCTCGTCGCAGCGGGCACACACGTCGAGCACCGGCTCATAGCCGGAGATCGCGAGAGCCCGCAGGATGAAGGCGTCCAGCACCAGCGACGACCCATGGGCGCCCTCAGCAAGCGCTCGCAGCGCTCCGAGCGTCAGCAGGAACAACCGCAGAGACGGCTCACGCTCCTCGGCGGTCAGCCGCTCCGCGGTTTCGAGCACTGCGGTCCCGGCGGTGTATCGCCCGTAGTCCGCGACGATCGCCTCGCCGTACGGCGCGAGTGTCTCGGCCTGCGTGACGATGTCGAGTCCGGAGTGTCCCTCGACGTTGGCCGTGTGCAACTGCAGATCGACGTGCATGAACGGCTCGACGCGCGCGCCGAACTTCGACCCGGTCCGCCGGACGCCCTTCGCGACCGCTCGCACCCGGCCGTTGCGCCGGGTAAGCAGCGTGACGATGCGGTCAGCCTCGCCCAGCTTCTGGGTACGAAGGACGATCGCCTCGTCGCGATACAGCGGCACACTGTCGATTCTCTCCGCCGCAGGCCCGATCGACCGGCTGCGCGTTGGGCGAGTTTCGCCCTGGTAGCCGGGTACCGTTTGGATTCCCAGCAGTTCCGGTCAACAGAGCCGGTCGAGAGCGAGGCATCCACCGTGATCCGGCCGATGCTCGTACGCCTGTCGCGCGGGTGCGCCGCCGTCGGCACCGGGGTGCTCGTGGCCGGCCTCTTGACCACCGCACCGGCGGCTGCATCCGGGCCGTCCACCACCGTCACGGTGCTCCTCAAGGCCCCCGACCCGGCGCGCCTTGCCGAACTCGCTGATGCGACCGGCGACAACCATGTCCAGCGGGTGCACGAGCTCGATGCTGTCCTGCCGTCCGCGGCCGCCCACGAGACGGTGCGGTCCGCGCTGGATGCGGCCGGCTTCACGATCGGACACCAGACCGCATGGACGATCCAGGCATCAGCGCCGGAATCGATCGTCGACGCGACCTTCGGCGCGCTCAGCGGTCTGGTCGGCCGCGCCAGGCTGCAAGGCGTGCTGCCCGCGATCCCGGCGAGCATCTCCGCCGTCGCCGCCGCCGTCCTCCCCGCAACGGGGACACCACCACTTTTCGATCAGCACGTCAGCAACCTCGACGGTCCTGACTTCCGCAACGCCTACACGCCGCCCCTGACCTCGCCCAAAGAGGGCAGCGACAAGAACGGGCAGCTGACGATCGCGTCGCTGCAGTTCGCCGGATGGAACGACAGCGACCTGAGCGCGTACGCCGCGCAGCCGTCGGTCAACGTCAAGCCCGACCCGGTGGCGAGCGGGCAGTACAAGCAGCTCGCCGACCACGGCAGCAAGATCCCGGCGGCGACCGCGACGCTCGACGAGGAGGTCGACCTCGACCAGGAGGTGCTGCTGTCGACGGCCCCCCACGCCAAGCAGCGGGCGTACTTCGACACCAACAGCAGCAACGGCTACGTCCAGGCCCTCAGCCAGGTCCTCGCCGATGTCACTGCGGGTCAGGGCAAGTCGGCCGACGGCGGCGACCCGAAGATCGTCGCACTCACCACGTCGTGGGGCGCGTGCGAGGACGCATTCGAAAGCGAGTTCCCCGGCGACAGCATCAACGCCGTCGAGACGGTGCTCGAGGCGCTCAACGCAGCCGGCGTCACGATCTTCGCGGCATCAGGCGACGACGGCGTCTACGACTGCGCCACCAGCAACCTTCATAGCCAGCTCGCTCGGATCTCGGTCGACTATCCGGCGAGCTCGCCGCATGTCGTCGCGGTGGGCGGCACGAAGCTCACACCGGTCGGCGGCATCGCGGCGAATGACGGCACGAACTGGGCGGAGAGGGGCTGGACCTGCGCCGGCACCGGCCCGAGCCTGACCAGCTGCACCGCCGCCAAAGGCAGTGGCGGATCGGGTGGCGGCGAGTCCGACACCTTCGCAATGCCGGCGTACCAGAGCAGCGGGATCGGCCACGACCCGTTCAAGACCTCGACGGGCGAGAAGGGTGACTTCGGAACCCAGCCGCACCGACTGGTTCCCGACATCGCGGTCGCAGGCGATCCCCGTACCGGCTTCCAGATCCTGACAAGCGACCCGAAGTACGACACCTGTCACCCGACGCTGCTCCACCCCTGCGACCCAAAGACCAGTCCGGGGACGCACATCGTCGGCGGGACGAGCATGTCCTCACCTCTTGCGGCCGCCCTGTTCACCAACATGCTCGCGTCGACCGGCGCGACCAGCGGCGTCGGCGACATCCACGGCGCGCTCTATTCGGCGTACGCCGCAAAGAGCAGCGCCTTCCGCGACCCGACTACGGGGACCAACGGGAACCAGGCCGATGTCGACCGCCACGCGGCGTCCAAGGCCGCCGCAGAGCTGCCGGTGAAGGCGCGGGCCGGCTACGACACGGTCACGGGCCTGGGCGCTCCGCTATGGACGCTGCTGACGCCGTACGTGTTCTCGCCGAAGGCGCCGAAAGCACACGCCTCGATCGTCCTGGCAAGTCCGCATCAGCGCAGCCGCACCAACCGGGTACGCGTCGGTTGGCACGCCACGGTTCCGGCGAAGGCTCTCGTGGCCGCCAGCGCGAGGGTCGTGGTGACCCGGCTCGGTGAGACGAAGCCGGTCTACGTGCGCAAGCAGGCTCCGCCTTCGGGCTCGCATCACTTCAAGGGCGCGCCCGGCGCCAACTATGTCGTGACGGTGACCGAGACAGACCTCGCGGGCAAGAAGACGGCGGCTGCGTCGCAGCTGCTGCCAGTTCCGTACGACGACGCTTCCTTTCGCTTGTCCGGCGCCTGGCATCGGGTCAAGAACAAGGCGGACCTCGGCGGTTCTCAGGCGCAGACGGCGTCGGCCGGTGCCTCCGCGACCATCACGGCACGAGGCCGTCGCTATCTGCTGCTCGTGCACACGGGCCCGACGTACGGGAAGCTTGCGGTCCTCGTCGGCAAGACGCGGGTGCATACCTTCGACCTGTTCAGCGCCTCGCCCGGACACAAGGTGCTCGATGTCTTCGGCTCGAAGAGTGCGACGCGAAAGGCGCGAACCCTGACGTTCCGCTGCACGGGCCGCCGAGGCGACTTCTCCAGCGGTTCGACCGTGGATGTCGACGGGCTCGACGTCCTGCACTGACGCGAGTGCGCCGCCAGCCGCTAGGAGAAGCCCAGCCGGTTGAGCTGCTTGGGGTCACGCTGCCAGTCCTTGGCGACCTTCACCCGCAGGTCGAGGTAGACACTCGCACCGAGCAACGCTTCGATCTGTCGGCGCGCCGCGGTGCCGACGTCGCGCAACCGCTCCCCGCCGACCCCGATCACGATGCCCTTCTGGCTGTCGCGCTCGACGTACATGACGGCGTGGATGTCGATGCGCTGATCGCCGCGGACCATCTCCTCCACGACGACGGCGATGGAGTGCGGCAGCTCGTCACGCACCCCTGACAGCGCGGCCTCGCGGATCAGCTCCGCCACCATGACGCTTTCCGGAGAGTCGGTGAGCTCACCGTCTGGATACAGCGGCGGACCCTCGGGCAGTCGGGCAACCAGCAGGTCGGCGAGCAGCCCCACCTGAAAGCCATCGACGGCGCTGACCGGCACGATCTCCGCCCAGTCCCCGAGATCCGCGACCTCGAGCAACCGCTCGCCAACCTGGTTCTTGCTGGCGATGTCGCACTTCGTCACGACGGCAATGGCCGTCGTCGCACCGGCGATCGCATGCAGCTGGTCGGCGATGAACCTGTCACCCGGTCCGACCTTCTCGGTGGCGGGAACGCACATCGCGACGATGTCCACCTCGACCACGGTGGCGCGCACCAGGTCGTTGAGCCGCTGTCCAAGGAGGGTTCGCGGGCGATGAAAGCCCGGGGTGTCGACGAGTACGAGCTGCGCGTCGGGTCGCGACACGATGCCGCGGATCGCGTGACGCGTGGTCTGCGGCCGATCGCTCGTGATCGCGACCTTGCTGCCGACAAGTGCATTGGTGAGGGTCGACTTGCCGGTGTTCGGACGGCCGAGGAAGCACGCGAACCCCGAACAGAAGCCGTGTGCGGTCATTCCTCGCCGCGCAGCTTGGAGTACATGACCATGTCGCGCCACTCACCATCACGGAAGCAGGCGCGACGCAGGACGCCCTCGCGCGTGAAGCCCGCGTTCTCGAGTGCTCGTTGCTCGCCGACATTGCCGAGCTCGGTGCCCGCTTCGACGCGCTCGCGGAGGGTGTGGGCAAACAGGTACTCGGCGAGAAGCCGTTGCGCCGCGCTGCCGTGACCCTTGCCACGCGCGTCGGGAGCGATCCAGATGCCGATGTTCCAGCACTCGCCATACGGCGGCGGGCCGTTGAGGGTCAGGCGCCAGCTCACCTCGCCGACCGGTTCGCCCGAATCATCAACCACGACGAGCCGACCGCCGTCATCGCGGAGCGTCTTTCCCTGCTCGACCATCTCGGAGATGCCACGGGGATCCCGATAGCCGAACCAGCCGAACTTCCCCGCTGTGTCCGGACCTCCGCGCTCGCCTTCCAGAAGGGCGACGTCGGCACCGGTGACGGGGCGGAGCACCGTCACGCGGGCACCACGTGGACGACGGGGTCGCCCAGCCCGGCGAGCACGCCACGATCGGCATCATCCGCAGCAGTGACCACGACCGCCGCCTCGAGCTTGGTCACGCCGCTGGACGCCGCGGCCGCCACAGCTGCCTCCAATGCGGTCAACGACAGGGCCGGAAGCGCAACCGTTGCCGCGACGTACGTGCGCCCGATGTCGTCGCGGACGGCTGCGCCCTCGGCTGCCCCCGTCCGAGCCCGCGCGGAGCGGGCAAGGGTGACGAGCTTGGTGTCCTCGGCGTCCACCGTTACAGGCTACGGATGGGCAGCTTGACGATGAGCACGGTGCCGACTCGGTTGCGCCGGCCCTTGGCGCCCTCCGCGGTGAACCGCAGACCGTGCGCATC
>DATAUF010000007.1:0-40545 GCA_036268405.1 Mycobacteriales bacterium
GTCGATGTACCCGAAGGGCATCCTGCCGACCGGACAGGCGCCGGTCAGCTACCCGGCCAAGGCGGTCAAGGTCACCGGCTCCCCGAAGCTGGTCTTCGGCTACACCGCCGACGACTCGGGGCTGCAGCAGCGCCTCGCCGAACTCATCCAGCAGAAGCTCGACGCGGCGGGCTTCTCGGTCAGCGTCCGTGAGGTGCAGAACGCGCAGACCTACGGCTACCCGAGCGACGTGAAGCACGCGCCGGACCTGCTGCTGGAGACCAACACTCCCGACGCCGCGCACCCCGACACCTGGGGACGCATCGTCTGGGGCACCGGCGGCGGGCTCAACTTCTTCAACTACTCCAACCCCAGGGTTGACGCGTTGATGGACAAGGGCCGCGCGGACACCGACAAGACCACGTCGGACGCCGACTACGCGAAGGCCGGCGAGCTCATGGCGGCGCAGGACCCGATCCTCTTCCTTGCCTCCTCGCAGGACGTCATGGTGTGGCGCAAGTCGGTCACCGGCGTGACGTTCCGCCCGGAGGAGCCGTGGACGGTGCCGCTCCAGGCATTGGGTGGCACCGGTTGATCGGGCTGCTGCGGTGACAGAGGTGGTCCGGTGACGGGGCTGCGCCGGTTCGCGGCGGAACGCCTGGCAGCGCTGGTCGCGGTGCTGGTGGCCCTGACCGCGATCGTGTTCCTGCTGGAACGCCAGGTGCCGGCCAATCCGGTACGGGCGCTGCTCGGTACGTCGGCGAGCAGCGCCTCGGTGGCGGCCAAGAAGCACCAGCTCTACCTCGACCGTGGGTTGGGCACGCAGTTCTGGCACTTCCTGGTCGGTGCGGTGCAGGGCAACCTCGGGATGTCGCTGCACACCCGCCGCCCGGTGATGTCGGACATCCGGTCGTTCCTGCCCGCGACGCTGGAGCTCGCATTCACGGCGGCGGTCATCGCCGGCGTCATCGGGGTCGCCGTCGGTCTGCTGACCGCACGCAGTCGCGGCCGCGCCACCCGGCTCGGCCTGCTCGCGGCCGCATCGATCCCGCAGTTCCTGCTCGGCCTGATCCTGCTGCTGCTCTTCTACAGCAAGCTGCAGTGGCTGCCCGGTCAGGGCCGGCTGTCCTCAGGGGTCACCGCGCCGTCGGGACCGACCGGCATGTACACCGTGGACTCGCTGCTGCACGGCGAGCTCTCGACGTTCGGCAACGCGCTTTGGCATCTGCTGCTGCCGGCCGTGACGCTGGCGATCGTTCCGTCGGTGGCGATCGCGCGAACCCTGCGGTCATCGCTACAGACCACGCTGCGCGCGGACTACATCCGTACCGCTCGGGCGAAGGCGCTTCCGGAGCGGACGGTGCTGCTGCGCCACGCGCTGCGCAACTCGGCGCAGGCGCCGCTGACGATGGCCGGCCTGCAGGTCGGGCTGCTGCTGTCCGGCGTGGTCGTGGTCGAGGACATCTTCGCGTTTCCCGGGATCGGCCTCTACATGGTGCGCTCGATCCAGACCTTCGACCTGCCGGCCGTCGCCGGGGTGAGCCTGGTGCTCGGCGCGATGTACGTCGTGATCAACGCCCTCGTTGATCTCGCGCAGGCGTGGACGGATCCTCGAGTCAGGGTCAGATGAGCGGCGTACGTCGGGTCATCCCGTTGACCCTCGGGTGGGAGGAGCTGCCCAAGACCGTCTCGGTCCTCGGCGCGGACCCGACCGAGATGCTGCTCGAGCCGGTGCCCGCGGTGCTGCTCGAGCTCGACGGCGGCTGGATGCTGCTGGACACCGGGCTCAACCCGGCGCTGGTGCGTGACCCGGTGCTGTTCCAGCGATTCCACGGCGGCCCGGTCACGGCGGTCCTGCCGGACCATCCTGGGGACCCCTTGCTCGCGGCGATCGAAGAAGTCGGTCTCGCGCTGGAGGCGGTGACGGTGGTCGCGCTGTCACACCTGCACAACGACCACGCCGGGGGAGTCCGGCACTTCGCCGCGTCGGGCACACCCGTGCATGTCCAGAAGCGCGAGCTGGACTACGGCCTGCACGCGCCGCACCCGGAGCCTGAGAAGCACGCGATCTTCCGGGTCGACTTCGACGACCCGCGGCTGCACTGGGAAGTAAGCGACGGCGACGTCGAGATCGCGCCGGGCGTCACCGCCGTCCTGACCGCCGGACACACGCCGGGCCACCAGAGCTTCGTGGTCGACCTCGAGGGCGGCGGCGGCCTGGTGCTCGCGTTCGACGCGGCGGATCTGCAAGAGAACATCGACGAGGAGAAGCCGGTCGGCTTCGCGGTCGGCGTGCCGGCGCAGGACACCCTCGAGCCGTTGCTGCGGCTCAAGGCGATCGCCGCTGAGAAGGGCTACCGCATGGTGCCCGGCCACGACCCGGTGGTGTGGCCGGCGTTCACCGCCGAGATGCGGGAGCGGGTGTGACCCGCACGGTCGACGCCCCGATGCTGCACCAGCTGGACGCGACGCCGAAGACCGTGCGCTGGGGCTACTTCGACAAGTCGGTGGCCGCGGCGATCGCGGTCTCCTCCGGTGACCTCGTGCGCATCCGGACCCTGACCCATCACGCGGGTGATGCGCCCGACCTGCTGATGGATGAGGAGATCCGCGCGCTCTACGAAGCGGTCACCGACCGCGGTCCCGGACCGCACATCCTCACCGGGCCGATCTATGTCGACGGCGCCGAGCCCGGTGACACCCTCGCCGTACGGATCCTCGCAGCGGAGCCACGGCTGCCCTACGGGTCGAACCTCGCCGCGCACTGGGGTCAGCTCTACGACGTGATGGACAAGGAACGAGTCACGATCTACCAGCTCGACGTCGCGGCGGGCCTGGCCCGCGCGGCCTTCGCGTACGACTGGGCGACCAGCCCGCTGGCCGATGCGCCCGGGACGATCGTGGAACCCGGCACGACCAAGCGTGAGCCGGCGCTCGAGGGTGTCGCGATCCCACTGCGCCCGCACTTCGGAACCATGGGCGTCGCGCCGGCGGAGACCGGCCGCCACAGCAGCGTGCCGCCCGGAGACCACGGCGGCAACATCGACAACTGGCGGATCGGCCCGGGCGCAACGATGCACTATCCGGTGCAGGTCCCGGGTGCGTTGCTGTCCGTCGGAGATCCGCATGTCTCGCAGGGGGACGGCGAGGTCAGCGGCACCGCGCTCGAATGCTCGCTGGACGGGTTGCTCCAGCTTTCGGTGCGCGCCGACCTCGGGTTCACCTACCCGGTGCTCGAGACCGCGACGGTCTGGTCGGTGCACGGGTTCGGCGACGACCTCGACGAGGCGATGCGTGCCGCTTCGCTGCGCATGCTGGACCTGCTCGGGCGGCTGTTCGGTCTGTCCGCGGACGACGCCTACTCGTTGCTGAGCGTCGCCTGCGACTTCACCGTCACCCAGGTCGTCGACCAGCGCCAAGGGGTGCACGCGACCATCGACAAGCGACTCTTCGTGGGCGCATGAGCGAGATCCGGTGCTGGACGTTCGGCGCCGAGGAAGGGGTGCCCGAGCCGGTCGCGCCGTACAGCCATGCCGTCGCCTACGGCGACCTGCTGCACGTCACCGGCCAGCTGCCGATCGACCCGGTGACCGGCGAGCTGTTCGGCAACGGAGTCAAGGAACAGACCGACCTCGTCATGGCGCATCTGGAGCGGGTGCTGCGGCTGTGCGGCTCGTCGCTCGATGGTGTGGTGTCGGTGCGCGTCTTCCTGACGTCCTTCGATCAGTACGCCGACTTCAACCGCGCCTATGAGCGCTGGTTCTCCCCACCGCTTCCGGCGCGAACCTGCATCGGCGTGACCGGGCTGGCTCTCGGCGCGGTGGTCGAGATCGACCTGATCGCCGCGCTCAACGGTGCGCGAGCGCGAGTTGTCAGCCTGCCTTAGCGCGCAGGTGCCATCGATGTCGCGATAGGCACAGTCATCTGCCAACCGCTCGCGAGGAAGTCGAGGAGCCCGTCGGTCTCTCCGGCGCTGAAGCGTCCGATGCGCGCGGCGCGCGCCATGACGGTCGTGATGACCGGCGCCTCGTCGCTGGTGTGGTCGTCCTCGACGGTGCCCTCGACGTAGACGACGACGAGGTGTCCATGGCGACCGTCGGGCTTCTTGGTGATGACCTGGTCGAGGCGCTGGATCATCTGGCGTTTGCTGCGGCTGGCGCCGACCAGGATCGCGAGATCAACATCGGAAGGGCCGTCGCCGTCAGCACCCGCGTGGCGACCCGCGACCAGGAAGACTTCGCTGTCGTCGTCGCGACTGCCGTCAGCGCGCCGCGCCCCGCGCTCCGGTCCCGAGTGCATCGATGTCGGGCAGCCTTGTCCTTCGAGCACTCGTGAGGTGTGGGCGGCTGCCTGCTGGGTCGAGGTGAAGACCAGCGCACCTTCGCTGCCGCGGACTCGCGAAGCGAGGGCCCGAAGGATCGGGTCCCGCACCGTGCTGTTCGCGACGAGCTCGTCACGCTTCGCCACGGCCTTCTGGTAGTTGCGTGCAGCGGTCCGCGCCGGTCCGGCCCGGCCCGCCGCGAGCTTCTCGACGTTTCGTCTTAACGCAGCGAACGGCTTCGCCGGCAGCCCGAAGTCGTTGACCAGCTCGGCACGCAGATCCTTCACGTGCTTCTCGCACGCGTCGTACTCCACCTGCTCGGCGGCGCCGAACGGCACCGAGACCAGCGCGATGTCGAACGGCGCGACGACCTTCTCCTCGAGCGCCCGGCCGTACCAGAGCCGGAAGCTGACCCCGCGGAAGTACGGATCGAGGTACGTCGCGATTCCGTCGTCGTCGCGCTCGTAGGCAGCAGTGATGCCGAGCCGCGCGGAGTACGCCCTGTCCAACGCCGGCGCCGCGGCGGCGGTCCCCAACGCGTGCACGTCGACGGCGACCAGGAGCCCTTCGAAGTGCGGGCCGAAGACGCTTCCCTTCGCGGCGCTCTCGGCGGTGGACACCACCACGTCGTACGACGCGAGCCGGGCGTCCTTGCCGTTGGTGTGCTTGGCGACGCGGTTGATCGGCAGCGCTTCGCGCAGCCCGCGATGCCACTGCTCGACGCCGTCGACCGAGGGGACGACGACCAGCACCTTCATGCCGAGGTCGAGCGCCTGACCGATCGCCCAGTAGGCGAGCCGCGTCCGGCCTTCCTCGGTGATGGCCTCGACGACCCCGCGGTGAGCACCGTCGGCCCACGCCGCGAGCGCTTCGCGCTGCCACGGGTCGAGGTCGATCTCCGCCGCGAGCGACACCGGGTGGTCGTCCGACGCTGCCGGCGCCGACGTGCTGTGGGTGCGCACCGCAGCGGCGTCGTCCGCAGTGCCTTCCGACGGGTAGGGCAGCGGTTCGGAGGCACACAGCGACCGGGCCTGCTCGCTGTTGTCGAGGGCATGCGGCTCGTCGATCAGGCCCTCGAGCTCGGCTTCGAGCGCCGCGGCCTGCCGCCGGGCGGCGTCGCGTTCGGCGCGCACCCGCTCGAGCTCGGCGCGCTGCTGACCGAGCGGGTCGTAGAGGTCGTCGGTCGCCAGCTCGTCATCCACCGAGTCGTCAGTGAGATCGCTAGACCGTTCGGTAGTCGCGCGTTCGGCGTCGTACGTGTTGTTGCGCAGCTCCGTGGCGAGCTCCGCGCAGCGCTGCTGTGCGGTGTCGCGCTGGGCCGTGAGCCGCTCGCGGTCCATGCGCTGCTCGGCGATCGTGTTGCGAAGCTGCTGGCCGGCTGCCTCATGAGCCGCCGTCTGCTCCGCGAGCCGCGCGTTGCGGTCCTCGGAGGTCTGCAGCCGAGAGGTGATGTCGGCGAACCGGCCCGCGGCCTGCGCAGCGGCGCGCTCGGCCTCGACGACGGCGGTCCGGCGGTCCGCCTCCGTGCGTCGGGCCTGCTCGCTCCAGCGCTCGGTCTCCTGCTGTGCGGCCGCCAGCGACGCTTCGAGCTCGTGAACCCGCGCCGTGCTTCGGTCGAGCACCGACCGCTGACTGTCGAGCTCGCTACGCAGCGCCTCGTACGCCGAGCGATGCGTCCGGAGCTCGGCTTCCGCGGTGGCCCGCGCCTGCGACTGGTGATCGCGGTCGGAGACGGCGTGACCGAGCTGTTCGCGAATGTCCTTGAGCGTCTGCTGCAGCGTGTGGATCTCGGCACGGCGGCGGTCCTCGCGCGCGCCGACCTCGAGGGCATGTGACTGCTCGAGCGCGTGCATCTCGGCGCGATGGCGGTTCTCGCGTTCCGCGACGTCGATCGCGAACGCTTCCTTCAGCGCCTGGATCCCGGCAGCGGCGGCGGGCGGCGGCGCTTGCACCGGCGGCGCCGGAGCGGGCGCCGGTGGAGTCGCGGCGCGAACCGGCACCGGTCCGGTGGCGACGACGGGTTGCTGCAGGGGCACCGTCGGTGACGGCGCGGTCGGTGGCGCGACTGGTGCCGGCGGCGCGGCGTAGGCAACGGGCACCAGGGTCGGCGGCGGCGCCACTTGCGGAGCTGGCGCAAGTGTCGGTGGTGCTGCCGGCGGTGCGATCGGTGGCGCTATCGGCGCGGGCTGAACCGGAGGCGCGAGGACCGGTTGTGCGGTCGGAGCCGCGGGGTACGCCCGCGGCACTTCGCGGCGCTTGCGGTCGCGCCGGGACGGCGGCAGGTCCGGGAGGATGTCGAGCGAGCCTGACGGCACGCTGGCGCTCGACTCATCCATGTACGAATTGTCGGAATCTCTCGGCGTTTCCCCATTCACCCGAACGGGTTACGGCTGAGCGCAGGCTTGAGCGTGGCGAGACCTCCCGGGCGGGCGGTTTTACACCGACCGCGACGCCGCCTTGGTTGTCCTCCGATCGCAGCGTCGGCCCGCGATTGCGTCGGCGCCGCTCGCGACCGTTGATGCCGAGATTGAGCTCACCAACCGCGAAGGGACGTGGCACCATCGAAAACATGACCGCGCTCGCCTGGGCAATGTTCGGGGTGATCCTTGCGATGGTCGGCATTCTTGCCGCCGCGTTGTTCGCCGCGATCGGACGGTCTGACGCGCTCGGGGCCCGAATCGACAGCCAGGGCAGCGAGCTCGGGGCCAGAATCGACAGCCAGGGCAGCGAGCTCGGGGCCAGAATCGACAGTCTGGGCAGTGAGCTCGGCGCCCGAATCGACAGTCTGGGCAGCGAGCTCGGCGCCCGAATCGACAGCCAGGGCAGCGAGCTCGGCGCCAGATTCGACAGCCAGGGCAGCGAGCTTCGTGGTGAGATTCGCGGTCTCCGAGGCGAGTTCACCGGTCTCCGAGGCGAGCTCACCGGTCTGCGCGGTGAGGTCAGCGCCTTCCGCAGCGAGACCAACGGTCACTTCGACAGCGTGCACGAGGACATCCAGGAGTTGCGGGCTTCCCTGGCGAGTCTCTGACCGACTGCTCGCCGCGACGCGAGGGCTCTCTAAGCCAGCGGGTTTTGGCTATGCGCCGGGGGTGAGGAACTTGATCAGTCCGGCCGTTTCGCCGGCGTTGATCCGCTCCACGCTCGCCGCGTGCGGCATGACCGTCGTCGCGAACAGCGACGCGTCACCGGCGAACTCGTCCTCGGCGGTTCCCTCGACGTAGACCAGCGCAAGGCGCGCGTGCCGGTCGTCGGACTTGGCGCGGATGACCCGGCCGATCCGCTGGATCAGCTGCAGCTTGTTGCGGCTCGCGCCGACGAGAATCCCGAGGTCGACATCGGGTCCGTCGACACCACCGTCGAGGCCCCGGCTACCGGCGATTAGCACGATGTCTTCGTCCTGCTCGCGGCTGCCGTCCGCGCGCCGCGCGAGCAGGCGGCGCTCCGGCCCGGAGTTGAGCGACCGCGTCGTGCATCCCTCGGATGCGAACAGCTTGGTGACGTGCCCGGCGGACTGCTGCGTCTGCGCGAAGACCAACGCGGTCTCGGCGTCGCGGACCCGGCCGGCGAGGGCCTTGAGGATCGGGCCCTTCGCCGCGGCACGCGCGACGATCTCGGTGCGCTTGTCGATGGCCTTCTGGTAGGACCGGGCCGCGGTCCGTGCCGGGCGACCGCCCTTGAGCGCCGCGACTTCCTCGATGTCGTCGGCCTCATCGACCGTGACCGCGAAATCGTTGCGCAGTGTGGCCGCGAGGTCGTTGGCCTGCTGGCCCAAGGCGTCGTACTCCGCCTGCTCTGCGTCGTTGAGCCGCAGCGCCACAATCGCGATGTCGAACTGCGCGACCGCCTCGTCTTGCAGGGCCCGGTCGTAGCCGAGCCGGAACGTGACGCCGCCGAAGTACGGGTCGACGTAGGTCGCGATGCCCTTGTCGTCGCGGTCGTACTCAGCGGTCAGGCCGAGCCGCCAGCCGTAGCGCGGGTCGAGGGCGAGCGACTGGTCGCGGGTGCCGTAGGAGTGGACCTGATCGGCGACGATCAGCCCGTCGAAGCTTGAGCCGAAGACGTTGTCCTTCGCCGCGTCCTGTGCCGTCGCGACGACCACGTCGTAGTCGCCGTGCCGCTCGTCGCGCGCGCCGGCGAGCTTGCCGACCCGGTTGATCGGAAGCGCCTTGCGCAGCCCGTCGTACCAGTGGTCCACGCGCTCGGCAGTCGGCGCGATCACCAGGACCTTCATGTCCTGGTCGAGCGCCTCGGAGATCGCCCAGTGCGCGAGTCGCGTCTTGCCCGCGCCGGTGACCGCCTCGACGATGCCGCGGTGCTTGCCGTAGGACCATGCGGTGAGCGCTTCGCGCTGCCACGGCACGAGGTCGATGTCCTCGGCGAGGGAAAGCGGGCGTTCGTAGGACTCTTCGCCCGCGGTCGATGACGCGACGGTGGCGGCGCTCAGTCGCTCGGCCGGGCGCGCTGGCTCGATCGGCGCGCGGGACTCCGGGGCGGACGTCGGGCGGGGCTTCGGCTCGCGGTGTACGTCGGCCAGCTCGGCCTCGAGGTCCGCGGCGTGACGGCGGGCGGCGTCGCGGTCGGCGCTCGCCTTCTTGACCTCGGCCTGCTGCTCGGCCAGCGCCTGACGCAGCTCCTCGACCGTCGCCTCGCGCACCGAGGACTGTCCGGTGACGCGGGCGGCGCGCTCCTCGGCGTCGTCGAGGCGGCGTACCGCGTCCGCGAGCTGGCGGGCAGCTTCGTCGGCAGCCTGCTCGGCCTCGAGCTCGGCCGCGCGGATCTGCGCCTCGAGCTCCGCGGACTGCTGGCGGGCGGCGTCGCGCTCGTCGGTGACCCGCTCGCGCTCGGCGCGCTGCTCCGCGATGGTCTGACGCAGCTGCTTGCCGGCGGCGTCGTGTGCTGCCGACGTCTCGGACAGCCGGGCGCCTCGCTCGTCGGCGTTCTCGAGCCGGCGCGTGGTGTCGTCGAGCTGGCGTGAGGTCTCGTCGAGCTGCTGGGTCTTCTCGGCGAACAGGCGGGCGGCCGTGGTGGCGGCGCGCTCAGCGTCGGAGACGGTGGTCCTGAGCTCGGCGTCGAGGCGGCGCGCCTCGGCAGCCCATCGCTCCGCCTCCTGCTCGGCGGTGGCCAGCCGGCTGGCGAGCTCGCCGTTGCGCGAGTTGAGCCGGGAGATCTCGCTGTGGCGGTTCTCGAGCTCGACGCCCTGGCGCTCGAGGTCGGCTTCCGCGGTGACGCGCGCTTCGGCCTCGCGCTTGCCGGTGGACTCCGTCGTACTCAGCAGCTCGCGGACGTCCTCGAGATTCTTCTGCAGCTCGTTGACGTCGGTACGGTGCCGCTCGTCGCGGGTGGCGATGTCGGTCGTGAACTTCTGGTGCAGCGCCTGGACCTCGGCGCGGTGACGGTCTTCGCGCGCCGCGACGTCGGTGACGAAGGACTGCTGCATCGCGCGTACCTCGGCGCGGTGGCGGTCCTCCCGCTCCGCGACGTCGATCGCGAACGCTTCCTGCAGTGCCCGTACGCCGGTGGCCGGACCCTCGTCGGGGTCGGAGCTGTCGGCCGAGGTGGGTGCTGGTGCCGCGGGCGCGGCCGGCTCGGCTGTTTGCGACTCGACGCTCGGCGCGGCCGGGGCAGTCTCGGTGGCGGGGACCGCGGAGGTCGGGTAGACCGCGGGGGTCACCGGATCGGCGACCTGCACGGGCGCCGCGGCGGCGGCCGGCTCAGGCGCGACAGCCGGCGGCTGCGGCGCGCGCTTTGCTCGCGGCAAGGCAGCTTCTTCCGGGGTGGCGGGCGTGGCATCGATGGGATCAACAGTAGGAGCGATCGGTGCCGCTGTGGCGTCCGAGGTGGGTGGGGCTACCCGCGGCTTGCGCACGCGACGGACGGGCGGCTCTTCCGGGAGGACATCGAGGGTGCGCGACGGCACGCCCAAGTCATCCCCGTCCACGTGTGAATTGTCGGTATCCACAGGCGAATCCGATTAACCCAAACGGGTTACGGCCCAGGGCGGGGTAAGCGCGGCTGGATAGCGTGCAGCGCGCCCTGGGTTGCCTGGGGGCATCACCGGGAGCGGGGCAGCGCCAGGTTCTCGGTGGCCCAGTTGTCGAGTTGCGGCGCGAGCGCGGGCCAGCCTGCGAACAGCCGAGGGCCGGTCGCCATCCGCTCGTTCCACTCGTTGTCGCCCCAGGGTGGCTCGACGAGCTGCGCGCTGGGCAGCAGCTGCGCGATCCGCTCGGAGGCGGCGACCGACCCGCCGCAGTAGTGCGTGCCGACCGCGATCTACGGTCCCGAGGGGATCCGCTTCTACACGCGGCAGAAGGTCGTGAGCACCCGATGGCCCGAACCCGAGCCCAGCCGCTTGGAACTGGGCTTCCCGACCAATCGCTGAGCCCAGCGGAGATGAGTTTCTGCGCCGCCGTCCGTCCTAACTGTGACGGACCGATCCATTGGGGTCGGTGACCAAGAGGAGGCCGTGATGGAAAGCGTGAACCTGGGTGTGGCCGATGGACTGCCGCCGGTGGAGTGGTCCTCGATCCTCGCAAAGCTCGAAGCCGGATCGGGGCCTGAAGCGGACGCGCACAACTCCCGCTCGACGTGGCTGACCACGATCAACGAGGACGGGAGCCCGCACGTGACGCCGGTCGGTGCCGTCTGGGTGGATGGCGCGTACTGGTTCCAGACCGGGTCGGGTACGCGGAAGTTTCGCAACGTCGCCCGTGACGGGCGGTGCTCGGTGGCGCGGTCGGTCCGAGACGCCGACGTCGTCGTCGAAGGGACCGCGGTGCAGGTGACCGATCCGGCCGCGGTGGCGCGGGTCGCGCAGGTTTGGGCGGATGGCGGCTGGCCGGTTGAGCCCGACGAGAGCGGCACCGGGATCACCGCCCCGTTCAACGCGCCTGCACAGGGCCCCCCGCCCTGGAACGTATTTCGCATCGAGCCGCGGTCCGCGATCGTGACGTTGGGCGTCGAGCCGGGCGGTCTGACGCGCTTCCGGTTCTGACCCTTCTCACTCCGGACGCGGCACATGCCCTTGATCCGGTACGGCACATTGCGCGCATGGGTCATTGCGGCTGCGCTGGGCACAACCATGGGACATGCACTTCGATGACCGGCTCGACTTCCATGACCCGACCGCCGGGATCGGGGGTGCGCCGCCTGCCCGCAGCGCACTGGGCCTGCGGCTTGCCCTCGCCTCGTTCGGCGCGGTTGTCCTCATCGCCGCCACGGTGCTTTTCGCGGTGTTCGGCGTACCGGTCGCGATCGTCGTGATAGCCGCAGTCGCGGCGGTGGCGAGTCTCGTCGATGTTGCTGTCGTCGGACGAAGGCTTCGCGCAGAGCGCTAGGTACGACCGCATCACTGCAGGTGGCACGATCGACGGTATGACCGCGAAGGCTGAGCCGATCGACGTCGAGGTCGCGGGCGGGATGTTGCGCGTCGCGCTGCATCGCCCGGAGGGCGAGCCGACGCTGCCGCCGGTGCTCGGGCTGCACGGCGTCACCGCGTCATCGGTGTCGCTGAACCCGGTGGCGCGGGCACTTGTCGGCGAGACATTGGTGGCCGCGCCCGACCTGCGCGGCCGCGGCGCGAGCAGCCCGCTGCCCGGACCGTACGGAATGGCGGCGCACGCCGACGACTGCGCCGCCGTGGTCCGGGCGCTGAACCTCGACCGGGTGATCCTGGTCGGTGAGTCGATGGGTGGCTACGTCTCGGTCGTCTTCGCAGCCCGGTACCCCGAGCTCGTCCACTCGATCGTGCTGGTCGACGGCGGGATTCCCCTGGAGCTCCCGGAGGGCGTCCCGGTCGAAGCCGTGGTGCAAGCGGTGCTCGGGCCGGCAATCGAGCGGCTGAGCATGACGTTCGAGTCCGAGGCGGCGTACCTCGACTTCTGGCGCGTGCACCCCGCGGTCAGCGAGGACTGGAACGCCGACGTCGAGGACTACCTGCGCTACGACCTCGTCGGCGATTCGCCGGCTCTGCGGTCGCGGGTGTCAGCGGCTGCTGTCGAAGGCGATCTCGCCGACCAGTTGAGCAACCCGGCATTGATCGCCGATTCCCTGGCATCGCTGCGATGCCCGATCACCCTGCTGCGCGCGACTCGCGGGCTGCTCAACCAGCCCGAGCCGCTGCTGCCGGATGCGCTGGTCGACCCGTGGCGCGAGAAGCTGCCGCAGATGTCGGTCGAGATCGTCGACGACACCAACCACTACACGCTGATGTTCGGAAGCCGCGGCGCCGAGCGAATCGCCGCCGCCGTTCGCGAAATCGCCTAGCGGTCGCGGACCTCGTAGCGAGTTGGTGCATCGATGCGGTTCATCTCTGCTGCCAGGCGCTCGATCAGGGCGGCACCCTGCGCGTTGAGCTGCTCGCCGTTGCCTGCGAGGACCGGAAAATCCGGCACGAGCGCATAGCTAGGGGATGGCGTGCCGAGCACCCGGCCGGCGGCAAGCGCGATGAGCGTTCGAGGGTGCGACATCAAACGCAGCGTGCCGAGCGTCGGCGGCTCGATGACATGCACGCCATCGGCACCGACCCGGTTGCTCGTCGCGCTCGGTGCCGC
The DNA here is from genome assembly GCA_036268405.1 of Mycobacteriales bacterium. Classification (GTDB taxonomy): domain Bacteria; phylum Actinomycetota; class Actinomycetes; order JAFAQI01; family JAFAQI01; genus DASZTV01. The sequence continues at coordinate 12,850 of DATAUF010000007.1, forward strand.
GGTGATCATGAAGCCACCTTCGTCGAGCGAAGCGGCGATGTCAGTCCGGACCACCGCGTTGTGCGCCGTGATGCGCTCACCGGGCACGAGCTCGACGTACGTCGACTCCTTGACGTTGGCGGTTCGCGGCGTGACGTACCAGACCTTGTCGCACGCCCAGTCCAGCGCGTCGGCCAGGCACACCAGATCGTCGCCGAACCGCTTGCCCCGGCCGCTGATGCCGTGGCTGATGACGATCCCCATCTTCGGCGCGTAGCCGAGCCGGCTCATCGCGACGTACGCCGTCGCGTGCAGCAGGCCGATGTCGAGCAGCGGTCCGTGCGGTACCGCGTTGATCACGTTGCCGCCGCCCTGCAGGTGCTCACCGAGCTTGTGGAACGACGCGACCGTCTCCGCGTCGGCGAGCGCCGCCTCGAGCAGGTCAGTGAAGCGCACGTCGATGAGGCATGCCATCGCCTGTACGAAGTCCGCCGACCGCGCGGTGCCGGTCGACATGAAGGCGTCCTGTGCGGCGTAGAGCTCGGGGTCGACCTTCAGCCCCTCGACGTCGCCGTCGTCATGGGTGGCAGAGAGCTGGATCGAGGCCTCGATCCGCGCCTCGTTGGGATAGTCCATCGGATAGGCGTACCGGCGGCCGTTGCGCTCAGCCTCCTGCAGCGCAATGCCGGCGACAGTGCGCTCGATCATCCCGCGAGCATATGGATCAGATGTGAGGTTGTTCGGTTACTGGCGAGTACGCCGCTAGCGCACGGCTAACTATCGCGGCGCAGCCGCATCGCTATTGCACGGCGCGTGGGGTTGCGGGCAGATGTCTGCCACACCGGCGTGACAGCGGTCCGCGCCGATGTGGCAGACGTTAGGTACAACTGCCCGCGAGGACGTCGGTTACGCAGCAGTCACCTTGTGGCCGTTGGCGCCGAATGCCAGCGCGTCCTTCCAGCTGTAGGTCAGAGCGGGAACGTGCCCGACCGTGCCGCACAGCACCTCGGCGATCGAGGCACCCGCGGGCTTCGCCGTGCCGCCTCCGGCGAGCAGGTGAGGCAGCCCGGAGTACAGGCCGAGGATCACGTGACGGTGACCCCAGCAACCCGACTGGCCGGGCCGCGTGCAGTCGAGGTTGACGCTGCCGTCGGAGGAGTAGCCGTCGTTGTACATCCAGTCGAAGTCACTGGCTAGCGGACCGAAGTCGCCGGCCCAGATCGAGCCGTACTCGCGGACACCCAGCAGGCTGAGGATCGCGCCGAGCAGGGTCGGGTCGTCGCGTACGACAGCGGCGTGGTGTGCGTTCTGGTTGAGGCGAGCGGTCAGCCCGACGAACGGCCGCAGCCCACGGGCGACCCGCTCGAGGTCGGTGATGACGAAGGTCTGCTCGGCGGTCGTGAGCTGCGCGTAGTCGCTCGGCAGGATCATCTTGCGAATGCCCTCGGCGGCGTGCGCGTTGTTGATCGCTTTGAGTGCCCGCTTGACGCAGGTCGGGTTCCGCGGGCCGTTCACGGCGCAGAAGTCGAGGTAGTCAGGGGCGGCGCTGCGGTTGGCGCTCGGGTCGCGGAGCTTGTCGGGCTTGCTCACGCCGTGGGCCGCCGCCCGGACGAGTTGCGGTGCCGAAGCGCGGGCGACCGCGGGCGTTGAGGTCACGACTGCGGCGAGTGATGCGACCAGCGCGACGGCGGCGCATCCGAACCAGCGAGTGACCGCTGATGGGCGTGTTGGCGAAAGGAATCCGGGCATGGCAAATCACCGCGATCGTGAGCATTTGAGTGGGCTTCTTCGTTCTTTGAACGCTTGCTCTACATAGATCGGCATTCCGCGAAGCCGGTTTCGATGCTCCAAGTGAGCGACAACAAATCGGGCATAGCCGGGCAAGAACGCACGCATCGGCGGGTCGCCTCGAAGTTGTCAGTGTCTAACGCTGCTATAGCCGGTTGAGGTACGGACAAGTTGCGTTGGATAGCGTCCGCGAGGTGCGGGCTGTCGAGATCTTTCAGCTGACCGGGCCATCCACCGCGACCCATGTCGTCGAGCGGCCGGAGCCGGAGCCGGGCAGTGGCGTCGTCATCGACGTCAGAGCCGCGGGGGTGTCGTTCCCCGAGGTGTTGCAAAGCCGCGGCGAGTACCAATACAAGCCGGACCTGCCGTTCGTCCCCGGCAGTGAGGTAGCGGGCATCGTGCGGTCGGCGCCGGACGACTCGGGCTTTCGGCCGGGCGACAAGGTGATGGCGTTCTGCCTCACCGGGGGCTTCGCCGAAGTGGTGGTCGCACCGCCCGCGATGACGTTTCCCTTGCCCGAAGGCTTGGAGTTTGCGCAGGGCGCTGCGCTGATCCTCAACTACCACACGGCGCACTTCGCACTGGTCACGCGCGGGCGGCTGAAGACCGGTGAGACGGTGTTGATCCACGGTGCGGCCGGCGGAGTCGGCACCGCGACCATCCAGGTCGCCAACGGACTCGGGGCGCGGACCATCGCGGTCGTGTCCAGCGATGACAAGGCCGCGGTCGCCGCGGCAACAGGCGCCGCTGACGTCGTACGGTCCGACGGCCCCTGGAAGGACGAGGTGCTCGCACTCACCGGCGGAGACGGCGTCGACGTGATCGTCGACCCGGTCGGCGGCGACCGCTTCACCGACAGCCTGCGATCGCTGGCGCGTGGCGGACGGCTCGTCGTGGTCGGTTTCACGGGCGGCCCGATCCCGGAGGTCAAGGTAAATCGCCTGCTGCTGCGCAACACCGAGGTGGTCGGCGCCGGCTGGGGTGAGTACGTCATGTCCACGGGCTTTGCTCACGGTGTCGAGGTCGGCGTCGAGATCGCGAAGCTCGCTGCGGCCGGTCACATCAATCCGCCGGTCGGCGCCCGCTTCCCGCTCGAGCGAGCCGGCGAAGCACTCGCGTTGCTCGACGACCGTCAGGCGACCGGCAAGGTCGTCCTCGAACCGTAGGGCCGGCGATAGGTTTCGCGTCATGACGGGCAGCGCGGATCTCGACGAGATCAAGGCGGTCGAGGTGTTGAAGGCGCGCTACTGCCGATGCCTCGACACGAAGGACTGGGATGGGTTTCGCGGCGTCTTCACCGAGGACTTCCAGAGCGACACGACCGACTCGGGTGGCAGCATCATTAACGGGCGCGACGAGTTCGTCGCGTTCGTGCGAAAGGTCCTCGACAAACGGGTGACCGTTCATCAGGTGCAGCAGCCCGAGATCGTCATCACGTCGCCGACCACCGCTTGCGGGGTCTGGGCAATGCAGGACGTCGTGCGCTTCGCGCCTGGTGTCACCCTTCACGGCTTCGGGCACTACGACGAGACGTATGAGAAGGCCGATGGGCAGTGGCGCATCAAGTCCTCGACGCTGACCCGGTTGCGCGAGGAGATCCAGACGCCGGTGTTCTCCGTGTTCGTCTCCGATCGACTCAGGCGTCGACTCAGCCGCGCGGCGCGGCGGCGTACCAGTCCGTGACCCCCAGCCTGGTGATGGGCGCGAGTGGGTTCCTCGGTTCGCACGTGACGCGGCAGCTGGTCGACCGCGGTGACGACGTCCGGGTGTGGGTGCGGCCGTCCAGTTCGACGCGCGCCTTCGCGTCGTTGCCGGTGCAGCACTTCGCCGGCGAGCTCGATGACGCCGCCGCGCTGCGCGAGGCGATGGACGGTGTCGACACCGTCTACTACTGCATCGTCGACACCCGTGCCTGGCTTCGCGACGCTGCACCGCTGTTCCACACCAATGTCGATGGGCTGCGGCATGCGCTCGACGCAGCGGTGGATGCGCGAGTCGGGCGGTTTGTCTTCTGCAGCACAGTAGGCACGATCGGCCTGTCCCAGGACGGTCCCGCTGACGAGGATGTTGCGCACGACTGGGTGCACCTCGGCGGCCCTTACATCCGGTCGCGCGTCGAGGCGGAGAACCTCGTGCTGCGCTACTGCCGGGAGCGAGAGCTGCCAGGGATTGTCATGTGCGTGTCGACGACCTACGGCGCTCCGGACTACGGCTCACCGCACGGTCGCATGGTGTCCGACGCCGCGCTCGGCAAGCTGCCCGTGTACTTCGGCGGCACCGCCTCGATGGAGGTGGTCGGCGTCGAAGACGCAGCCCGCGCCTTCCTGCTCGCTGCGGAGAAGGGCCGGATCGGCGAGCGCTACATCATCAGCGAACGGTTCATGAGCTGGAAGGAGCTGGTCACGATCGCTGCCGAGGCGGTCGGCGCGCGGCCGCCCCGGGTCGGGATCCCGCTCGCGGTGTTGAAGGTCATCGGGCGGGTCGGCGACGTGGCGGCGCGACTGTTGCGACGCGACGTGGTCATGAACAGCGTGTCTGTGCGGCTCCTGCACCTGATGCCTCAGCTCGACCACAGCAAGGCAAGCCACGAGCTTGGCTGGCAACCTTCGCCCACGCCCGACGCGATTCGCGGCGCCGCCCGTTTCTACGTCGAGCAGCACCGACAGCCTTAGAACAGCTCGGCGATGAGCGGCGGGTCTGCGCCTGCTCGCTCGCAGGTCTTCCCTGCGACGAATGACGCGAAGTCCAGGAGTAGCTCGATCTCGCGCTTGCTCAACGCGGCCACCTGGTCACGGCTCAGCTCGGCGAGCTCCGAGATCAGCGTGGCCGTGAAGGCGTCGCCGGCGCCGACCGTGTCGACCACCTCGATCGGTGCGGCAGGACAGTGCTTGGTCGCCTTCTGCGTCCACCCCGATGCGCCGCTTTCGCCTTGGGTGATGACGACCAGCCCCGGGCCCAGGTCGAGCAACGTGCGCGCAACTGCCTCGAGTTCGAGGCCCGGGTAGGCGGCTGCGGCGTCGTCCTCGCTGAGCTTGACGATGTCGGCGCGGGCTGCGTTTGCTTCAACGATCGGTTGCGGATCGGCGTCGAGGATGCCATCGCGCCAGTTGGGGTCATAGCTGATGAGCGCCTTGCCGGCGTAGCGGTCGATGACCGATGCGACCTCGACGGCTCCAGGCGTGATCAACGCACCGAGCGAACCGAAGTGCAGGACATCGAGCTCCGGCCAGTCGGCGCCGAACTTCGGATCCCAGGTCACGTCGAAGTCGTACGTCGCATGGCCGTCAGCGTCGAGGATTGCCCGCGCGACGGCGGTCGCCGCGGAGGACTGGCCGCGGGTGACCTCGACGCCTTGGTCGCGCAGATGAGCCAGCAGCGCGTTGCCGCGAGGGTCGTCGCCGACCGCGGTGAAGAGCTGGACGTCGACGTCAAGTCTTGCGAGCGTGATCGCGACGTTGAGCGGGCTGCCGCCGGGACGCTCGACGGCGGCGCCGCTCGCGTCGGTGAGGACGTCGATCAGGGACTCGCCGATCACACCGATCTTCATGCGCCGCAGACGATCTCGACTTTCCCGGACCGTCCCGTCCGGAAGACGTCCAACGCGCCCGGGTAGTCGCTGAGTGGCATCCGGTGAGAAACCAGACCGGCCGCGACCGCGGGCCTCGCGGCGAGCGCGTCGATCGCCCGGTCGAAGCTGTCGAGCACGGCCATGCTTCCGACGATGGTGATTTCCCGGCGGTACACGTCGTACGGTGCGAGCTCGACGGTCGCTCCCGGCGCGGCGACGCCGAACAACAGCAGCGCCCCGCCGTTCGCGACTCTGCCGAGCGCGTCGGCGATGGCCGGCGTCGCGCCGGTGCAGTCGACGACGGTGTCAAACGCGGGCGCATCGAGCTCGTCCGCCGAAGCCGCCACGCGGAACCCGAGCGCGGCCGCGCGGTCACGTCGTTCGGCGTTGGTTTCGACCACGCAGACCTGCTCGTCGGTTTGCGCCGACGCGGCGTCAGCCATCAGCATCCCGACCGTCCCTGCGCCGTAGACCAGCCATCGCGCGGACCGCCGTTGCGTGGCCAGCCGGTCGATGCCGTGGATCACGCATGACATCGGTTCGATCAGCGCCGCGACCTCGAGCGGAAAGTCGTCGGGCAGCACATTGCAGACCGAGGAAGGAGCGGCGACGTACGTCGCGCAGGCGCCGGCTCGGGTCACCCCGATCGCGGAGTAGTTCTCGCAGAGGTTGGACCGGCCGGCCCGGCATGGTCCGCAGGCCCGGCACGGCAGATTCGGGTCCACCGCGACCAGGGACCCCTCAGGAGGTCCTCCGCCGGCGCGGGAGGCGGTGACGACCCGGCCGTAGAACTCGTGGCCCGGCACCAGGGGGTAAGGAGTGGCCGGCAGGACGCCTTCGAGCAGGTGCAGGTCGGTGCCGCAGATGCCGCAGCCCGCGACCTCGATCACGACCTCGTCGTCAGCAGGTGTCGGATCGGGGATGTCACGGACCGCGACCGACCCGGGACTGTCGATCACGGCGGCACGCATTCTGCCTACATCCTCGCGCATCGGCCGAGCGCAGGCGTACGTGCGTTGCCTCCATGGGTTGCGGGATCTAGCGTCGAACACCTCCACACCGCCGTGGAGTGGAGATGGAGCACACAGATGGCTGCGAAGGCGAGGGTGGCGCAACCGGCTTCGGACAGCGCCACGTGGCTCGAGCTGCTGCTCGGTGGCGCTGACATCGCCGCGATGGAGAAGACCCGTGCGCGGTTGCTCGATTCCGCGCCCGGCGAGGTTGACCGCGCCGATGTCGAGCAGGCCGCGGGACAGGCGTTCCGGCTGCACGCCCAGCTTCGCGAGCATCGCCAGCGGCTCGCCGAGCTCGGCGCGCTGCACGAGCTGACACTGCGACTGTCCGGTGTCCGCAATCTCGACGCGCTGCTGCAGGACATCGTCACCGAGGCGCGGCGACTGCTCGACGTCGACGTCGCCTACCTCGCGCTGCGCGAGGCCGACGACTCGTTGCCGATCCGGGTCACGGACGGCTCGCTCGGTCCGCATCTGCGTGGCGTCGTGATCCCCGCCCACGTCGGTCTGGCCGGTCGCGTGGTCGATACCGGCGAACCGGTGAGCAGCACCGACTACCTCGGCGATCCCGAGCTGCATCATCTCGAAGCCGTCGACAAGATCGCGCGTACCGAGGAGCTGCGCACCATCGCCGGCGTGCCGATGCGGCTGCGCGGCGACATCGTCGGCGTGCTGATGATCGGACAGCGCGACGTCCGCCCGCCGACGCCGCACGAGCTGTCCATGCTCGGCTCACTTGCGTCTTTCGCGGCGATCGCCATCGACTCCGCACAGCAGCTCGAGGACCATCGCCGCGCCGCCGATGAGACCGCCGCGGCACATGAAGCACTGCGGATGCAGGCCGACGGCACCGCCCGCGCCGCGACGCTGCACGAGCAGTTGATGGACGTCGCGCTGTCCGGAGGCGGCGTTGCGAAGGTCATCGAGGCGCTGTCGGAGGTGGTCGCGGGTGTCGTCGCATATGCCGACGAGTCCGACGCCGTCGTCGCTGCCGCGAAGGACGGCAAGCCGGTCGACGGTGTCACCGCGCGCGAGGTCGAGGGGCATCTGCCGTCAGCAACCTTCCGCCCGCTGGCGCAACGCCACACTCTCGTCGGCGACGACCTGACAACCGTGCCCGTCGCCTCCGCCGACTCCTACTTCGGTGCGTTGCAAGTGGCGACCGACGACGGCCTCGACGACGTCGCGCGGCGGTTGCTCGAACGCTCCGCGCTGACCATCGCGCTGGTCGTCGCATCGGAGCGCGCGGTCAGCGACGCCGAGCGTCGTACCAGTGCTGAGGTGCTCGAGCAGCTGCTCACTCGACGCATCGACGACCTGCCGGGCTTCACCCGCCGGGCGCGCAGTCTCGGCCTCGACATCAACGCACCGCACGTCGTTGCCGTCGCCGACGTCGTCGGCAACCGCGGGCTCCAAGTGCTGGTCGGGCTCGAAAGGTACGCACACGGCAACGGCGGACTCGCTGCGCGGATCGGTGGGCAGGTCGTCGCGGTCGTGCGGGTCGATGATCTCGACGCCGCGCGCGCGGCACTGACTGCCGTCGCGCCGCGCACCACGATCGGCGTTGCCGGTCCGGTCGCCGGACCTGACGCGATGAAGCAGTCCTACGACGACGCGGCGGCGTGCGCGCAGGTCCTGACTGCGCTCGATCGCGACGGCGAGTGCGCGAGTCCCGACGACCTCGGTCCGTACCGCTTCCTGCTGGCGCGATCGGGCCGCACCGACGTGCGTCGCTTCGTCGAACGCAGCATCGGCCCACTCATCGCGCACGACGCAAACCGTGGCGCCGAGCTGGTCAAGACCGCCGACATCTTTCTTGCAGCCGGCCGCCAGCATGCCGCCGCATCCGCCGAGCTCAACATCCACCCCAACACGCTCTACCAGCGACTCCAGCGGATCAGCCGGCTGCTCGGCGAGGGCTGGCGCTTCGGTGACCGCGCCCTCGACATGCAGCTCGCGCTTCGCCTGCACCGCCTGCTGGCCGAAGCTCCGGTGGGCGAGTGATGGCTGACTCGGACTGGGCTGGGATAGCCGACGCTGTCGACGCCGCGCTCGCCGACTTCGACGCGGTGATCGCGAACGCCAACCAGGCGATCCGCGAGCGGATCCCGGCGTACGTCTACGTAACCGACGAGCAGTTGACGATCGCTACCTCCCGCAACATCCGAGCGATCCTCATGGCTCTCAAGGAGCGGCGCTACCTCAGGGATTCCGAGCTCGCCGACTTCGAGAAGACGGTTGAAGAACGGGCCCGCAACGGCGTACCGGTCGATGAGTACCTGCTGGCGGTCTCCACCGGCGAGGCAAGCGCGTGGGATCAGCTCTGGGCCCGCGCCGCACCGGTTACAGCCGAGCGAAGACTCGAGGCGTGGGCGCTCCGGTTCGCCAACATCACTGAGGTCGACCGCGTCACGACGAAGGCGCATCGCCGGATCGAGCTGGTGACCGCCCGCGAGGAGAACGCGAAACGCTCCCTCGCTCTGCGGTCACTGCTGCGCGGCGAGGGCTCTCCGGCGGAGCGCCTCGAGTCGTTCGCGCGGCTCGGCCTCGATTCGACGCGCTGCTACTTCGTCGTACGGGCGCGTAGCCGCCGCGGCGCCGACAGCGACGAGGTGCAGCAGGCGATCGGCGGACTGACCCACGCCCCCCACGCCGCCTTCGCGTTGTGGGGGGAGGACATCGTCGGGCTTCAGGTCGAGCGGCCGGGCGCGCCGTCGGATGTCGTCGTCGGGTACGCCGGGCCGGTCGGTGCCGATGAGCTGCCCGTCGCGCAACAGCAGGCGACGCTCTCATTCGAGACAGCGTGGGCGCTCGGGCTCAGCTCTGCGCACGATCTGCAAAGCCTCGGACTCAAGGCGGCGGTGCAGGCAGACACCCACTTCGCCGAGCAGCTGCGCGCGAAGTACCTCGCACCGCTCCGTGAGTCGGGCGGCCTCGGTGACGAGCTGCTCGCCACTGTCCGCGCATATCTGGAGAACGGCGGCCGGCGCGACGCCGTCGCCGCACAGCTCCACATGCACTCGAACACGGTGGGATATCGAGTCGGCAGGTTCGTCGAGCTGACCGGCGCCGACCTCACCGATCTGGCCACCCTCGCCGAGCTGTGGTGGCTGTTCACCGATCTTGAGTTGCGGCCCGACAACTAACTCTCGCCTCCGACCTTGTGCTCGCCGACAAGGCCGCTCGCGAAGGCGCGCACCTATGGTTCGGCGGGTGACCGACCAGACGTCCTTCGCCGAGACGCTCCGGCGGCTGGCAGAAGAGTCTCCGAGCGCCCCGGTCGTGACCGACGCCGCCGGCACGATCAGCCGCCTCGAGCTCGACACCCAAAGCAACCAGTGGGCCCGGGCGTTGGCCGAGAAGGGTGTCCGCGAGGGCGATCTGGTCAGCATCTGCCTGCCCAGCGACCGGCGGTTCATGGTGGCTGCCTGGGCGGTGTGGAAGCTCGGCGCCACACCTCAGCCGCTCTCGTCACGCATCGTGCCGGCGGAGCTCGAGGCGATTCTCGACCTCTGCCGCCCGTCCGTGGTGATCGCCGAGACCGCGATCACTGACGCCGTCCCGTGCTGGGACACCACGGGCGCGGGCGGGTTGAGCGTCGACCCGCTGCCGATCAAGGTCTCGCCGTCGTGGAAGGCGCCGACCTCCGGCGGCAGCACCGGGCGCCCGAAGGTCATTCTCGCGACGTCGCCCGCGACCGTCGAACCGTTGCTGCAGCTTGCCGCGCTGTTCCGGGTGCAGCCGGGTGATGTGTTGCTGACTCCCGCGCCGCTGTGTCATAACGCGCCGTTCCTGACCACGACGATGGCGGTCCTGAGCGGCGGCCATGCGGTGCTGATGCATCGCTTCGATCCGGAATCGACGCTTCGGCTGATCGAGCGACACCAGGTCGGCTGGCTCTACGCCGTACCGACGATCATGAACCGGATCGCCAAGCTGCCCACCAATGTGCTCGAAGCAGCCGACTTCTCCAGCGTTCACACCCTGTTTCACATGGCGGCGCCGTGTGCCGACTGGTTGAAGCGCTGGTGGATCGACCGCCTCGGAGCCGATGCGGTGTGGGAGCTGTACGCCGGGACCGAGGTCCAGGCGATCACCGTGATCGGCGGCGAGGAGTGGCTGACCCGTCCGGGGTCCGTCGGGAAACCTGTCGTCGGGCAGATGAGGATCCTCGACGAGGACGGTCAGCCGGCCGCGCCGGGCGTCCCCGGCGAGATCTTCATGCGGCCGACGTCGGACGCTCCGACTTATCGCTATCTCGGTGCCACGGCGCGGGTGATCAACGGCTGGGAGTCACTCGGCGATCTCGGGTGGATGGATGTCGACGGCTACCTCTACCTCAGCGACCGGATGACTGACATGGTCCTGGTGGGCGGCATCAACGTCTATCCGGCAGAGGTAGAAGCGGCACTCGAGGCTCACCGCCTGGTCGAGTCGTGTTGCGTCATCGGGCTACCGGACGACGACCTCGGAAGCCGGTTGCACGCCGTCGTCCACCTGGCGGCGGATGTCTCCGACGACGAGTTGGGCACATGGGCCGCGCAACGCCTTGCACCGCACAAGCGTCCGCGCAGCTATGAGCGCTCGGACGAGCAGCTGCGCGACGATGCGGGCAAGATGCGTCGATCGGCCGTTCGGGAGTCACGACTGGACAGGACCACGGCATGAGGACGAACCACCGTCACGTAGCCGCGGTGGCGCTGCTTGCTGTCGTCTCACTGACCGGCTGCGGCTCGACGGTGGCGCTCAGCACCCGCGAAGCGGTGTACGGCGGCTCGAACCCCACCGGTTCGGGTGAGCCCGATGGCCTCGGCGACCCGACAGGGGTCGCTCCCACGTCACCGGCCGGTTCGGCCGGCGTTCCTTCGACCACGACCGCGCCGCCGGTCGGAGCCGGGCCCGCGCAACCAGCGGGAGCCGGATCCTCGTCGCTGCCCACCTCGATCGCATCAAGCGCGGCGAACCCAAGCGGCGGCGGCAAGACCGCGTCGGCCGCCCCGACTCATGCGGTGCATCTCCCGACGACGGGACGCGGCTGGGACGCGCACAACGTCTACATCGGCGTGATGACCGTCAACGACTTCGGCACTGCGGCGACGGCGCTCGGAGCGAAGGCTGCCAACCCGGGCAACCAGCAGAAGGACGCCCTGGCGATGGCGGCGTTGATGAACAAGCAGGGCGGCATCTTCGGCCGCAAGGTCGTGGTTGCGTTCGACAACGTCTCGACCGCCTCGCTGCTGGTCAACGCAGCATCGGACGCTTCGCAGGCGTGCGTGCACTTCACCCAGGACCGTCCTGTCATCGCGGTCTACAACGACATCTCACCCATCGACCTCCCGGCCTTCCGGTCCTGCTTCGCGCAGGCGAAGATGCCGCTGTTCGAGGCCTCGATCCAGTCGACGTCGCGCTCGGCGCTGAACCTGACCAACGGCTACGTGACGTCGCTGGTGTCACCGACCTACACCGACATGGCGCCGACGTTCGTCGACCGGCTGCAGGCCGAGCACTACTTCACCGGGTGGAACGTCACCAACGGCACGGCAGGCTCGGCGCCGGTCAAGGTCGCGATCATCGCCGAAAACGTCCCGGCAGATCAGCAGGCCGCGCAGGTGCTCTCCGCGGCGCTGGCGCGTGACGGTCACCCGCCGGTCGCGCAGTTCAACTACACCGTGGGCGCAAGCGGGACGACCTCGAACCTCAGCAGTGCCGTGCTGCAGTTCCGATCCAGAGGCGTCACCCATGTCATCGGTGCGGACGCGGGCACCGGCGCGTTCATGGTCCAGGCGCAGAGCCAGCACTACTACCCGCGGTACGGCGTCAACACGATCGACCTTCCCGCGTCGTCGCTCACGCCGGACGCTCCCAAGAAGCAGCTACAGGGCGCGCTGGGCATCGGTTGGTACCCCACGCTCGACGTCGGCTTCGCGCAGGACCCCGGCTACCTGTCACCGGCCGACAAGGCATGCGTGGCTGCGCTGAAGAAGTCGCAGTCCTACACGAATCTGCGGTTCGCGTTCGCACTCGGCGTCGCGTTCTGCGATGGGTTCGGGTTGATCCGAGCAGCGGTCGTCGCGGCCGGCGGCCTCACCGGTCCGGACCTGGTGAGAGGCGAGGCGATGGCCGGACCGACGTACGTGCCATCAGGCGCGTTCAGCAGCAACCTGCACGCCGGTGACTGGGCGATCCCGGCGTCGGGCCGGGACCTCGGATGGGTCGTGAGATGCGCATGCTTCCACTACCTGTCGAAGACCGACTACGCCTTCGCACGATGATCACTGTGCTGAAGGCACGGGTGAACCCTCCACAGATCTCCGCGCATCATGTGCCGGATCTCCCTGGTTGGGCCCGACACTCGCTCGTAGCGTCCTGACCATGAGCATCCTGACCTTCGGCGAGGCACGCACGGCCACAGTCGGCAGCAGGACTGTCGCGTGGACGACGTACGGCGACCCTGCCGGGACGCCCCTCGTGCACTTCCACGGAGCCGGCGGCTCGCGGTGGGAGGGCGCGTACCTCGACGCCGATGCCGCGGCTGCCGGGATTCGGGTGATCGCGGTCGATCGTCCAGGGTGCGGCCGCACCGACCCGATGCCGTCCCGCACCTTGCTGCGCAGCGTTGGCGACCTGTCCGTCGTGCTCGACGCCGAGCAGGTCAATCGCTTCGCGGTGTCCGGCCTGTCGGCGGGGGCGATGTACGCCTGGGCGGCCGGCGAGGCATTTGCCGACCGAGTGACCCGCGTCGTCCCGATCAGCCCGCCGGCCAACAGCGAGCCTTATGCCGATGTCCGTGCTGCCTTCGCCAAGCAGTTCAAGGCCTCGGCCTTCCTGTCGAGTCACGCGCCAGGGCTGCTGGCCGCGATCCAGCGCAAGCAGTCGAAGACCTTCGACCGCCCGGACGGTCACGCGCGGTTCGTCAAGACGATGCGCAAGATCTCGCCGGACGACGCGACGCTGCTCGAGGACAAGGCGATGTTCGACGACTTCCGGGCGATCAGCACGGAGGGTCGCCGGCAGGGATTCATGGGGGGCGAGGAGTTCCGGCTCGCCTGGCAGGCATGGGGCTTCGACCCAGCTGCGCAGACCGTGCCGTGCACCGTCGTCTTCGGCACCACCGATCCGCTGACCCCGCCGATCCGGCTCTGGCTCAAGCATGCCCCGCAGGTCATCGGCGTTGAGGTCCCCGGAGGGCACCTGCAGACCTCGATCCCGACCGGTCGCGCAGCCATCATCGACGCGCTGAAGTCGAGCGCCGCGTGAGTCGAGGTCGTCGCATCGGGCGCCTGGTATTGCCGGCGAGCGCGGCCCTCGCCGCTGCGTTGGTCGCGGGCTGCGGAACCACGGTGCCGCTACAGACCCGCCAGGAGGTCTACGGGAGCACCAGCGTGCCCGGCACCGCCAACGATGGCCTCGGCGAGACGGGCAGCGGCCCGGCCGTCACCCCGTCGATCGGTGACGGCTCTACTTCGCTGCCGACGGACGTCCCGACCAGCGGCGGCGGCAACGGCGGCACATCGCCCACCGGCTTGCCGACCGACGCGGCGACCGACGTACCAACCTCGAGCGGATCGACGACCGGCGGCAAGGTCGACACCGGCTACAACGCGATCCCGAAGACCGGTCGCGGATGGGACGCGCACAACGTCTACATCGGCGTCACCACGGTCAACGACATCGCCACCGTCGCGACCGCGATCGGTCTGAAGTCCGCCAACCCGGGCAACCAGGTGAAGGACGGCGCGGCGATGGTGGCTGAGCTCAACCGCGAGGGCGGGTTGTTCGGCCGCAAGGTCGTGCTGGCCCCGGACAACGTGTCCACCGCATCGCTGTTGGTCAACCCGCAGCAGGACGGCGCGCAGGCGTGCACCCACTTCACGCAGGACCGTCCGGTCATCGCGGTGTGGAACACATTGACGCCGCTGGACACGCCCACCGTCCGGAGCTGCTTCGCGCAGGCGAAGATCCCGCTGCTGAGCGGCTCGATCTCGCCGACCGACACCGGAGCACTCAACTCCCTTCACGGCTATGCCGTCTCGATCGTGTCTCCGAGCTTCACCGACCTGGCGCCGACGTTGGTCTCCCGGCTGAAGGCGGAGCACTTCTTCACCGGTTGGAACGTCGCGGCAGGAAAGGCCGGCAGCGCACCGGTGAAGATCGGCATCATCGCGAAGAACGACCCGACCGGCGCGCGTGCCGCGTCGCTGCTGTCGGGAGCCCTGGCGCGTGCTGGATATGCGCCCACAGCCCAGTTCAACTACACGGTTGGTGCCAGCGGCACGACGTCGAACCTCAGCAGCGCGGTGTTGCAGTTCCGCTCGCGCGGGATCACCCACGTGGTCTCGACCGACAACGGCTACGCCATGTTCCTCGAGCAGGCCGGCAGCCAGCACTACTACCCGCGCTCGGCCATCTCGACGTTCGACACCCCGGCGCTGTTGCAGAGCAACGCGCCGAAGAAAGAGCTGGTCGGTGCGCTCGGGGTGGGATCCGACCCGAGTCTCGACGTTGCCTTCCCGCAGGACCCTGGCTACGTCACCTCGGGGGAGAAGAGCTGTCTGATCTCCCAGCAGAAGCTCCAGTCCTACTCCGGGTTGCGCTTCGCCGAGGCAATCGGTCTCGAGTACTGCGATGCATTCCGACTGCTCAGGATGGCCGCCTTGGCGGCAGGTGGCCTGACCGGTCCGGACCTCGTGAAGGGTCTGCAGCAGGTTGGCCCGCGCTACATCCCGGCGATCTCGTTCCAGAGCGGATTGCATACCAACGACTTCGCATTGCCCGGCGGCGGTCGGGACCTCGCCTTCGAAGGCAAATGCCAGTGCTTCGCCTACACCTCCACGACCAACTACCACTTCGGGGCAGGCTGACGATGAACGAATCCAGGTACTCCCGTCGGGGTGTCGAGGTCGCCAACGGCTTGTTGATGGTGGGCGAGTGGGCAGCGGACACCGCGCCCGTCGTCGCGATCCACGGCGTCAGCAGCACCCATTTGCTATGGCAGTGGAGCGCGGCAGCGGCGCCCGGAGTGAGGATCGTGGCTCCGGACCTTCGGGGTCGCGGCAGCAGTGTCGATGTCGGAGGGCCCTACGGCCTGGTTCGCCACCGCGACGACGTGCTCACCGTTATGGACGCTCTCGGGATCGACAAGGCGATCGTCGCCGGGATGTCGATGGGCGGCTTCGTCGCGACCGCTCTCGCGAGCTTCGCCCCCGACCGGGTCAGCGAGCTGCTGCTGGTCGACGGCGGTCCGCCGATGACGCCACCGCCGTCACCGCCGAAGGCGGACGTGGCCAGCACTGATGACGGTGAGACAGACCTGGTCGCCGATCGGCTGGATCGCACCGAGCGGACCTACGCGCGCGTCGAGGACTACAAGCGGACGTTCCTCGGAGGGGTGGGAACGTCCCTGGATCCCGATGACCCGCTGCTGACCGAATACCTGCGGTACGACCTCGTTGGGCAGGCCCCCGAGCTCGAGGTGCGACTCGCCGTCGACGCGGTCCGAGAAGATGTTGGCGACGTGTTCTTCGGCGCGCCGGTCGAGGAGTGGATGGCATCGGTCACGATGCCTGTGACGCTGCTCTACGCGGAGTGGTCGACCGGTGCGGGTTCCGTGCCGGCGTACCCCGAAGCGGTTGTCGAGAGCTGGCAGGCACGCGTCCCGCAGCTCAAGGCGCGCCTCGTCCCGGGCGTCGACCACGCGGGAAGTGCGATGTCGGCTACGGGTGCCAAGGAGATCGCCGTCGAGCTCGAGCGGATGACCAGACCGTGACGGCCCGGTGAAGGCGGTGCAGCAGATGCGGCCGCAAGCCGCCGCGTCGCAGGTTGTGGAGCTGCTCGGTCGCGCCGTAGCGCCCGAGCGGATCGTCGTAGACCCCGATGTGCTCGACAGCCTGTCCCGTGACCAGGCTGCGTGGGCCCCGATCGGTTCGGCTCTGGCAGCGGTGCGCGTGCGCAACACCACCGAGGCTGCCGCCGTCGTACAGACGTGCGCCGAACTCGGAGTGCCAGTCGTCGCGCGGGGCGCCGGCACCGGCCTGTCCGGTGGCGCCAACGCCGTCGACGGCTGCGTCGTGCTCGACCTGTCGAAGATGGACGCGATCATCGAGATCGACCGGGACAACCTCGTCGCTGTGGTCGAGGCGGGCGTCGTCAACGACGACCTGAAGGCGGCGGTCGCAGAGGTCGGGCTGTGGTACCCGCCGGACCCGGCGAGCTCGCAGTGGTCGACGATCGGCGGCAACGTCGCGACCAACGCCGGTGGCCTGTGCTGCCTGAAGTACGGCGTCACCCGCGACTACGTCATCGGCCTGGAAGCCGTGACCGGTGGTTCGGCCGGCTACGGCACGGTCGCGAATCTCGGGCGTCGTACGACGAAGGGCGTCGCGGGCTACGACCTGGTCGGACTGATGACCGGCTCGGAAGGAACGCTCGGCATCGTCACGCAGGCGACAGTGAAGCTGCGACCGCAGATCGTGGGAGTCCCACGCACGATCGTCGGCAGCTTCGACCGGTTGGTCCAGGCCGGCGAGGCGGTCGCGCTGATCACCCGTCGCGGCCTCGTACCGGTGGCTCTCGAGCTGCTCGACCGCTTCTGCATGGAAGCCGTGGAGAAGTGGAAGCACCTCGGGCTCAGCCTTGACGCCGAAGCCCTCTTGCTGGCCCGAGTCGACACCCCCGGGGAGTCCGGAGCCGCGGAGGCGCGGGCCATCGTCGAGGCGTTCACCGAGTGCGGTGCCAACTGGGCGGAGCAGTCCACCGACGACACCGAGGCGGAGGCGCTGTTCGCCGCGCGCCGACTGGCCTACCCCGCACTAGAGCGACTCGGCCCCGTCCTCACCGAGGACGTCTGCGTGCCGAGGTCGGAGGTCCCGTCGATGCTTGCGGCGATCGAGGAGATCGCCGCGCGGCACGGCGTGAAGATCGCGAGCATCGCGCACGCCGGCGACGGCAACCTGCATCCGCTGATCATCGGCGAAGCCGGTGACGGATCGGCACCGCCGGAGGCGGCGGCAGCGTTCGAGGACATTCTCGACGCCGCGATCGCGCGCCGCGGCACGGTCACCGGCGAGCACGGCGTCGGCATCCTCAAGGCCGGTGGCATGCAGCGCGAGCTGCACTCGGCGGCACAGTCGCTGATGCACGACGTCAAGGCGGCACTCGATCCGCGCGGCATCTTCAACCCCGGCAAGGTCCTCGTCCCACGATGAGCCGACCTAGCCCAAGAGGGGTGCTGACACTCGCTGGACTCGGCGTGTTCGCCGGCGTCGAGGGTCTGCAGAGCTACGGGGTCTCGCTCGCCACGCCGCAGATCGCGGCAACCCTGAAAGTCTCCGCGGTCTCGTTGCTCAGTGTCCGGGTGCCGGGGCTGTTGGTCACCTACGTGCTCACGCTTGCGGTGCCGGCGCTCTCGGACAGCCGGCGCCTTGCCGTACGAGTCTGGACGACGCGAATCGGGGCCTTCGCGACTGCGCTGGTGCTCGCCCTGACCGGAACGGTCCGCGGCCCGTGGGCACTCGTCGGGGTGCTGGCGCTCGGTGCGCTGTTCTCCGTGCCGGGCGGGGTGCTGCAAAGGTCGATGGCGGTGCCAGAGGCGGACGGCACCTTCCGGATCCGCGCACTGTCCGCCGCACAGGTCGGGATCCTGCTGGGCCAGGTCCTGTTGCCGCTCGGCATCCTGGCCGGCGCCGCGACCAGCTGGCACAAGGCTCTGCCCGTCGCGGGCTTGGTGGGGCTTGCCGCCGTCGTCATCGGCTCGGCGGTGCAGCGCCCGACCGAGGCTCATGCGGTCGCGCCCCCTCCGGCCGACGAGGTCGCCAACTGGGGCGAGCTGACCCGGTCCTGGCGTGCGACCCCGACGATGCTCGGTGTGGCCGGGTCGCTGGCGGCGATCGGCTTGCTCCTCATGCCGTACGACGCCGTGCTGTCGATCTACCTGCATCAGCACTTCCACCTCGGATTACGCGGCGTCAGCGGCGTGTTCCTCGCGATGGCAGCGACCGCGCTGATCGTCGTGCTCGCGTCCACGGCCTATGCCGACCGGCTGCTCGCCAACCGGCCCGTGCAGCTCGCCCGGTGGTCGTCGATCGCACTCGGCGTCGCGTCTGTCCTGCTGCTCGTTGGTGCGTTGCTCTCCGGCCGGACGGCCGCAGTCATCCTCATCGCAGTCGGAACCGCCATTGCCAACGCGCTGCTGCCCGCGTTGCTCGGCCTCGGCATGGCGGTGACACCGGGCACCCAGCGCACCGCACTGGCGGCGGCAGCCACGTTCGTGCTGACCCTCGGCTCGATCGTCGGGGTCGCTGTGGCGGTCTGCGTCACCGACCGTTACGGCACGCGCTACGCACTTGTCTCGCTCGCCGGACTCGGAGTCATCGCCGCTGTTGGATTGCGACTCGCTTCGACTCAGGTCGCGGCTGACCAGAGCCGATGTGACGAACAGAGTCTGCGCGTGCGGCCGGAGGGGGCTGCACGGTCAGGCGCCTCTCTTCTGGCCTGTCAGGGCATCGACTTCTCCTACGGTTCGTTGCAGGTGCTGTTCGGCGTCGACGCTCACGTCGAAGAAGGCGAGATCGTCGGCCTGCTCGGCACCAACGGCGCCGGCAAGTCGACGCTCCTACGCGTGATTTCCGGGCTCGGCATCCCGCAGAGCGGCTCGGTGATGTTCGGCGGCCGCGACATCACCTACCTCGACGCCGAGATGCGCGTCCGGATCGGCATCACGCAGGTGCCGGGTGGCCGGGCGGTGTTCCGCTCGATGAACGTCGTCGAGAACCTGCAGTCCTTCGGATACACGCTCGGGCGGGACCGTCGTGCGGTCGATGAGGCGATCGAACGCTGCTTCGAGGCGTTCCCGCGGTTGAAGGAGCGCCGTACGTCGGCGGCGGCGATGCTGTCCGGTGGCGAGCAGCAGATGGTGGGGCTGTCCAAGGCGCTGATCCTGCGTCCCAAGCTGTTGTTGATCGACGAGCTGTCGCTCGGCCTCGCACCGGTGATCGTCACCCGGTTGCTCGACATGGTCCGGCGAATCAACGCCGACGGCACCGCGGTGGTGATCGTCGAGCAGAGTGTCACGACCGCGCTGTCGCTGGTCGATCGGGCGTACTTCATGGAGAAGGGCGAGGTCCGTTTCGACGGTCCCGCCGCCGACCTGATCGATCGTCACGACCTGCTGCGCGCGGTCTTCCTCGAAGGCGCCGCCAAGGGGGTCGTGGCTTGAACGGCAAGACACGGCTCGCGGCGATATCCGGCGGGTCTCTGGTCGGGCTCTGGGTCCTCCTCGACTTCGTACTGCCGCACGTCATCTCGACGAGTCAGACCTCGACCGGACAGTGGCAGACGCCGTTGCCGGTCGTCGTGCTCGGCCTGATCCAGGGCGCGTCCTACGGGATGCTCGCGGCCGGCCTCGTTTTGATCTACCGCTCCAACCGGATCATCAACTTCGCTCACGGCGAGGTCGGCGCGTTCGGTGCGTCGTTCTTCGCGATCGAGGTCACCCGTTGGCACTTCCCGTATTGGGTCGCTCTGTTCCCCGCGCTCGTCGTGTCCGGGCTGATCGGTGTCCTGCTCGACAACGCCGTGGTGCGACCCCTGCGAAACGCCCCCGTCGTGATGAGCGTCGTCGCCACCTTGATCGCGGGATCAACCCTCGGACTGTTCTCCCAGGTGATCAACAGCCATTCGATCAACGGAGCGGCGGCCGTCCCGGAGCCGTCGGGCCTGCCGAGCTTCGGCATCGGGGCGCTGCTGGTCACGCCGTCGTACGTCGCGATCCTGATCGTCGCGCCGATCGCGGTGGGAGCGGTCGGGCTGTTCTTGAAGTTCAGCCGATTCGGACGGGGCATCCGATCGGCGGCAGACAACGCCGACGCCGCGCGCATGGCCGGCATCCCGGTCAACGTGATGAGCTCGATTGCCTGGGCGATGGCCGGCGGCCTCGCTGCACTCACCGCGATCTTGACGGAGCCTGCGGCGGGGCTGTCCAGCGGTGACTCGTTCGGACCCTCGCTGTTGTTGATCGCGCTGACCGGAGCAGTGCTCGCCCGGATGCGCAGCCTGCCCGGAGCAATGATCGGCGGCCTGGCGATCGGTGTCATCGAGCAGCTGCTCGCGTGGAACTCCTCCAACAGCGGCCTGTCCGAGATGGCGCTGTTCGTGCTCATCGTCCTCGCGCTGCTCATCCAGCGGCAGCCGGTCGGACGCGGCGAGGACAAGGGCTCGTGGTCGGTGATCCAGCCGGTGCGCCGGCTCCCCGCCCCGGTCCGCGCCCTGTGGAGCGTCAAGCTGCTCGAGCGCGGCCCGTGGGTGGTGCTGATCGCCGTCCTCGCGGTCATGCCGATGCTGGTCGACAACGGCACGAGCATCGAGTTGTCGATCTCATTGGCCGTCACGATCGTCGCCCTCGCGCTCGGCGTGGTGACCGGTCTCGGAGGCCAGCTGTCGCTGGGGCAGTTCGCGATCTCCGCGTTCGGTGCGTATGCGTCGTATGAGATCTCCCGGCGGACCGGCAACTACATCGAGTCGTTCGCGTACGCCGCGGCAGCAGGAGCCGTGCTCTCGGTGCTGCTGGGGCTTCCCGCGGTCAAGGCACGCGGCCTGATGTTCGCGGTGACGACTCTGGCTTTCGGGTTGGTGGTGCAGGACTACCTGCTCGGTGAGTCCTGGCTGTTCGGCGACGGGCGGATTCCGGGTCGTCCGATCATCGACGGCCACGCGGTGACCTCGGGCCGCGGCTACTACTACGTCGCGTTCGCCACCTTGCTGGTGGCGTTGGTCTTCGCGCACAACGTGCGGCGAGGCGGGCTCGGGAGAAGACTGCTCGCCGTCCGCGACAACGAGGACACCGCCCGGGCGTTCTCGATCAGCGCGACCTGGACCAAGATCCAGTGCTACGCACTGGCCGGTGGTCTGACGGGGATCGCGGGCGCGATGTATGGGCACTCGCTCGCGCAGCTCGGCTCCGACGGCTGGCCGGTGACACAGAGCCTGGGCGTGGTCGAGATCGCGGTCGTTGGTGGCCTGGGCACCTTGGCTGGGCCGATCTTCGGTGCGCTCGTGGTCCAGGGCCCGACGTACTTCACGATCGGTGCGCTGGGAAATGCGCTGCTGACCCAGGGCTATCTGATGACCGTTCTCTATCTTCCGGCTGGCATCGTCCAGGTGCCGCTCGCATTGCGGAATCGGATCGCGGCGCGGCTGGCGGCACGTGCGGGCATCGACTACGCGGCCGCGGTCGCGGCGGAACGCGGCATCACCGAGGCTTCGAGCTCCGGGCGCGACCTGCCCGACTTCGCGCGTCCGGCGCACCGCCGCGTCACCGCCGCCGGGTCGCTGCTGGAGGTCGATGGACTCACCAAGTCCTTCGGCGGAATCCGCGCGGTTCGCGGGCTGTCGTTCGATGTCAGGGCAGGGGAGACCCTCGGCCTGATCGGACCGAACGGCGCGGGCAAGACGACCACGTTCGAGCTGGTCGCGGGGTTCGTGCGCCCGGACGCCGGCACCGTTCGCTATCGCGGTGTGGACATCACTCGACGTACCCCTGAGGCGCGCGCCCGGATGGGTCTGATTCGCTCCTTCCAGGACGCGGCGCTGTTCCCGACGCTCTCGGTCGCGGAGTGTGTGGCGCTGGCGCTCGAACGGACGTCGCCGACATCGGTCGCGCTCGGCGCTCTCGGAATCGCGCCGGGTGAACGCCGCAAGGTGGCGCGTGCGGACGAGCTGCTCGACTGGATGGGGCTGTCGCGCTTCCGGGCGAGCACGGTCGGGGAGCTGTCGACGGGAACCAGGCGCATCACCGAGATCGCTTGCCTGGTCGCGTTGCAGCCCGAGATCCTGCTGCTCGACGAGCCGTCCTCCGGTGTCGCACAACGCGAGACGGAAGCGCTCGGCGAGCTGCTCGTGCGGCTGCGTGCCGAGCTGTCGCTGACGATGGTGATCATCGAGCACGACATGCCGCTGGTCATGGGTCTGTCGGACCGGATCCTCTGCATGGCCGACGGTGAGCAGATCGCGCTCGGCACTCCGGAAGAGGTCCAGCAGGACCCGGCGGTGCTCACGGCGTATCTCGGCGGCGATGTCCCGGCAGCGGTCCCGGTAGGGGCGGCACGATGATCGAACGGTGGCGGTACCTGTGAAGACTGGGGTCGGTCGGGAAATGGGCAGAATGTGGACCTACCTCGGCGTCGCGGCGGTCGTCGCCGGCTGTGTGCTGCTCGCCGTCGCGTGGGGCCTCGCCGCCGGTCACACCCAGGTGGCGATCCAGATCCCGTACGTGATGTCGGCGGGCTTCCCGGGCGTCGGACTGGTCGTCATCGGAGTCGGACTGGTCGTCGTCGGGGTGCGGGAGACCGATTCGCGTGCCCGCCGGCTGCAACAGCAGGAACTGCTCGTGTTGCTCGGCGTGCTTCGTGACGAGATCGCGGCGAAGCCTGCTGCTCCTGCGCCGCGTGCTCGCGCCCCCCGGAAGGCGGCGGGATGAGGCGCGGGAGCTTTCATCCGGCACTGCCGAGCCTGCTGGCCTTTGCGGGCCTGGTCGTTGCGGGCTTCGTCGCAATGGCGATCGGCTGGCGAGTGTCGGCGCGCACGCTGGACGTCGCCCGGCAGGTGCCGGCAATCGTCAGCGGCGGCGTCGGCGGCCTCGTGCTCATCGTGATCGGCACCGGCCTGCTGGTCGCCCAGTCGGGCCGGGTCCGTGCCGCCGAGGAACGCGCCGACATCGACGACGTGCTCGACCGTGCATCCGAGGTCGTGGAGGCATTGCGCGCAGGCACGTCGACGGCGCAGCGCGGTGCGCGATGAGACCAGCGATGCGATGGGCCGTGGCGCTCGCCGCGGTGGGCGCGGCACTGGCTCCTGCCGGCGTCGCGCTCGGCGTACCGCTGTCGAATCCCTCGGTCCACATCTCCGGATCGAGCGCAACCAAGTCACATCTGCCGAAGTCCGTTGCGCCGCGCATCACCGCAGCTGCCTGGTTCCAGCCGGACCCACTCTGCGCGACACCGCTGGGTTGCGGCGCGATCAAGCTGCCGACGATCGACCCGTACCCGAAGGGGACGTATCACGTCGGTGTCGCGGTCGGCCGGCAGACCGCGCGCGCGTTCCTCGCCGTGGCCCTCGGCAAGGTTGCGCAGGCGGCGCACGGCGGCACCCTGACGATCCCGCTCGACACCAGCCCAACCGACGGCAGCCTCGCGCCGAACACCGCGCACATCAACGTCTGTGTGACCTACCAAGCCGTCACCGATATCGAGGGCTCGTTCGACGGCGCCCCGTCGGCGAACTGCCTGCCTGCCGCACATGCGACGTACGTCGCGAAGCCCGCGCCGCATCTCGTCGCCAACCTCAAGCGGCTCGGCGGCAAGCTGGCCGGAGTGAAGGGGTTTGCGTTGCTGCCGGCGGACGCCTCGCCGACGAGTGCGTGGTCGGTGGTCTTCAAGCTGCCGACCGCGAACTCGCAGGCGTCGCAGCTGCCGAGCTTGAAGCTGCTCGTCGGCCAGGTATCCCGCACGACAAAGCCGTCAGCTGGTTCCGGTGGTCACCACCACAGCGACTCGCCCGCCGGCGGCGACTCCTCGACCGGACTCGGCGGCGGCTCGGCCGTCGACCCTGGGCCCTCGTTTCCGTTGCCCTCGCAGTCGGTGGCTCCGCCCTCCACCCAGCAACCTGTGGTGGCGCGTCCGACAAGTGCCAGGCGATTCGTCACGGTCGGCTACCAGTATCCCGAGATCTGGCTGTTCCCCATCGCGCTGATCCTGCTGGTGCCGTTCACGATCCGCGCGCTGACCAGAGACCTCACCCGCCCCCGCTGACGAAGCCGTTCGGTCAGGCGACCCCGACCGTCAGCGTGAAGTGCTTGATGATCTTCTGGCGATTCTCTGCGCTTCGTTCGACGATGCGCATCGTCGTCCTGCCCTTGCCGACGCCCCTGAAGGTCCAGATCGTGTGGTCGTTGCCACCGACCGCGGGCGGCTTCGCGTCAGGCTTGACCAGCTTCTTCTCGACCTTCAGCGTCGCACCAGCGGGACGGTGAGCGAACGACCAGTACTGCCCGCAGTCGCCGCAGGCCTCGAGGCTGACCTTGAAGGTCGTGCCGCGAGTCACCGAGATGGCGCGACCGGAGTCGTGATGGTCGAAGACGATCGGGTGCGACGCTCGGCGGGCGGGATGCGCCGCTGCCGTGCCGGTGAGCGATCCGACGAGTGCTGCGACGGTTGTGGCGGCAAGGGCGAGGCGCGGGTTCATCACTGCATGTTGGCAGACGGCTCGAACCAGATGGTCTTGCCGCCATTGACCGGCGGCTGTCCGAGCCCCCACTTCCCGCAGGCATCGAGCAGGGCCAGCCCACGACCGCCGACGGCGAACCACTCACTCTGCTGCCGTACCGGCAAGTCAGCGGCGTAGTCGGTGACCTCGATGCGCACCACGTCGTGGTCCAGATGCAACGAGAGCACGAGTGGCGTGTGCGCGTGGATGCACACGTTGGCCACGAGCTCGTCCACACCGAGCACGGCGCACTCGACCAGCTCGGGATGGCCCATGGCGACCAGGCAGTCACGCACATGACGGCGAGCTCGCCCGGCTGACGCGGTATCCGGCGGTAGCTCGAGAGGTGCGCCGTCTGAGTGCGCGTTCACGGCTGCTCCGGCCACGTCTTCTGACGCTATTTCTTGCAACGACTTGGGTGCTGTTGCAACGCCGAAGATCCGGACAGCGCTAGCGCGCGGGGTCGTAGGCTGACGCGGTCGGCTGACCGGCCTCGGTAGCGGTCAGGTCGATGGTCCGAGGCGGACCACCCGGATAGGCGGCGGCTTCTTCGATCCGCCGGTACGCGTCAAGTTGCTCCTGGCCGCTCGCCACATCGCGTGCGGCGATCACGCTGATCCGGCCCAGCGCGATGCCGGCGAGGCACACGATTGCGACGCCCAGTCCGCTGAACATCGTGAGTTGCTCCAGCACGCCGCGGTCGGCGCTGCCGCTCGCCGTACCGATGAATCCGGCGTTCCACCAAGGAGCCACGACGGTACCGACCACGAACCACGCCCCTGCCGCGGCGGCCAGCCAGCCGCCGACCGTGGCCGAGATCCGGTTGGCGCTTACCGCGATGACGAATCCGCTTCCGACGGCCACCCCGCCTGGCAGGACTTCCAGCCAGCCACGCGCAGCGGTCCAGGTCCAGGTGTTGTCGGGGGTGTATCCGAAACCGAACGAGTGGCCGAAGAAGGGCACCAGCGCACCCCAGGCGCCCAGCAACATGAGTAGTAGTCCCACCACCGCGCCACGGCGACGCGACATGTGCAGGCGGCTGGTCCGGGTAGCGGTTTCTCGAGGCATGGTGGCGACTCCTTGTGTCCACGCTCAACAGGCGTTCTCTGATGCGGATGTGCCCCCTGTGCTGTGCAGTACGCGCTTGTCTTGCAACGGCGTTTTCATGGTTGTCTTGCGACGAGCAGGAAGCCGGGGGTGGCCGTGACCAGATATCGAGTCGTTCGTCGCTGGACAGTCGTGCCGCGGGTCGCCGTGGTCGTCGCGACGCTGGCCGCGAGCTTCGCGGTGGTGGGATCGCAGGGCCTCGGTCCAGCATCGGCAACGGTGACTTCTCCGGTGGATCCAGCGGCCACGCCCGCGGCCGTCAAGCTGCTCGGCCTGCTGCACTCTCGGGCGAGCGCGGCCAAGGGTGGGCTGTTGCTCGGGCAGGAGATCCCGACGTTCGCCCCGGGCAAGGCCACCGGCTGGTACCGGGACTTCGCCCGCCTGCACAAGCGCAAGCTGCGGACGCCGATCATCATGGCCGGCGAGGTCGACACGTTGCGCGACGACGCCAACGACCCGGCGCTCAACGGGATGATCGCCCACGCCCACGCCGGCGGGATCGTCGAGCTCGACTGGCATCCGAACGACCCGGTCGACGACAGCTATCCCGGTACGCCGCTCGACACCGACCAGCTGACCCAGCTGACCGAGCCCGGCACCGTCCTCTACAACACCTGGCACGCCAGCCTCGACGGCGCCGCGACGGTGCTTGCGAAGTTCGCGGCGGCCGGCGTCCCGGTGCTGTTCCGGCCGCTCGTCGAGATGAACGGCACCGACTTCTTCTGGTGGTCCGACGACGGCGGCACAGGCGCCGATCACGATGCCCGGGTGCAGACATTCGCCGCGGTGTGGCAGGACATGGTGGCGTACCTCACGGTCACGAAGGGTCTGCACAACCTGCTCTTCACCTACTCGCCGAACG
Organism: Mycobacteriales bacterium; assembly: GCA_036268405.1. GTDB lineage: Bacteria > Actinomycetota > Actinomycetes > JAFAQI01 > JAFAQI01 > DASZTV01. The sequence continues at coordinate 39,422 of DATAUF010000007.1, forward strand.
CGGTCGGCTGCGACTGCGCCGCACCGGCCATGTCCTACTACCCGGGCTCGGCGTACGTCGATGTGGTCGGCATCGACGTCTACAACAACTCGATGTCCGTCGGGGGCAAGGCGACGTACGACGCGATGGTCGCGACCGGCAAGCCGTTCGGCTTCGCGGAGTTCGGTCAGGGCTCGAACGCGTCCTACACCGGCACCGGAACCATGGGATCGCACTGGGACCTGCGAACGCTCACCCATCGGGCGCATGTCAGCTATCCGGCGATGGCGTACGCGATCGCGTGGTACTCGTCGTTCGGCAGCAACGGCAAGCTCGCCTATGTGTATGGCCTGTCCGACGTAGCGCATCTGCCCGCGGTGCTCAAGGACCCGCTGGTCAGGACGCTGCCGGTGTCGGCTCCCTAGGTGTAACCACCAGGCAGCTAGGACAGGCGGACCCGGACCCGCTTCCAGCGCTCCGCGACCTCCGCGTCGCCCGTGACGTCGATCGCTGTCGGGCGGTTCCACAACCACAGGTAGACCTGCGTCGGCGTGCCGGCGACGGTCGCGTCGGACGCCCCAGCGGTCGCGTCGTGCGTGGCCTTGGCGCCCTCGGGTCCAAGGTCGATCCGCCAGGCGGGACCGTCACCGGGCTGCAACCGGATCGAGCCCGGCTCGAACTCCCGTCGCCGTGCGCCGAAACCGAGCAACGTCTCGTCGATCCCGTCATGCGCGAGATCCTCCGCGAAGCTGACCGGTCGGTTGGCGGCCGCGCACGCGTCGGCGTGGTGAATCGCCGTCTCCAGGGCCTGGCGGCGGGCCCAGAACGCCAGCGGTGACGGCGCCGGCAGGAAGGTGAAACAGGCCACATCGGCCGGAGCCGTGCGAAGCGTGTCCACCAGGGCTTGGTGGCCTTCGGTGTACCAATCGAGCAGACCGTCGTCGCCCGGGATCGGGCCGACCGCCGCGGCGGCGTCGCCTTCGGGCCCTTCGAGCCGCCCCGAGACGACTGCGGCGGCCCACCGGTGGACGTATCCGACGTGACCGACCAGGTCGCGGACGGCCCAGTCCGGGCACCCTGGGACCGGGTCGGCGAGCGAGGCCGAAGCGGCGGCCAGCGCGAGCTCGGCGCCCTCACGCTCGAGC
>DATAUF010000008.1:0-2611 GCA_036268405.1 Mycobacteriales bacterium
CCCGCATTGGTGCATCGGTTCAGTAGATGCAAAGCTTCGGAAAACGCTGGTGAGATGTATCTAGACAGTTCGGTGACACTGGAGACAGTGTGATTGAACCGTCTGCGGGTCGCAGCGACGCGGGTGTACGCGAGGCGGGACGTTGTCTCGTGAAAGGACCGCGCACAGAATGAGCGTTGCCACGACGCCCACCGAACAGCCTCAGCGCATCGAAGACGCCACCATACAGCCGATCCCGGACGCGGACCGGCACGGCAAGGCACGGGACCTGTTCACCATCTGGTTCGGTTCGAACATCATGGTGCTCACGATCGTCACCGGCGCCCTGGCCACGACCGTGTTCTCGCAGCCGTTCTGGTCGGCGGTCGTCGCGATCGTGATCGGCAACCTCGTCGGCGCGATCTTCATGGCGCTGCACTCCGCGCAGGGACCGCGCCTCGGCGTGCCCCAGATGGTGCAGACCCGCGGCCAGTTCGGCTCCTACGGGTCGCTGCTCGTCATCCTCATCGTGGTCATCATGTACGTCGGCTTCTTCGCGTCCAACCTGGTGCTTGGCGGGCAGTCGCTCAGCACGATGAGCTCGCACATCAGCACCAACGAGGGCATCGTGATCGTCGGTCTCGTCAGCGTGACCGCGACGATCTTCGGCTACGACCTCATTCACGCCTACACGAGGGTCATGACCTACCTCTCAGGCGCGGTGCTGGTGCTGGCCTTCGTCTGGATGGTTTTCGTCCACCACCTCCCGGCGGGCTTCTTCTCGACCGGCCACTTCGGTATGGCGGGCTTCATGGGGACGATCTCGGTCGCCGCCCTCTGGCAGATCGCCTACGCCCCGTACGTCTCCGACTACTCCCGTTACATGCCACGGGTTACCGGCTCACGCCCCGCGTTCTGGGCGAGCTACACCGGCTGCAGCATCGGCTCGATCCTGCCGATGATCCTCGGCGCGATGGTCGGTCTCGCCGTCAGCGGGACGGACGTCGTCCAGGGCCTGACGACGATGACGAGCGGTATCAGCGTCCTCGTCGTGGTCGTGTTCTCGATCGGCATCGCGGCCACGAACGCGATGAACCTGTACTGCGGCACCCTGTCGACGCTCACCGTCGGGCAGACCCTGATGCCGCGCTTCTCGCCCCGGGCCAGGGCCCGGGCGATGATCGCGATCGTGCTCTTCGGCATCTCGCTGATCCTGGCGCTGGTGGCGCAGAACAACTTCCTCGTCAACTACGAGAACTTCATCTCCCTGCTGCTGTACGTCCTCGTGCCGTGGACAGCGGTCAACCTCGTTGACTACTACCTGGTCCAGCACGGCGATTACGTCGTCGACGACTTCTTCCGCGCCGACGGCGGACGCTACGGCCGGGTCAACTGGGTCGCGATCGCCGCCTACGCGCTCGGCATTTGCGTCCAGGTGCCGTTCATCGTCACGACGCTCTACACCGGCCCGGTCGGATCGGCGCTGCACGGCGTGGACCTTTCGTGGATCGTCGGCCTCCTTGTGGTCTCGCCCGTCTACTACCTGGGGGCCAAGCGGTTCCGCTCGGCCCACGTGCCGGCGAGCCGGGCCGCGGGCCTCGTGCCGGCCGGGTCCGCGGAGGAGTCCGCGTGACCTCCGTTGCCGCGACCGCGACCGTCGGCATCGCCCAGTGGCTGCCGGTCCCTGGCGACACGGAGCGCAACGAGCAGACGGCCCGGGCGGCGGTCGCGGACCTCGCCGCCCGCGGTGCCGACCTAGTCGTGCTGCCGGAGATGTGGCTGACCGGCTACGACCCCGGCCAACTGGCCGAGCACAGCCGCCAGGCGGCCGAGCCGCTGGACGGACCGCTGGTCACGCGGCTGTGCACGTGGGCGATGGAACAGTCGGTCATGGTGTGCGCCGGCACGATCCCCGAGCTGGACGGATCCCGCGTGTACAACACCGCCGTGCTCATTGACGCCGACGGCGAGGTGCTCACGGCGCACAGGAAGGTGCACCTCTACCGGCCCGGCGGTGAGGACGTCGCCTTCGGCGCGGGCTCATCCCTCTCTGTCGTGCAGACATCCAGGCTCGGCAAGGTCGGCGTGCTGGTCTGCTTCGACGGTGACTTCTTCGAGAGCGCGCGGACCCTGGCGCTGGCCGGCGCTGACCTGGTGATCCTGCCCGCCGCGTACGAGACCGCGGCCGAGCGCTGGTGGGACCTCCTCTATCCCGCTCAGGCGCTTGGCAATGCCCAGTGGTGGGTCATGGCGAACCAGTGCGGCGACAACGGCAGCATTGAGTTCCTCGGCGGCAGCCGCGTGATCGCGCCGGACGGCGAGATCGTGGCCTCCCTGCCCCGGACCGGTTCCCGCGGAGTCGAGTACCTGCTCACCGAGATCAAGCTCGCGGAGCGACTCGACACCGCCCGCCAGGAAGCCGGCATCCTGCTCTCTGACCGCCGCCCTGATGCCTACCGGCTGTAGGCCGAGGGCGGGGGAGCGGGGCTACGCCCGCCTAAGTTCGAGCACAGGAATGGTGCGGACTCCGGCTGTCGCTCATGTCAATCTCCTGTCTCGCTAGGGCCTGAGGACGACCTTGCCGTGGGTGTGGCGGCGTTCGAGCTCGGTGTAGGCCTCGCGGACTTGCGCC
>DATAUF010000009.1:0-4147 GCA_036268405.1 Mycobacteriales bacterium
CGGTTCGTACTACTGGCGAGTCCTCGCGATCGACGAGACCGGAGACCAGCTCACCTGGAGCCCGAGGTACCACTTCACCGTCGACGCGACGAATCCCACCGTGTCGTTCCTGACCGGCAACGGCGTGGGCGTCGGCAAGCAGCTCCAGATCCAGACCAGCGACCGGCTGACCGGCATCAAGACGTCGACGCTCAAGGTGGTACCGGACGGCAAGCCGCTCTCCTACGCTGTCGCCGGAAAGATCACGAAGGGCGCGACCTCGAAGCTTTACACCTTCACCCCAACGAACCCGTTGGGCACGGGCGTGACGTATGTGCTCGTCCCGATGCCTTCCTTGATCGACGGCAACGGCAACCCGGTCGTTGTAACTGGTGGCGGCGTGACCACCACCTCCACGGCAAGGGCCACCAGCAAGGGCTGGCACTTCAGCAATGGCTGGGTGAAGTACCCAACCTCCGGCGCCCTGAGCGGCCACGGCTTCGTCTACTCCGCGGCGGCCGGCCGCCAGGCATCGCTCACCGTGGGCGGAGCCGAGGCCCATATGTTTGCCTGCGTCGGTCCGGACTTCGGCAGGATCACCATCTCGGTCGGAGGTCACAGCAAGACCGTGTCGGAGCACCAGAAAGGCTTCACGACCTGTGGTGTCGAGATCTGGCATCGGGCACTGCCTGCGACCTCTCGCAAGCTGACCATCTCTGTCGTGAGCGGGCTCGGCGACATCGACGAGGTGCAGGTCGACCCGCTCGCGGCGACCTAGCCGATCTTCGCGGCGAGCCCTCGAAGCGCGAGCTCGTAGGAGCCCACCCCGAAGCCGGCGACCACCCCGGCCGCAAGACCTGCCGTGTAGGACGTGTGCCGAAACTCCTCGCGGGCCAGTGGGTTCGACAGGTGAACCTCGACGAACGGCACCGACAGCTGCGCAGCCGCATCGCGGACGGCCACGCTGGTGTGCGTCCATGCGGCGGGGTTGATGATCAGTCCGTCGACGCCTCCCGCGGCGGCCTCGTGCAGCCAGCCGATGAACGTCCCCTCGTCGGCGGTCTGCCGAACATCTACGGACAGTCCGAGCTCGGTCGCCGCGCTCTCACAGGCGGCCACGAGGTCGTCGTGCGTCGCGCTTCCATAGATCTGCGGCTCGCGTCGGCCCAGCTGATCCAGGTTGGGCCCGTTGAGGACGAGCACTCGCTTGGTCAATGCCGACTCACCTCCCGGTAGGCAGCTTCCAGCATTGCGGGATCCGGATCCTCGAGCATGACCGGCTTGCCGATGCCGTCGAGGACGACGAAGCGCAACATCGCGCCACGGGTCTTCTTGTCGATCCGCATCAACTCGACGAGGTCCGGCAACGCGTCAACGCGATAGGTGGTCGGGAGCCCGATCGCCGCAAGCAGCACCTTGTGCCGCATCAGTGCTTCACCGTCGAGCGTCCCTGCCACCTTGCCGAGCGCGGCGGCGAACACCATCCCGATCGAGACCGCATGACCATGCGGGATCCGGTAGTCCTCCAGCCGCTCGATCGCGTGGCCGAGGGTGTGCCCGTAGTTGAGCATCTCGCGCGGGCCGGACTCGCGGAGGTCCCGGGACACGACCTCGACCTTCACCGAGATCGACCGCTCGATCAACTCGACCGACGGCGCTCCGGTAGGGATCGCTGCGCCCTGAAGGTCGGTCTCCACGAGGTCGAGAATGGCGGGGTCTGCGATGAAGCCGGCCTTGATGACCTCGGCCATCCCGTTGACCCACTGAGCGTCGGGAAGCGTCGCCAGCCCCTCGAGGTCGACGAGGACCCCGGACGGTGGATGGAAGGCGCCAACCAGGTTCTTACCGGCGTCGGTGTTGATGCCCGTCTTCCCGCCGATTGCCGCGTCGACCATCGCGAGCAGGGTGGTCGGCACCTGGACCACGCGCACCCCACGCAGCCAGGTCGCCGCGGCGAAGCCGGCGACGTCCGTCGTCGCTCCCCCGCCTACGGCAACAACGCCGTCGGAGCGGGTCAACCGGTGCTGTCCGAACCGCTCCCACAGGCCGGCCACCGTGGCCAGCGACTTGGCATCCTCGCCGGCGGGAACGTCGATCTGCTCCACGCCGATCCCGGCCTCACGCAACACCTCCACAACGTCCTTCGCCCGGGACGTGACAGCCGGATCCGCGATCACCGCGACGGTGGCCGCACCCTCGAGCATCGACGGCACCAGCGATGCGAGTCCTTCGCCGATCACGACGTCGTACGCCGCGCCGCCACCAACGCGCATGACGGTGGTCACAGGACTGCCTCCAGCGCCGCGACGACCTCGTCAGGTGCACGACCGGCCGTGTCGATCGTGGCCGAGGCGACCTCGACGTAGAGGGGTCGGCGCTCCTCGAGCATGGACCGCAGCTGGGCGCGCGGATTGCCGAGCAGCAGCGGACGGTCCCGGTTGAGCCCGACGCGCGCCGTGGCGTCCGCCAGGCTCACGTCAAGGAAGACGACGCGATGTCCGGCGAGCAGTCCACGGGTGCCGGCATCGCCCACCGCTCCCCCGCCCAGAGCCAGGACACCATCGTGGTCAGTGAGCGCGGTACGCACCGCTTCGCGCTCGAGCTCGCGGAACACTGACTCACCCTGTGCGACGAAGATGTCGGCGATCGTCTCCCCCGCAGTCGCCTCCACGTCGAGGTCCGTATCGCGGAACTCGACCCCGCGGCGGTCGGCGAGCAGCCTGCCGACGGTCGACTTGCCTGCGCCGGGCGGGCCGACCAGGACGACCAGCGGGGTCACCGGACGACCAGCGACGCGAGGTAGGAGTCGCGGTTGCGGCGCGTCTCCCCCACCGAGTCGCCGCCGAACTTCTCCAGCGCCGCCTCGGCAATGACGAGGGCGACCATCGCCTCCGCCACGACACCGGCAGCCGGCACCGCGCATACGTCGGAGCGCTGGTTGATCGCCTTCGCGGCTTCGCCGGTGGCGACATCGACGGTGTCCAGAGCACGCGGAACCGTCGAGATCGGCTTCATCGCCGCCCGCACCCGGAGGGCCTCGCCGGTCGACATGCCCCCTTCGGTGCCGCCGGCGCGCCCGGTACGGCGCCGCAGCCCCTCTTCAGACGACTCGATCTCGTCGTGCGCGTGGCTACCTCGGCGGGCTGCTGTCGCGAAGCCATCGCCGACCTCGACGCCCTTGATCGCCTGAATCCCCATGAGCGCGCCGGCGAGGCGGGCGTCGAGTCGCCGGTCCCAGTGCACGTGGCTGCCCAGGCCGGGCGGCAGCCCGTGGACCACTACCTCGACCACCCCTCCGAGGGTGTCGCCCTCCGTGCGCGCGGCGTCGATCTCCGCCACCATCGCCGCGCTGGTCTGCGGGTCCGCGCAGCGCACCGGGTCGGCATCGATTCGTTCCAGCTCCCCCGCGGCAGGGACGAGGTCTTCGGGCGCTCGCACCTCTCCGATCGACACCACATGGCTGAGCACCTCGGCATCCAGCACCTGAGAGAGAAACGACTTGGCCACCGCTCCGAGCGCCACCCGGGCGGCGGTCTCGCGCGCGCTCGCCCGCTCGAGGACTGGCCGGGCGTCGTCGAAAGCGTACTTCTGCATCCCGACGAGATCGGCATGCCCCGGGCGAGGCCGGGTGAGTGGAGCCGCGCGACCAAGGCCGGCGAGCTCGGCTGCGTCGACCGGGTCGGCAGACATCACCACGTCCCACTTCGGCCACTCCGAGTTTCCGATCCGGATCGCGATCGGCGAGCCGAGGGTCACTCCGTGACGCACCCCGCCGAGTAGCTCGACCTCATCCTCCTCGAACGACATGCGGGCGCCGCGTCCGTAGCCGGCGCGACGCCGCAGCAGCTCGGCGGCGATCTCCTTGGTGGTGATCGGCGTGCCGGCAGGCAACCCTTCGAGGACCGCGACGAGCGCAGGTCCGTGGGACTCGCCCGCTGTCAACCACCTGAGCATGTGTCCATTCTGCCGGTCGACGCAGCGCAGGTGCCGGTCACGACATGCAACGACCCCGGCCGGGATCGCCAGCCGGGGTCGAAGTCGCGCGTCAGACCAGCTGGTGGGAGACGCCCTTGCGCAGGTCGAACGGGGTGTCGTCGCCGACCTGGAGCGTGACCTCGTTGCCCTGGATGCTCAGCAGCGAGAACTCGTTGTCGAAGATCGTGCCCTG
>DATAUF010000010.1:0-6500 GCA_036268405.1 Mycobacteriales bacterium
CGCCAGCGCCACGGCCTCTTCGGTGTCCGACGACCACAGCGTCGCAAAGGTCCAGTCGCAGTACGGGTCGGGTGAGGCAAGCGAGTCCAACAATCGCTTGTGCTCGAGTTGGAGCCGACTCCAGGCCGGCCACGTCGCGACGTCTCCACGGCTCATCGCAGATCATGCTCACCGGGTCGCGAGAGGCCGTGATCATCGGTCGCATGCGCGGTGCTCACCACGTACTTCTCAAGCAGAAAGGCAGGCTTTTCCATCAGCTTTCGATGTCGGAGACCTGGAACGCCAAGATCCTGCTCGATGTTGCAGAGACGAACGCCTCGCTCGGCGAGGACACGCCACAACGCATCGGTCAGCACGTCACCGGCGCCGTTGACCCGGGCGCTGATCTTCATAAAGTGAATGACGGCGGTGCCATCCGGCAGCATCTCGCCGATCTCGAAACCTGCGAGCTCGGTGCCGTCGTAGAGCATTGCGACTAAACATCGGTCCGCATCCGCACGGCCAAGCAACCGGCCGAGGGCAAGCCTCTCGTCCACGATTTCGTCTCGCTCATCAGCGCTGCGATGTGAAGCCCAAGAATCGAAGACCCCGTAAAGCGGTTCGGCGGCGACATCGAAGAGTGGGCGGCAGGCGACCGATGTGTTCGGATGGCTACGGAGGTAGCTTCGCCGCTTCCGGCGGGCCTCTCGAAACGCCGCCCCTTCAGCCGCAATCTGCTCAGAGATATCCAGGACGTAGTCGAAGTTGTCACGATCCAGCACTGCAACGATCCGAGGGTCCTCGGCTAGTGCAGCTACGATCCATGTCGGCACGAAGTGCAAGCGTTCGCCGAAGGTTTGGTCTGCCAGCAGCGCCGCGACCGCGTCAATGGATACGTCTAGACCCATCAGAGCCGTCAGCCAACCATCGCCGTGGTACGCCGGCATTCTCAGACAGAAGCCGCCATCGACTTCAGCTGCCTCGGCATCCGAACACCACGACATCAGTGACAGCCAGAGGTAGTCGGACGGCACCGTCCCACACGGGTCGTCGGGCGGCACACAACCAAGGAGGACGCGTTCGTACTCGTCACGGCCAATCTCCTCAACACGCCGGAAAGTCGGGTACGTCGTCCAACCAAGCGCGATGACCGCACGCACTGACGGTGGTCCGACATACGGGCGAAGGACACGATCCGCGAGCAGACCAAGACACGAAAGGTGCGGAAAGCCGGGGCCTTGAGCCATCGCCGCTAGACCAGGTACGTGCAGTTTTGCTCCAAGTCCGCTTAGCGTCAGATCGGACTCGATTCGCGCCGAGAGAGCCGCTTCGCTCCTCGCGAGCGGCCAATCCGGAAACCAGTCAAGAAAGCTGAGCCGATCGAACCCGGTCGCCTCGATCACGAAGTCATAGGTCTGCGACCGTGTTGCCCCGGCATGAGAGATCACCGCGCATATCTCGTCGCCTTTCCCCTCGATTCGCTCGAGGGTGCCGACGCAGTACGCGACGTTCCATGCCTCATCCAACGCCCGATTCGCGGCCACGGAGAAGGTGCCGCGGTCAGCACGATGAATCAACTCGTACTTCTCGCTGTCGGTCAGGTCGCACCAACCCTCGGCGGTCGAGAAGTACATGACCGACCGCCAATGTTCACTTCTGCTGAACACGGTCGCGTGGCGTGTGACGATTTCGATACGCGAGGTGACGTCGACGACATCCGCTAGGTAGATCGCGATCGCCGCTGACGTCTCACCTCCGCCGATGACACAGATGCGTGCGCCAGAAAGTCCTGCAAACCACGCTGCGACGCGCCAGAACGACTGGCCGTCGAGGAGCCGCGATTCGAAATCGGTTGCCTCACCTATACGTGGGAGGCTCAGCGGCCGACCCGCGCCGGTGATCACGACGCCATCTGCGCGCACACTGGAAATGCCGTCATCGGACTCGCAGTCGATCAACCAGCCACTGCCGGAACGCCGCACGCTGAGCACGTGCGCCAGAACCGGTAAGAGGTTCACCCGATCAGCTACCCATCTCAGGTACACCGCCAGGTCGGAGTGCGACGGTGCTGGCATTGCCCGATCGACCCACTCCGCGTAACGACCCTGATCGATGAGGAAGGCCTGGAACGACAAGCGCAGCATCGACTCGTCTGACTTCGGCTCGAGTTCGGATCGATAGGGAAAGCCGACGTCCTCGAGCGGGGAGGTACCGAGAAGAATTCCGCCGTCGGTGTACCCGTTGGAGCCATCCCAGTTAGCAGCGATCCCTCGTGGATCGATCGCCACGATCCGCGGTACCCGCCAGCCCAGCTCGGCCAGGACAAAAGCCTTGGCGGCGATTGCCACCGCTTTCGGTCCGCAGCCGACTACCGCCAGCGTGGGCGGGTTGGTCAAGACTCCCTCATCAAGGTCAGCCGCATCGGGTGGGGCGGCTACTCAGTCCACGGCTCGGACTGGTATGTCGCGACGACGAGCGCGCAGAGCGGGTCGTGCTGGCACCGATCGCCGACAACCGCCATCTGGACCGGCTCCCAATCGACGCCGCGCGTGATCATCAGCGCCTTGAGGCTTGCCGTGATGTCTTCACGGACCGCGAGCTCGCTGCTGCCGTGGTGCTCGACAAAGAGACCTCGCCCGCCATCGGGGTCCTGCACCCAACCCACGCCGGCCCACGCCTCGACGTTGGGCTCGACGACGCGCTGCTGTGCCATGACGACGTACAGGCGGTCGCCCCAGGTGGCGGCGGACAGGTCCGGTAGCTCTTCGACGACGTCAGAACCGGGCGGGATCACCGAACTCAATGCGATCAGGTTGAAGTTGGCGACACCGGCCAATGCAAGCGCGTGGTCGAACGCTGCCAGCGCCGTCGGCCCCGTCCCGACGGCGGTGGACACACTGATCCGCACGCCCCGCCCCTCGCAGCCCGTCCCACCCTGATGACTTTGCGTCTAGAGAGTATCCGATCTTGGGATATCTCTGAGGCTTGTCTGTGCTTGTCGGGATGGACAAGGCGATCCACAGCGCGGCTCAGGACGCGCTGTGCCGGATGCTGCGGGAGCGCCGCGAGCAGGCCGGGCTTCGCCAGATCGACGTGGCGACGCGGCTCGGGGAGCCGCAGTCCTTCGTCAGCAAGTACGAGTCCGGCGAGCGCCGACTCGATCTCATCGAGATCCGGCAGATCTGCGAGGCGCTCGACGTCCCGTTCCTCGAGTTCATCGAGGAGTTCACCCACTCGAGTTGACGAGCGAATGGGCCACGCCTGTGCCTAGTGAGGACAGCAATGGCACAGCCGCTCTAAGCGCCGCCGACCCTTTTCCGGCCGCTGTCTCCGGCCGGCTCGGAGTAGTCGATGCGGGCCAGCCTGTCGCCGTCGTAGACGAATGAGGTGATCGACGCGAGGGCGCACTGCCGACGGTCCGGCCGGTGCCACAACGTGACGCCGTCGAGGTAGCGACGACCAACCTCGATCGGGAGCTGGTGGCTGACCAGCACAGCTTCGTGTCCCTCGGCCGCGTCGCGTGCGTCCGCGATGGCTGCGGCGACGCGCTTCGCGACCTGGATGTAAGGCTCTCCCCACGACGGCCGAAACGGGTTCCAGAGGTGCACCCACACCGACGGCCGCCGCAGCGACCCGTCACCCACGCCGAACGTCTTGCCCTCGAAGAAGTTCTCGCTCTCGATCAGCCGGTCGTCGGTCGTCGGCGCGATGCCGAAAAGCTCTGCGGTTGGCGCAGCTGTCTGCACCGCCCGCTCCAACGGCGAGGACCGTACGACGGTCACGTCGTGACCTGCGAGCGCGTCGCGTGCCTGCAACGCCATCTGCTCTCCGGCCTCGGACAGCACGAAGCCCGGCAGCCGGCCGTAGAGCACGCCGGTTGGGTTGAACACTTCGCCATGGCGAACGAGGTGAACCACGGTTTCTGTCATGACGCGACCTTCGCCGCAGCGGCCGCCGCGTCGGGCAGCGCGTCGAGGACCCGGCCGATTGCGGCGTCGTCATGCGCGGCGCTGAGGAACCACGCTTCGTACGCCGACGGCGGCAGGTAGACGCCGCGGTCGAGCATCGCGTGAAAGAACGCCGCGTAGCGTTTCGTCGATGTGGTGCTCGCCGTCGCGAAGTCGACCACGTCGACATCGGTGAAGAAGATCGAGAACAGGTTGCCTGCGGTGTTGAGCCGATGCGCAACGCCCGCAATGGTGAGCGCACCCGAGACCGCGGCCGACAGCCGGGCGGATGCAGCGTCGACGTGCGCGTAGACATCGGGAGTGCAGTGCCGGAGCTGCGCGAGCCCCGCGGCCACGGCGACCGGGTTTCCCGACAAGGTCCCGGCTTGGTAGACCGGCCCGGCCGGCGCCAGTGCGGACATCACGTCCGCGCGACCACCGAACGCCGCTGCCGGAAGCCCGCCACTCATGACCTTGCCGAAGGTGAAGAGATCAGGCGTGACCCCTTCCAGTCCCCACCAGCCCGCCGGCCCGACCCGGAAGCCGGTGAGTACCTCGTCGAGGATCAGCAGAGCGCCGCGTCGCGATGTGAGGTCACGCAGCAATGCGTTGAAGCCGCCGCGCGGCGCGACCACACCCATGTTGGCGGCGGCCGCCTCGACGATGACGCATGCGATCTGCTCGCCGTGCTCGGCGAACGCGGCTTCGGCCGCGGCCGGCTCGTTGTACGGGAGCACGATCGTGTCGGCGGCACTTGCGCCGGTCACACCAGGCGTGTCCGGCAGACCGAACGTCACGACGCCGCTTCCGGCGCTGGCGAGCAGCGCATCGACGTGGCCGTGATAGCAGCCCGCGAACTTCACAACCTTGGCCCGCCCCGTCACACCGCGTGCCAGTCGCACCGCGGTCATCGTCGCCTCTGTGCCGGAGCTCACCAGCCGCACCTGCTCGACCGGTGCGATGCGATCGCACAGGAGCTCGGCGAGCTCGACCTCTCCCGGGGTCGGCGCGCCGAACGACAGCCCGGCCCGCGCCGCGCCCTGCACGGCTTCGACCACGGCTGGATGCGCGTGGCCGAGGATCATCGGCCCCCAGGAGCAGACCAGGTCGACGTACTCACCGCCGTCCGCGTCGTACACGTAGGGACCGCTGCCCCGGACCATGAAGCGAGGGGTGCCGCCCACAGCGCCGAAGGCACGGACGGGCGAGTTCACGCCGCCGGGAGTGACCCGTTGTGCGCGCTCGAAGAGCTGGGCGGACGCGTCGGTGGGCACGACGACCATTGTTTCAGGCCGCCTCCCGACATGGGACGCTGTCGCGATGGCGGACTTCGGAGTGACGACAGACCCGGCTCGCGTCGGTATTGACGCCGACCGGCTGGCACGCATCGACCGGCACTTCGCGACCTACGTCGACGACGGCCGCTTGCCGGGCTGGCAGATCACGGTGAGCAGGCGCGGCGAGATCGCGCACCTGGCGTCGTACGGGCAGGCCGATATCGAGGCCGGGCGCGCCGTCGAAGCGGACACCCTCTGGCGGATCTACTCCATGACGAAGCCGATCACCTCGGTCGCGGCGATGATGCTGTACGAGGAGGGCGCGTTCGAGCTGACGGACCCGATCAGCAAGTGGATCCCCGAGTTCGCCGATCAGCAGGTCTACGTCGCGGGTTCCGCCGCCAAGCCCGTGACCGTCCCCGCCACCGAGCCCATCCGGGTCTGGCACCTCCTCACCCACACCGCCGGGCTGACGTACGGCTTCCACCGCATCCACGTCACCGACGAGATCTATCGCAACGCCGGACTCGAGTGGGGTCCCCCGAGAGGCGCCGATCTCGCGGGAGCCGTAGCCGCCTGGGCCGCCATGCCGCTCGCCTTCAACCCAGGCAGCGAGTGGCTGTACTCGGTCGCGACCGATGTCCTCGGGCGGCTCGTCGAGCTGTGGTCCGGACAGCCGCTGGACACCTTCTTCTCCGAGCGGATCTTCGGTCCGCTCGACATGACCGACACCGGGTTCGCCGTACCCGAGTCCGACCACGACCGGCTAGCGGCGCTCTACGCGATCAGCCCTAACGCGCCGGAGAAGGTCCGCTACGACTTGTTCGGCGACGGCGTCAAGCACTCGCCGCACTTCCTCTCCGGAGGAGGCGGCCTTGTATCGACCAGCCGCGACTACACCCGCTTTGCGCGGATGCTGCTGGGGGGCGGCGAAGTCGATGGCGCGCGACTGCTCTCGCCGCGGACGGTCCGCTACATGAGCAGCAACCACCTGCCAGGTGGTGCCGACCTCGAGACCTTCGGCCGACCGCTTTTCGCCGAGACGAAGTACGACGGAGTGGGCTTCGGCCTCGGGCTTGCCGTGACCGAGAACCCGGTCGCGCACAAGGTGATGTGCAGCCCGGGAGAGTCCTACTGGGGCGGCATGGCAAGCACCGCGTTCTGGGTGGACCCGGCCGAGGACCTCGTGGTGGTCTTCATGACCCAGCTGATGCCGTCGAGCACCTACCCGATCCGAAGCCAGCTCAGGCAGCTCGTCTACCAAGCTCTCGTCGACTGACCTATCTCAACGTCAAAG
>DATAUF010000011.1:0-2952 GCA_036268405.1 Mycobacteriales bacterium
GCTCTCCTCCGTGCCGAATCCTCGCTGAGCGGCGTCCATCACCGCACCGGCCCAGCCACGAGCTCGGGCTGCGAATCACCAGGATCCGGCGAGGGCCGCTCACCTGTCCGCGCGCAATTCTGCGGCTGTGCGACAGCGCGCACAGTCAACCGTCAATGGAGGTCTGTAGATGAAGCTTGTGGTCAACGGCGTCGAGGTCGCGATCGACGATCGCCACGCCAAGACCCCGCTGCTCTGGGTCCTCAGAGACGTACTGGGGATGCGCGGCACGAAGTTCGGGTGCGGTGCGGGCCTCTGCGCGGCGTGCACGGTTCTGCTCGACGGGCGCAACATGAAATCGTGCCAGACCGTGACCGAGCGCGCCCTGGGCCGGGCGGTGACGACGGTCGAGGGAGCATCCGGGCCCGTGCTCGACGCGGTCCGGGACGCGTGGCATCGCGGCAATGTCGTGCAATGCGGCTACTGCCAGCCCGGGCAGATCCTGGCCGCGGTTTCGCTGCTCACGTCCAAGCCGACGCCTGACGACGCGGCGATCGACACCTGGATGAGCGGAAACCTATGCCGTTGCGGCACCTATCCGCGGATCCGGGCCGCCATCCACGAGGCCGCCCGGATGGTGGCAGCGGGCGACGATCCGTGCCCGCTGGTCGCTGCGCCCGAACTGGAGCAAGGTCGCCTCACGCCTGCGGACGCGAGCGACCCGGTCCTTCCGTACATCCGGTTCCGGGAGGACGGGACGCTCGTTGCGTACTCGAGCCAGATCGAGATGGGGCAGGGTATTCACACGGGCTTGGCGACGATCGTCGCCGAGGAACTCGACGCCGACTTCGAGTCGGTCCGGGTGGTCAATGCCGCCAACGGTGGCGGACCTCCCCGGGACGTGTATGGAAACCCGGATGCGGGCGGCGTCTTTCAGCTGACGGGTGGCTCCAACTCGACCAAGGGATTCTGGATTCGCTACCGCCTCGTGGCGGCACAGGCAAGAGCCCGGCTTGCGGCCGCGGCGGCGGAGCTGTGGGAGGTGCCCGTCGGGGAGGTGGAGTTCGAGCGGGGTGTCGTGCGTCACGCCAGTGGCAGGACGGCCACCTTCGCGGAGCTGGCCACTCGCGCGGCCCAACTGCCCGTTCCCGATGGTGTCCAGCCCAAGGACCCCGCGGACTACACGCTGATCGGAGCCGAGGGACGGCTGCGCGTCGATTCCGTGCCGAAGATCCTCGGAACGACCCGGTTCACGATCGACGTGAGTGTCCCGGGAATGCAGACCGCGGTCGTTCTGCACCCACCGCGGTTCGGCGCGAGGGTGGCATCTGTGGACGATGGGGCCGCGCTGGCCCAGCCAGGCGTCATCGCGGTGGTGCCGATCGAAGAGGGCGTGGCTGTCGTCGCCGAAACGGTCGCTGACGCTCAGCGAGGGCTGCGCGCGCTGGTCGTCGACTGGGACGACGCCAACGCTGAGCGACGGAGCTCTGCCGAGTTGCTCACCGAACACGTCCGGTTGCTCGCATCAGGCGAGGGGGCGGTCACCGCGCGTGACGATGGCGACGCCGAGAGGGTGCTCGCTGACGCATCGACGGTCATTGATGGGACGTACACGCTGCCATACCTGGCGCACGCGACGATGGAGCCGAACAACGCGGCGTGCCGGATGCGCGAGGACGGGGTGCTCGAGGTGTGGGCGAGCACCGAATCGCCGGAGTTCACACGGATGTCTGCCTCCGCGGCCGGCGGCATCGACAAGGATCGGGTGGAGGTTCACGTCACGTTTGCCGGAGGATCATTCGGGCTGCACTCAAGCTCTGAGCGCGACCCCACGACCGAGGCCGTGCACGTGGCACGGGCGCGCGACTGGAAGCACCCGATCAAGCTGCAGTCGCTCCGCGAGGAGGATTTCAAGTCGGGCCGCTACCGCGCGATGGCAGCGCATCGAGTCCGTGCAGCGGCCGACGCAGGGGGGCGGCTGACCGCGTACCACCACCAGATCGTGGCCGAGCCCACGTCGACGAACCTGCCGTTCGTCCGTGATGTGATGTTCACCAACGGGGTGGACTTCTTTACCACGACGGGCGCGGCCGACCCCCCGTACACGTTCGAGAACTTCAAGCTTCAGTCGACCAACTTCGAATCCGGCGTGCCGACGATGGTCTGGCGCTCGGTCGGCAACTCGCACACGGAGTTCGCGCGGGAATCGGCGATCGACGAGCTCGCAATCGCGGTCGGCCGCGATCCGCTTGAGTTGCGACGCGATCTGCTCGGTGACAACCCCCGGACGCTGCGCGCCCTCGAGCTTGCCGCGGAGATGGCCGGCTGGGGCACGCCGCTCCCGGAAGGTCGTGCGCGCGGGATCACGTGCTCGAGCTTCCTCAGCCACAGCTCTCAGGTGACCGAGATCTCACTCGACGATCGGGGACGCGTCCACGTTGAGCGGATCGTGTTCGCGCTGGATTGCGGCATCACGATCAATCCCGATCTGATCCGCGCCCAGGTCGAAGGAGGGCTGCTGTTCGGCCTCAGCGCGGCCGCATGGGGCGAAGTCGTCTTGGGTGACGACGGCGAGATCCTCACCCAGAACTTCGATCGGTACCCGCTCGTGCGCATGCGGTCGGTCCCCGCGATCGAGGTGCACCTGATCGAATCGACCGAGTCGCCGACCGGCGTCGGCGAGGTCAGCGTCCCGTCCGTCGCGCCGGGGCTCGCGAACGCGATCGCCGCGCTGACCGGCACCCGCATTCGCCAGCTTCCCCTGTCCAAGACCGTCAAGATCTACTGAAGGAGACGTCACCATATGCCTGATACCAACATCACGCCCAGCGAAGACGGACCGTACATCGTCTCGGGCCCGGTGACTCTCACGGACGTCGACGGACGAGTCATGGAGCATCCCGATCCGATGGCGATGTGCCGGTGCGGAGGGTCTTCGAACAAGCCGTTCTGCGACGGTACCCATGCCACGAT
>DATAUF010000012.1:0-4160 GCA_036268405.1 Mycobacteriales bacterium
AGCGAGCGGCGTCAGCTGCTCCGCAAACGCTTCCATGCCGCCCTCGCGCTGGTGCGCCGCAGCCGTACCGCTTTGGAGACGTAGTCGACGCCGGTCGCGACCGTGAGCACCAGCGCGACCCCCATCACCCAGAACCGCGCCGACGCGCCGACCCCCGACAGCGGCAGCACGTACAGCCCGATCGCGATGTTCTGGACGAGCGTCTTCGCCTTGCCACCTCGGCTGGCCGGGATCACGCCGTGCCGGATGACGAACACACGAAGCGCCGTGATGCCGAGCTCGCGGGCAAGGACGACCACCGCCACCCACCACGGGAGATCGCCGAGCGCAGAAAGCCCGAGCAGTGCCGCACCGGTGAGCGTCTTGTCGGCGATCGGGTCGGCGATCTTGCCGACATCTGTGACCAGGTTGCGTCGCCTGGCCAGATCACCGTCGACGACATCGGTGACGCACGCCGTCGCGAATGCCACGAACGCCCAGTCGCGCCACCCGGACGAGTGACCGCCGTGGGTCACGAGGAAGACCACGAACACCGGCACCAGCAGGAGCCGCAACAGGGTCAGCCCGTTGGCGAGGTTGAGAGTTGGTGCACCACTGACCGGATCGCCCATCTGGTCGGGCTTTGGCTGCGGGGGATGCAGCCGCTGCAGCCCGGGCGGGACGGACCCGCTCACCGCGCCTCCGCGATCAGGTCCACGCCGTCGGAACCGACGACAACCGCGGGCACGATCGAGCCGACCGCGGCCGCCGAAAGTCCGCGCAGCGCGACCGACCCGTCGACCTCCGGCGCCTGGTGCTCCGCGCGGCCTTCGACGGCCGCACCGTCCACCGTCTCGACCAGGACATCGATGGCCTGCCCGACCCGGTCCTCGGCACGCTGCGACGTGAGCTCCTCGGCGAGGGCCGTGAGGTGCGCGACCCGAGCCGCGATCTCCGCGTCGTCCACCTTGTCCGGCAGGCCCGCCGCCTCGGTCCCGTCCTCGTCGGAGTAGCCGAACACTCCTACCGCGTCGAGTCGTGCCGCTGTCAAGAAGCCGGACAGCTCGTCGACGTCGGCTGCCGTCTCCCCCGGGAACCCCACGATGAAGTTGCTGCGGATCCCGGCCTCGGGAGCCCGTTCGCGAATCGACGCGACGAGCTCGAGGAAGCGGTCGGTCCCACCGAAGCGACGCATCCGTCGCAACAGGTCCTCGCTCGAGTGCTGGAACGACACGTCGAAGTACGCCGCGACCCCGGGCGTCCGCGTGATTGCGTCGAGCAGTGTCGGCCGGACCTCCGCGGGCTGCAGGTAGGACACCCGGACCCGCACCACACCCGGCACCTCGGCAAGTCGCGGCAGCAACCGCTCCAACGCCTGGAGGTCGCCGAGATCTTTGCCGTACGACGTGGAGTTCTCGCTGACGAGCAGTAGCTCGCTGACGCCGCGGGCGGCCAGCCACGTGGCTTCGGCAACGATGTCGTCCGGCGGGCGGGAGACGAAGGCGCCACGGAATGACGGGATCGCACAGAAGGCGCACCGGCGGTCACAGCCCGATGCGAGCTTGAGCGGCGCGACCGGGTCCCCCGACAGCCGACGGCGCATGACGTGCGGCCCGCCGGCGTGGCCCGGGATCCCGATATCAGCCGTGGAGGCGGGACGCTCAACCGGAGATAGCGGAAGCAGCTGGCGCCGGTCGCGAGGCACGTGTGCCGACCGAGACCGACCGGCGACGACATCGTCGAGCCGCTCGGCGATCGAGACGTAGTCGTCGAAGCCGAGCACCGCGACCTCGGGCAGCTCGCGGGCAAGCCCTTCGCCGTACCGCTCGGCGAGGCATCCCACCGCGACAACGGGACGACCGCCGTCGGCCGCATCGAGCAGGGTGTCGATGCTGTCGCGCTTGGCGGCCTCGATGAAGCCGCAGGTGTTGACGAGGACTGCGTCGGCGGAGTCCGCGTCGTCGGTCAGCTCCCAGCCGCCTTGCTCAAGGCGAGCGGCAAGCTCCTCGGAGTCGACCTCGTTACGGCCGCAGCCCAAGGTGACGAGAGCAACCGACCGGGACACCCGGCCAGCCTAGTGGCGACCTCAGGCCTGCTGGATCGTGTCCGCACCCGGTGTCACGGTTCCGCGAGCGACGCTTCCCTGCGACGTCGGGCTGCCGACGTCGTGGCCGTTGACGACCACGTCGACCGCGGGAGCGTTGCCGATGATGAAACTCAACCCGCCTTTGGCAGAGAAGACCTTGGAATGCCCGGGGTACACGTTCTGCGAGAAAAGGACGTCGCCGTTGTGGCGCGTGACCTGAAGCCAGCTCGTCCCGGTCACCGCACGGACCAGCAGGGTCGCCTTCGTCGCCGGCACCTCGGCGACCGTCGTTGGTGGAGGCGAGGGCGGCGGCGAGGTCTGGCCGCCCCCGTTGTTCAGCGCGGTCGTGCGCTGCGGCGATTTGCCGCCACCGGAGTTGCTCAGGAAAAGGCCGACGAAGGCGAACACACAGATCGCCGCAAGGGCGACCACCATCGCGGCCGTCCAGCTGGGGCGGCCCCGATACGTCCGGGCGAGCAGGTCCGGATCGGTCGGCTGCGGGGCGACCGTCGCGGACACCGGGGGCAGATCCACCTGGTGCGAGGCGTCGAACTCGGCGACGAGCGGGTCGGCGTCGATGCCGACGACACGCGCGATGCTGCGCAGATGGCCGCGGGCGTAGACGCTGCCGCCGCACGGACCGTAGTCGTCGTTTTCGATCGCCGCGATGACCGAGGCGCGGATCCTGGTGTCCGCGCTCACGTCATCGAGCGATAGCCCCACGCTCTGTCGGGCGTGGGAAAGTGTTTCGCCGACTGACACGAAAGACCGGCCTTCGCTGGTGTGTGACCCCCCACGAGTCTAGAACCGTTGCAAACCCGAGGCAAAGGGCACCAATTAGGCCTCGCTAAACCCCGCCACGCAAGGTCACGAGGATGCTGTCGAGCTCGTCGCCCTGGACGAGTACGTCGCGCGCCTTCGAGCCCTCGCTCGGCCCGACGACACCTCGGCTCTCCATGAGGTCCATCAACCGTCCGGCCTTCGCGAACCCGACTCGCAGCTTGCGCTGCAGCATCGACGTCGAGCCGAACTGTGTCGTCACCACCAGCTCGATCGCCTGGCACAGCAGGTCGAGATCGTCACCGACGTCGCTGTCCACCTCTCGCCGGGCTGCAGCGTCGACCAGGATGTCCTCGCGGTAGACCGGCGCCATCTGCTTCTTGCAGTGCGCGACGACCGCTTCGATCTCGGAGTCGGAGACGTAGGCGCCCTGCAGGCGCATCGGCTTGCTCTCCCCCATCGGCAGGAAGAGCGCATCACCGCCGCCGACCAGCTTCTCGGCGCCCGGCTGGTCGAGGATGACCCGGGAGTCGGTGAGGCTTGCGGTGGCGAACGCGAGCCGGCTCGGGACGTTGGCCTTGATCAGGCCGGTCACGACGTCGACGCTGGGCCGCTGGGTCGCGAGCACGAGGTGGATCCCGGCGGCCCGCGCGAGCTGAGTGATCCGGACCACCGAGTCCTCTACGTCGCGCGGCGCGACCATCATCAGGTCGGCGAGCTCGTCGACGATCACGAGGAGATACGGATACGCGGTGTAGGTGCGCTCGCTACCGGGCGGCGGTATCAGCTTGCCACCGCGGACCTTGGCGTTGAAGTCGTCGATGTGACGGACCCCCGCCGACTCCATATCGTCATAGCGAAGCTCCATCTCCCGCACCACCCAGGCCAGTGCCTCAGCGGCCTTCTTGGGGTTGGTGATGATCGGCGTGATCAGGTGCGGGATGCCCTGGTAGGTCGAGAGCTCGACCCGCTTCGGGTCGATCAGCACGAGCCGGACCTCGTCCGGAGTCGAGCGCACGAGGACCGACGTGATCAGCGCGTTGATGCAGGTGCTCTTGCCGGCCCCGGTCGCACCGGCGATCAGCATGTGCGGCATCTTCGCGAGGTTCGCCGCGATGAACCGGCCCTCGACGTCCTTGCCGAGCGCGACGACGAGCGGGTGGTGATCGCGCGTGACGATCGGCGCGCGGAGCACGTCGCCGAGGCTGACCGTCTCGCGGTCGGTGTTGGGGATCTCGATACCGATCGCCGACTTGCCCGGGATCACGTCGATGATCCGCACATCGGGGCTCTTCACGGCGTACGCGATGTTGCG
>DATAUF010000013.1:0-6431 GCA_036268405.1 Mycobacteriales bacterium
AATCGCAATCCTCATCGCGGTCCTCGCGACAGGTGCGCTGACTGGGTGCTCCGGGGGTGACCTCACCGGCGTCGGGGGCGACCAGATCCTGTCCTTCGTGGACGATCTTGCCCAGCCGGTGACGTTTCTCTACTGCCCGGCTCAGGGATGTGCACGTCCGCTGATCCGCAGGTTGCAGCCCCATCACTCGTGGCGGGTCGCCAGCGAGACCGTCAACGGCGCCGGTGCGGTATCGATCCGGATCGGCCATCGCCTCAAGGGCTGCCGACTGGTGCCCGCGATTGGCTTCGATGTACGACCGCTCGCCACCTACCGGGCGTCGTTCGTCGACAGCGGGCCCGCCTGCGTGGGCGTTGCCGGGAGCGGCTAGAGCTCGACGCCCAGCCGGGAGGTGACGCGCTTCGCGATCGCCGCGCCGGCCCGCTGGTAGCCGGAGCCGGTGACCCGGGGAATCGCGTCGAAGAGGTATGCGTCCGGCCCGACCAGGATGCGCGGCTTCTTGCGATCGACGCCGCGCAGGATGATCTGCGCTGCCTTCTCAGGGGTGGTGCGCGCGGCGCGCTCGAAGTCCTTGTTGCGCTCCGCGCGGTCGCCCATGTCCTTGGCCGACCGGGCGTCGCGGGCGATGTTGGTCTTGATGCCGCCGGGGTGCACGCAGCTGACGCCGACCGGATGCCCGGCGACGAGCATCTCCTGGCGCAGTGCCTCGGTGAAGCCTCGTACCGCGAACTTCGCCGCGTTGTAGGCGCTTTGTGACGGAACGCCGATGAATCCGAAGACGCTCGAGATGTTGACCAGGTGGCCTTCACCGGACGCGATCAGGTGTGGCAGGAACGCCTTCGTGCCATGCATGACGCCCCAGAAGTTGATGCCCATGAGCCAGTCGAAGTCTTCCCAGCTCATGTCCTCGACGGTCGCCATCAGGGCGACGCCGGCGTTGTTGACCACCAGGTTCACCTGGCCGAGATCACGCATGACCTCGTCGGCGTGCGCGAGCACGGCCTGCCGGTCGGCGACATCGAGCAGGTACTTGTGGCCTTCACCGCCCGCCTTCTCGCAGAGCGAAACTGTCTCGGCGAGGGTGTCATCGTTGACGTCGGAGATCGCCAGCCGTGCCCCGCGTGAGGCGAGCTCGACGGCGAGGGCGCGACCGATGCCTGACCCCGCGCCAGTAACGACGGCGACTTTGTCCTTGTACTGCATCGCGCCACTCTTTCACGGACCCCGAGGGCGTGCGAGGCTTCGGTCGTGGCGGCGACCGGGCAGGCAGTCAGAGAACTCGCTGCGCCGCCGACGAGCGGGCACGGACCTCGGTCGTGGCTCTACGCGATCTCCACCACCAACCCGCCGCCGGCTGCGGGCAACGACATCGACGGCATCACCCGCTGGATCGTCGTGACCCGCGCCGCAGTGCTGCCGATGACGCTGTTCGCCGGTCTCGTCGGCGGCCTGTTGGCCGTGCGCGCACCTGGCTTCGACACCCTCGACCTGCTCCTCGCGATCGCGGGCATCGTGCTGGCGCATCTGAACAACAACCTGACCAACGACCTGTTCGACACGAATGCCGGAACCGACGGCGCGAACTATCCGCGCGCGCTCTACGCACCGCACCCACTGCTGTCGAACCTGGTTACCGCTCGCCAGCTCTACGCGGCGATCGCCGCGACGACGATCGGCGACCTGGTGATCGCGGCCGTTCTGCTGGACCGGCGCGGGTGGCAGGTTGTCGCATTCGCCACCGCCGGCATCATCCTGTCCGTCGCCTACACCGCTCCGCCGTTGCGGCTGAAGAAGCGCGGTCTCGGCGAGCCCGATGTTCTCGTGGTTTGGGGGCCGCTGATGGTCGGCGGCACGTACCTCGCCGCGACCGGACACCTGCCGTGGCAGGTCATCGTCGCGAGTGTCCCGTACGGGCTGCTGTGCACCACTGTGTTGATGGGCAAGCACGTCGACAAGATCCCGTACGACGAGCCCGCAGGCACGAGAACTCTTCCGGTGATCCTCGGCGAGCAACGAGCGAAGCGAGTGACGCTCGCCCTGATGGCCGCGTTCTATGTCACGACCGGGGTCGGCGTTGCGGTGAAGGCACTGCCGTGGCCGACTGTGATCGTCGTGCTTGCGCTGCCGCGGCTGTTCGAGGTGTGGAAGGCGATCCTCGCGCCACCGCCCGACGAGCCGCCGAAGCACTATCCGATCTGGCCGCTGTGGTACGCCGCGATCGCCTTCCTGCATGTCCGTCGCGCCGGTGCGTTGCTGGTCGTCGGGCTGATCGTCAGTGCAGCGGTCAACCTGGGTTGGTCGTGGCAGGGGTAGTCGCGGTCGGCGCCGGGGTCGGCGCGATGCCGAACGCCTGACTCAGCGCTTCGTCCAACGTCGAGCCGAATCCGACCGGTCCGTTGCCATAGACCGCAGCCACATGGCGCAGGATCGGGAACGGGCTGCCACCAGTCGACTGGGTGTAGATCGGCTCGACGTAGAGGATCTGTCCTGCGAGCGGAAGCGCGAGCAGGTTGCCGAGCACGACCTTCGAGTTGCCGCTGCGCTCGAGGCTCAGAGCGGTTGCGATGCGGGGCGTCGACTCGATGGCGTTCTGGATCTGCGAGGGCGCGTCGACGATGGCAGTCGACGGCAGCTCGAGCAACGTGAAGTGGCCGTAGTTCGGGCCAGGCTCTGCGTCGACCGACAGGAACGCCGCGAGGTTGCGCCGGTTCAACGTCACGAGCGGCGACGACAGTGAGTAGGTGGGAATGCGCGAGTCCAACGGCGAGACAAGGCTCGGCGGCGGCGGCGGCGCGTTGCCCGTCGCTGACATCGTGAAGTACGCCGACGGCTGCGGCGGCGCCGGCGTGCTGACCTTCTTGCCGAGGGCGTTCGTCGTGGTCCCGTTAGGAACCGTCGGGTCGTTCGGCACCTTCCAGAAGTCGCTGCCGCTGTAGAACTGGTGCGGGTTGGTGACGTGGTAGCGCGCCAGCAGGCTGCGCTGCACGTTGAACAGGTCCGTCGGGTAACGCAGGTGGGGAAGCAGCGCCGCCGGGATCTGGTCCTGTGACTTCACCAGCCCCGGGAACGCCTTCTCCCACGTCGCGAGCACCGGGTCACGGTTCGACGACTGGTTCCAGGCGTAGAGGGTGACGGCACCGCTGTAGGCGTTGACGACCGCCTTCACTGAGTTGCGCATGTAGTTGACCGACGTGTTCGGCTGGATCACCGACGAGCCACTCTTGGTCAGTGTCGTCGACGTCGCGGACCGCAAGTTGACCTGCTGCGAGTACGGGTAGTTGTTCGAGGTCGTGTAGCCATCGACGACCCAGTCCACCTGGCCGTCGACCACGACGGGATAGGTGTCGCCATCGAGGGTCAGCCACGGTGCGACGGCGGCGACCCGTGCACGCGGGTTGCGGTTGTAGAGCAGCTGCGAGTCCGAGTGGATCTCGCTCGAGAACAAGATGCTCGAGCTGCCCAGCTTCCAGGCGTAGAGGAGCCGGTGGAAGAAGGTCCCGATCGGAACCCCCCCGCCGCCGGTGTGCGTCGTCGTGACGTCGCCCGACCCCGAGGTGCTCGGTCGGTCGATCTCGCGGCCCTTGCCGGAACCGCCCACTATCGAGTACGACGGCGAGCTCTGCCCGTAGTAGATCCGTGGCTGGGTGACCGGCAACAAGCCGCGTTGTGGCACGTCGCCGGCGACGAACTGGGGCTGACCGTTGTGGACGGCGTCGGTTGGTGCGGCGACCACGCCGTACCCGTGGGTGTAGACGAGGTGCTGGTTGGTCCAGGACTGCTGCGACTTCGGCAGACCCGACAGGTTGAGCTCGCGGAGCGCGATCTCGACGTCCTGGTCGCGGCCTGCGACGGCGTAGTGGTCGACATCGAGTGTCGACTTGAAGCCGTAGAACGACCTCTGCTGCTGAAGCACCGTAAACGTCGGCGAGACGCGATTCGGGTCGAGGAGCCGGATCTGCGCGTCAGCCTTCGCCTGTGCGAGCAGCGCCTTGCCGGTGACCGCCGTACTTCCCGGCAGGCTCGAGACGGCAACATCGTCGTTGAGACCGAAGGCGGTCCGGGTGCCGGCGATGTTGCGGCCGATGTACTTCGCCTCGACCGTCGACGCGCTGGGCTTGTCCCAGAACTGCTGCACGAGTCGCGGAACGATAATCCCGCCGACCAGCGCACAGCCGGCCATCACGCCGATCGTCCCAACGAGCAGCCGGTTGCTCTGCACCGCGATGTTCGCGAACATCACGACTGCGCAGATCGCGGCGACGATGACGAGCGCGAGCTTGCCCGGGATGACGGCATGGATATCGGTGTACGACGGCCCGGTCACGACGCCCCGGTTCGACGTCGCGGTGGCGAGCCGGTCCAACCAGTAGGCGAATGCCTTCAGGCCGAGGTAGATCGCCAACAGCACCGACAGGTGGATCTGTAGCGAGCGGGTCAGGCGCGGGCCCTTCCCGCGCAGCCGCACCGCGCCGTACGCGTAGCCGACGACCAGCAGTGTGACGATCGCCGTCCCGACGATCCGGAACAGCAGCGTCAGCACCATCCGGTGCAGCGGGAAGGTGAACAGGAAGTAGGAGATGTCGCGGTGGAACTGCGGGTCCTTGGTGTGGAACGGCACGGCGTTTCGCCACAGCAACCAGGTCTGCCAGCCGCTCGCCGCGGCCGAGCCGGTCTGCACCGCGAGGACGACGACGATGACCGCGAACAAGCCCTTGCGTAGTCGCCGCTCGAGGCGGCTGTAGACGTAGCGCCAGCGCTGGCGGGTTGGGTCGGGGTTGAAGTCGGGACGCTGCCGGACCACGACCACAAGGGTGTGGCCGGTGGCCGCTGCCATCAATGCGGCGAACGTCGCGAACAACAAAGCTTGGGTCCAGAACCGGCGGGTGTACGCCGACTCGTGGCCGATCGCACGGAACCACAACAGGTTGGTGTCGATGCCGACCAGCGCGTTGAGCGTGTAGCCGATCGCGGCGATGAGCAGGGCCGCGCCGCCCACGAGGAGCGCAACGCGCCTCCGGCTTCGTCGGGGCCGGGTCTGTGCGCTGGTTTCGCCCGCCTCTGACACGACGCAAACGCTATCGCGGGCATCATTGATGAATGGGTTGGTACGTCTCGTGAGCGAGTCGGAGGTCCCGGCGCGTCGGGTTGCACGCCGCGGCATACGCGTGATCGACAAGAACCCCGCCCTGCTGGCGGTGGTACGCCGGCTCCGCGAGTACCTGCCTGGCGACGAGGACTTCGGCGACCCGTTGTCGACGGCGCGGTTCGGTCACCTCGCGACCGCGAACCGGCAGTGGACTGAAATCACCGAGAAGCGACCAGGCGTGATGCGAGAGATCGGGCGCGGTGCGTTGCAGGTCTGGCAGTCGGTGCTCGAGGCGCGAGGGCAGGACTTCGGCGAGCAACAGGTGACTGTGGTCTTCACCGATCTGGTCAAGTTCTCGGACTGGGCGCTCGAGGCCGGAGACGACGATGCGCTCCGGTTGCTGCGCGAGGTCGCGGGTGCGATCGAGCCACCTGTCGAACGCAACGGCGGCGTGGTGGTGAAGCGGTTGGGCGACGGGATGATGGCGATCTTCTCGTCGCCGCAGGGTGCGTTCGATGCGCTCGTCGAGGCGACCGAAAACCTCAAGTCGGTCAAAGTCGGCAGCTACCGGCCGCGGATTCGGGCCGGGATGCACACCGGAAATCCGCGCCGCCTCGGCGGTGACTACCTGGGAGTCGACGTCAACATCGCGGCGCGCGTCGCGCAGAAGGCCACCGCGAGCGAGATCCTTGCCTCACAATCAGCTGTGGCCCAGCTGGATCCCGAACGAGTGCTGACCCGACGCAAGCGCGCCTTCTCACTGGTCCGCGCCAAGGGTGTCCCGGACGAGCTCGAGATCTTCGCGATCAGTCCGCGCTAGACATCGCGCAGTTACCCGCGATGAGCCGGGAACTGGACGACCTGCTGGAAGGTCGGTCGGTTCTGCCAGTTGATCAGCGGCTGCCCGACGATGCCGAGCGGACGGAAGCTGATCCCGTCGTACTGCGGCATCGACTCGTGTGAGTTGCCGGTGGACTTGCGGTCCGCCAGCAGCGCACTGTCGAGCTTCCACTTCGCGACGTCGGCCGTGCCGTTCTCCCGCTTCAGCGTGTTGTAGACGTTGGTCAGGGCAGCGCCGATCGCCTTCGAGCAGTCGGCTGGGCCGCCGCCGCACCACTTGTCCGTGATCACTGACGTGAACGGGTCCAGCGGGTGCAGGCCACGGAGCTGCTGCAGCGTCTTCTGCAGGTAGCCCTCCCAGCCGCCGTCGTATGCGCTGCCGAGGTGGGCGTTGCCGCTGTTGGGCGTGTTGACGAACTGCATCGGCAGGATCGCGTACCCCGGTGTGCTCGCCCCTCCGGTCGAGCCGGCGCCGGTGATGCCGCCGCCGTTGAGCAGCAGCCGG
>DATAUF010000014.1:0-28740 GCA_036268405.1 Mycobacteriales bacterium
GTCCGCGACCGCACGGAGAGCCGGAAACCGCGCGGGTCCTGACCCTGCACGGCCAGCAGCCGAGCCACGACCTCTTCCGGCGTCTTGGCTTTCGGACCGCTCAGCAGCTGAGCGGTCAACCGGTCGGCGTGCATTCCCTCATCTTGTCGAGGCGGCGGCCCCACCAGACCCACCAGGCGAGGGTCTGCACGACGAGCGAGAACCCGAACAAAAGATCCTCGACGGGTGCGTCGGCGATTCGCCAGTCACCGAACAGGTGCGGCGTCGCCCCACCGAGCACGGCATGCGGCGAGTACACGACGAGCCGCTTGCCAGTGAGGATCCCGTTCACCAGCAGCTGGAAGCAGACGATGATCACGTACGAAGCCCAGAATCCCTTGTGCCGCAACAGGTTCGTGCGCAGCACCGCCAGGTCGAGCAGAACCGCGAACGCCACGCCGATCAGCGCTGCGACTGTGTAGGTCACGACTCCTCGCCGCCGAACCACGCGGGCCGAAGTCGCCGTACTGCTTCGAAGGTGAGCAGTGAGCAGGTCGGTACGACGAGGAAGAACACGAGCTCCTCGATCGGCAGGTCGCCGATCCGCGCGCCAGTGAGGTCGCGGTACCGCCAGAACCCCGCGTGAATCGACAGCACGTCCCACGTCACGAACACGGCCACCACGGGCAGCAGCGTCAGCAGCAGCTTTCGCCATCTCGCATAGACCCGAGCGCGCAGGACGAGCTCGAGCGGCAACGTGACGACAGCGCAGCCCGCCATCACGAGCAGGTAGGTCATGCGCCGCGGATCCGCTGCGACAGCTCCTGCGCGGCGGCATACGGGTCGTCGGCCTCGGAGATGGCACGTACGACGACGACCCGTCGCGCGCCGGCATCGACGACGTCGGTCAGCGTGATGGCGTCGATGCCACCGATCGCAAACCACGGGCGCTCGGTTGGCAACGACGCGGCGAACCGGACGAGGGCCAAGCCGGGGGCCGCCCGGCCGGGCTTTGTCGGCGTCGGCCAGGTCGGACCGACGCAGAAGTAGTCCACGCCGGCGGCCGATGCCGCGACGGAAGCCTCGGTCTCCGAGTGCGATGACAACCCGATCACGACGTCGTCGCCGACGATCCCCCGCGCCACCTCGACCGGCAGATCGCCCTGCCCGACATGCAGCACGTCGGCACCGGCGATCCGAGCGATGTCCGCTCGGTCGTTGACGGCGAAGAGAGCACCGTGCCGTCGGGCCGCGTCGGCGAAGACCTCGCACAGCGCGAGCTCCACGCGGGCCTCGAGGCCCTTCTCACGCAGCTGCACGATGTCGACTCCGCCGGACAACGCGGCGTCGAGGAAGTCGACGAGATCACCTCGGTCACGTCTGCCGTCGACGCACAGATAGAGCCTCGCGTCGGCGAGCCTCACCCGCCGATCGACACCATTCATCTACTCAGATTCCGAGCAATCAAAAGGCAAGCGTCAGCGCGAGGCGCTTGACGGCGGTGTGGCGACCTGCCGCCATCAGGTCGACCGGACGACCGGGCAGCGCGTCGTTGTCCGTCAGCAGCCATCGCACCGCTTCTGCCGGTTTGTAGCCGGCGTCGGTGAGGACGGTGAGCGCCCCAGAGAGCCCCTTGATCAGGTGGCCGTCATGCACGAACTCCACCGGGACGCTTGCCACCGGCGGCTCACCGACGTCGACGAAGAGCAGCCGGCGCTCTCGGACCATGTCCCTGATCCGGCTAGGGAGCTCATCGAGTCGCTCCGCGAGCGCGCCCATGTTCAGCCACTCCGCGCTCAAGTCCGCGAGGTCCCCGTCCGCCACCCCACCCTCCACCCATGTCCAGCCGACTTCGTCGGCGCTCTTCCATGACCCTACGGGCGTACCTTGGGAGGTGCACGGGAGCCGCAGAGGTCAGCGACCTCAGGCTGAGAGGACGGCAACCGCCGTCGACCGTTGAACCTGATCCGGGTAATGCCGGCAAAGGGAGTCGAACCGCTTGAACGACAGGTCGTACGACGTCGTCGTCGTGGGTGGCGGGCTGATCGGCCTGGCCTCCGCATGGCGGCTGGCATCGCGCGGCGTCAGCGTGGCGGTCGTCGACCCGGCACCGGCCAGCGCGGCGTCACATGCGGCCGCCGGAATGCTCGCGCCGGTGACGGAGGCGAGGTACGGCGAGGAGCCGCTGCTCGCCTTGGCGTTGGAGTCGCTGCGCCGCTATCCCGAGTTCGTGGCGGAGCTGGAGGCCGCGACCGGTCAGCCGGTCGGGCTGCGTCGCGAAGGAACGCTGCTCGTCGCCACCGATGCAGGCGATCGCGCGATGCTCAACGAGCTCCACGACTTCCAGATCTCGCTCGGTCTCGACGCGACCCTGCTGACGTCGCGAGAATGTCGCGCCCTCGAGCCGGGGGTCACTCCCGACACCCGATGCGGGCTGCTCGCGGCAAGCGATCACTCCGTCGACAACCGCCGCCTCGCCGGCGCACTGCTCTCCGCCCTCGCCGCCGCCGACGTCCCCGTCATCGCCGAGCGCGTCGTCGCGATCGACGTGACTGACGGAGTGGCTCACGGCGTCCGGGTCAACCCTGGACGCCGAATCACCGCCGGCACGGTTGTCCTCGCGGCCGGCCCGTGGTCGTCGACGATCGACGGCCTCCCCGAGGTGGCACAGCCCGCGGTGCGCCCGGTCAAGGGCGAGATCCTGCGGCTGCGTGGCGCGGGTCGCGCCGAGTTGCCACGACACAGCCTGCGCGGCTTCGTCAACGGCCACGAGATCTATCTCGTCCCCCGTGTCGACGGCGAGCTGGTCGTCGGTGCGACGGTTGAGGAGCGTGGCTTCGACACCACGGTGCGGGCCGGCGCGGTGCGGGAGCTGCTCCGCGACGCACGCGCGATCTTCCCCGGAATCGACGAGCTCGAGCTGGTCGAGTCGATCGCCGCGTTGCGTCCCGGCTCCCCGGACAACCGCCCAGTGATCGGACGTTCGGCGGTCAACAACCTGGTGCTCGCCACGGGGCACTACCGCAACGGGGTACTGCTGACGCCTGTCACCGCCGACCTGGTCGCCGACATCGTCACGGATGTTCCATCAGACGACCCACTGCGCGCGCTCGTGTCACCCAGCCGGTTCTCATGGGTGACGACATGACGTCGATCCTGCTCAACGGCACCGACCTCGACATCGCGCCCGGTGCGACCGTTGCCGCCGCCGTCGCGCTGCTCACGACCTCCGAAAGCGGCTGTGCCGTAGCGGTCAACGACGAGGTCGTACCACGCCACGCCTGGACCGAACGGGTGCTCACAACGGGCGACCGTGTCGAGGTCCTGACCGCAGTGCAAGGAGGATGAGCGACGTGTCCGACGACTCCCTCGTGATTGCAGACATCGAGTTGACGTCACGGCTGATCATGGGCACCGGCGGCGCGAGCAGCCTCGAAGCACTCGAGGCCGCGCTCGTCGCGAGCGGCACCGAACTGACCACGGTCGCGATGCGCCGGATCGATCCGGCCGCAGCAGGCTCGGTGCTCGACGTCGTGCGCCGGCTCGGGATCCGGGTGCTGCCCAACACCGCCGGCTGCGCGACCGCCGCGGAGGCGCTGCTGACCGCGCGGCTGGCGCGCGAGGCCCTCGAGACCAACTGGGTGAAGCTCGAGGTGATCGCCGACGAGCACACGCTGCTGCCCGACCCGATCGAGCTGCTCGACGCCGCCGAGAGATGCGTCGCCGACGGATTCGTCGTCCTGCCGTACACCAACGACGACCCAGTGCTCGCGGCACGACTCGAGGCCGCGGGCTGCGCCGCGGTGATGCCGCTCGGCGCACCGATCGGGTCCGGGTTGGGCATCCGCAACCCGCACAACATCTCGATGATCGTCGAGCGCGCCGGGGTGCCGGTCATCCTCGACGCGGGAATCGGTACGGCGAGCGACGCCGCACTGGCGATGGAGCTGGGATGCGACGGAGTGCTCGTCGCCTCAGCCGTGACCCGCGCGCGTCAGCCCGCGGTCATGGCCGCCGCGATGGCAAAGGCAGTCGAGTCCGGACGGTTGGCTCACGCGGCCGGACGGATCCCCAAGCGGTGGCACGCCCAGGCGAGCTCGCCCACCGACGGCGTGATGGGCGACTAGGAGTCGCGGCGACGAACTACCGGATCGACGCCGTTGACCACGTCGACCACCTGCTCGCCAGTCACCGCGCGCTTGATGTTGGCAACCATTCCCTCGACCAGCCTGGTCTGCGCCTGGCGAGTCGCCCCGGCGGCATGCGGTGAGAGCAGGATCCGGTCCTCCTCGCGCAGCGGCGACCCCTTCGGGAGTGGCTCGACGTCGTAGACGTCGAGTGCGGCACCCGCCAGCGCCCCCGACCGGACCGCTGCGAGCAAGCCGGCCTCATCGACGATCCCGCCACGTGCCGCGTTGACGACGTACGCCCCAGACGGCAACAACGCGAGCTGTTCCGCGCCGAGCATCCCCCGCGTCGCATCGGCGAGAGCAACAACGACGACGAGTACGTCGGAGTGTCGCAGCAGGTCGTCGATCGCCATCCACCGAGCGCCGCCGCAAGCAGCCGCCTCTCGGCGGGTTCGGCTCCAGTGGGCGACGTCGCAACCCAGCGCTGCGTAGCGAGTCGCACACTCGCGGCCGATGCGACCCATCCCGATGATGCCGACCCGACGGCCCGTGAGCTCCCCACCACCGCGTCCAGCCAGCTCGAGCTGCGGCCAGGCCCCGGCGCGAACCTCCCGATCGCCGAACGCGAGGGACCGCAGCACTGCGAACGTCGCGCCGACGCACCACTCGGCGACGCTCACCGCGTTGGCGGATCCGGCGTTCGCGACCGGGATCCCCGCCGCTGCGCACGCGTCGACGTCGATCGCGTCGACGCCGGCGCTCGGCTGCTGCACGAAAGACAGCCGAGATGCCGACGCGACGAAGTCCGCATCGATCCGCAACGCCGCGGTCCAGTCGCCCAGCACGACATCAGCGACCGCAGCGACCGCCCGCGCGGCTTCGGGGGTGCGCTCCTCCGGAACGACGAGGTCGGCCGGCACATCGGCGAACAGCATCTGGAGCACATCGAGCGGAAGGGGCGGCAGAGCGAGAACGGTCCAGGGCGACGGCACGGGAAGATCGTGCCAGACGGCGTGTCACACGCGTAACAGCGCTCCCACGAGTCACAGGAGCGTTACGGTGATCAATCGCGCTGCCCGACTTCCCCGAGCAAGGAGCAGCCACCGATGTTGCGTCGTCCAATGTTGCGTCGACCGCGGGCGCGCCACGCTGCGCCCCGTGACGCGCCGGCGACGGCAGATCTCGGCCCGGTCCGCGGGACCGCGCGCCGGGTCTGGCGTCGACGTTCCGTCGCGATCCCGCTGGTGCTCGCAGCCATCGTCACCGCTTCGGCCTCGGGAATCACGCTGATCCGGGTCCATCCCGGCGACACGCTGTCGGCCATCGCCGCCAGGTACCACACGTCGGTGGCACATCTCGTCAAGATCAACGACCTTCCGGGCAACGGCGACCTGATCTACGCCGGCCAGACCCTGAAGGTGCCGAGCGGCCGTCACACGTCCCACTCCGGCACAAGCCACCGCGGCTCTCATGTCGTCATCACCTGGCACACGGTCGTCCAGGGCGACACCGTCGACGGCCTTGCGGCGCGCTTCCACGTCAAGCCTTCAACGATCGCTCGCCGCAACCACCTGGCGAAGTCGCTCGTGATCGTGCTCGGAGAACGGCTCGCGATCCCTCGCCGCGTTCACCACGCGGTGGCGCAGGTCACCGCGGGCGTTGCCCACGAGCGCCGGGTGCTCGCTCGCCACGCCGAGCCGTCGCGGGACCAGGTCGCCGCCATGATCCGCACGACGGCAGGGAGATGGGGCCTCGACCACTCCCTGGCCATGGCGATCGCCTGGCAGGAGTCGGGCTTCAACATGCGCGAGGTGTCGCCGGTCGGTGCGATCGGGACGATGCAGGTCATGCCCTACACCGGCGCGTACGTGTCCGCGGACGTCGTCCACCGCCATCTCGACCTCTACGACGCGCAGGACAACGTCACCGCCGGCGTCGCGCTGCTGTCGGTGCTCACCCACGAGGCGAAGTCGGAGCGACAGGCCGTCGCCGGCTACTACCAGGGCCTGCAGTCGGTCCGCGACCACGGGATGTTTCGCTCCACCAAGCAGTACGTCGCCAACGTGATGGCGCTTCGTGCGAGCTTCTGAGATCAGGTCTCAACCTAGAATCAGCGTGATGGACGCAACGCCGAGCGATCCGATGGTCGGTCGGCTGCTCGATGGCAGGTATGCCGTCGAGGCCTTCATCGCCCACGGCGGGATGGCATCGGTCTACCTCGCGACCGACACCCGCCTCGATCGCCGGGTCGCCGTCAAGCTCCTGCACGCTCACCTCACCAGCGAAGGCGAGACACTCGCCCGCTTCGAGCGTGAGGCGCGCGCCGCTGCGAGGCTGTCGCATCCCAACGTCGTCGCGGTCTTCGACCAGGGCGTGGACGGCGACCGGCCGTTCCTCGTCATGGAATACGTCCCCGGGACCACGCTGCGCCACGTGCTGCGTGACCGCGGAATGCTCACGCCCGGTGAGGCGCTCACCGTCATGGACCACGTGCTTGCGGCGCTCGGTGCCGCGCATGCCGCGGGCCTCGTCCACCGCGACATCAAGCCCGAGAACGTCCTGCTGACCGCGGACGGACGGGTGAAGGTCGCCGACTTCGGCCTCGCACGGGCGGTTGCGGGCACAACCGTCACGACGACCGGCAGCGTGCTGTTCGGCACCGCGGCGTACCTCTCCCCCGAGCAGTTCCAGCACGGCACCGCTGATGAGCGCTCCGACGTCTACTCCGCCGGCGTCGTCTTCTTCGAGCTGCTCACCGGTCGCGTGCCCTACGAGGCAGACAGCGCGTACGCCGTCCTGCACCGCCATGCCTACGAGGACGTGCCCGCGCCGAGCACCCGAGCGGCGGGCATCCCGCCGCAGGTCGATGCGCTCGTGACCTGGGCGACATCTCGTGACCCGGCACAGCGGCCGGCCAACGCGGGTGAGCTGCACGCATCGCTGGTCGACGTCCGTGACCGGCTCGGACTGCACGCCGCGGTGCCGGGCCTGCCCGTCACGCACACGACACCGCTGGTCGAGCCGGCAGGGCCCGCCGCAACGAGCGCGGTCACCCAGTCCGTGCCGGTCTCGCCTACGTCGGGTGCACCGGCAGGACCCGCCGGACCGACGAGCCATCGCGGACCGGCGCAACCGAGAGGCCCGCGGTTCGGCCGCCGCGGCCTGATCGTGACCGCCGTGGTGGCCGTCGCGGTCATCGTCGCGGCGATCCTCGGCTGGTACTTCGCCGAAGGCCGCTACACCCACACTCCCAAGATCCTCGGCAAGAGCCAACAGAGCGCGACAGCCGCGCTCGAGCGGGCCGGACTGCACGTGCAGCTGGGTACGCCGGTGCACAGCATCGGCTACCCGAAGGGCAAGGTCGCTGCCGAGTCGCCCGGTGCCGGAGCGCGGATCACTCACGGCGGCACCGTGACGCTGCGGATGTCGCTCGGCCCCGCGACCCACAATCTGCCGTCCTTGGACGGCGACAACGCCGCAGCAGCGACAGCGGCACTCAGCGCCCTGCACATCGGCGTCAGCGCAACCGACCACGTCTACGCCACCGACGTGCCGAAGGGCTTCTTCGTCAAGACCGACCCGGCCGTCGGCACTCTCGTCGATGAGGGCTCGAAGGTGGTGCTCTACATCAGCAAGGGCCCGAAGCCTGTCGACGTGCCCGATGTGACTGGACAGAGCGTGGCGGACGCGACGAGTGCCTTGCAGGCACAGGGCCTGCTCGTGGATCCGAACGGTCGCCAGCGGTACAGCAACACCGTGCCCGCGGGCGACGTCATCGCGACCAGTCCAGTCTCCGGCACGCCTCGCCACGAAGGCAGCACGGTGCACCTGGTCGTCTCGAAGGGGCCGCATCTCTACCCCGTCCCGAACGTCGTCGGCGAGAACATCACGCAGGCCGAGCAGGACATCACCGACGCGGGCTTCAGCCCGAACCCGCAGAAGATCTTCCCCGGACCGGGCGGCTCGGGCCGGGTCGATCGCGAGACTCCGGTCGGCATGCAGCCCAAGGGCACGTCGGTCGAGCTCGACTACTTCTGACGCCCTACCGCCGCTGACGCCTTCCCGACATTTCGGCACTCCCGCCGGTAAGTCGTTCAACGTCGTCCGATAGCAATAGCCGGTGCCGCCGCGGAAACCTTCAGCTGTCGGCTGCCACGTCCCGATGGCCGGAAGCCCGCACGGGTTGGCCTTTGCCCGGCGCGCGGGCGCGGAAGTGATCCAGATCTTCGTGTCCAACCCACGCGGTTGGGCGGTGGGCAAGTCGACTCCTGCCGCCGACGCGGCGTTCGCGGAACAGTGCCGGGAGGCCAAGCTGCCGGTCTATGTGCACGCGCCGTACCTGATCAACCTGGCATCGCCTACCGCACGGACCCGCCAGCAGTCGGCGACGGCACTTCGGCACTGCGTCGAGCGCGCCGCTCGGTTCGGCGCCATGGGCGTGGTGATGCACGCCGGATCTGCCGTCGACATCGCGCAACGCGACACCGCTATCGAGGCGTTGCGGGAGCTGCTGATGCCGATGCTCGACGGGCTGGCCGCGGACGCGCCCGACCTGCTGATCGAGCCGACCGCGGGCGGCGGCGAGGCGCTGGCGGCGACCGTCGACGACCTGGCGCCGCTCTTCGACGCGCTCGCGTCGCACCCGCGACTGGGCGTCTGCCTCGACACGTGTCACGCGTACGCCGCCGGTCACGACCTCGCGACTCCCGGCGGAGTGCGGACGACTCTCAATGCGCTGGTGCGTGCCGTCGGTCGTGGCCGGCTGAAGCTCGTGCACGCCAACGACTCCAAGGACCCGCTCGGCTCCACGCGCGACCGTCACGCCAGCATCGGCGCGGGCTCAATCGGGACCGAGCCGTTTGCCGAGCTGTTTCGCCACCCGGCCACGCGCGGCGTACCGGTCATCGTTGAGACACCGGGCGGCGCGGACGGACAGGGCCGCGACATCGCCCTGCTCAAAGGGCTCCGCGACCGTTAGCTGCCGATGTGGTTGTAAACGCTGTAGATCGTGGACCCGTTGGCTAGCGCGCCGACCAACGCCACCACGTTGAGGATCAGCGCGACGACCGCGACGAGTGCGCCCGCGCCGACGATCGCGTTCATCCAGTCTGACCGGTCCATGTCGTCGGTGGCGATGCGTCGCCCGAACAACCGTCGCACAGCCGAAATGGCAAGCCACAGGGCGAGCGCCGAGACCGCAAAGCGGACGCCGACCGAGATCTGGTGAGCGTGCGGGCCCGGCAGGTTGAGCCCAACGCCGAGGCTGTCCGAGGTGTCGAGCTGGGCGATGTCGTCAGCTGGGGCGAGTGACAGGAGCGACATCACCGACAACACCAGCGATCCGAGGCCCAGCGCTGCCGGCGTCATGACGACGTCCCTCACCTGTTGGGTAAGCGTCCGCATGTCCTCCCGCCCATCGCCTGGTCCGCTTCCCGTCTCCACGCGGGCACCGTAGCGCCTCCGCAAGGCCCAACCAGTACGTGAAGTCGTCGTGACCTGCCCGGGGACAGGAACCCGCGGCTAGCGTTCGTGCGGTCATGAAGCTGTCCAAGCCGGCCACCGCCACCGTGCTGCTTGTCGCGGTCACAGCGGTTTGGGGATCGACGTTCGTCGTCGTGAAAGATGCTGTGGCACGCATGCCGGTCATGGACTTCCTCGCGTGGCGGTTCACGATCGCCGCACTCGCAATGGCCGCGGTCCGCCCGCGCGCGGTCCTCCTGCTCGACGGCACCGGCAGGCAACGCGGTGTCCTGCTCGGCCTTGCGCTGGGCACCGGCTACATCGCGCAGACCGCCGGCCTGCAACACACCCGGGCTTCGATCTCCGGCTTCATCACCGGGCTGTTCGTCGTCTTCACGCCGCTCTGCGCTGCGGTGTTGCTGCGCCGACCGGTCGGCCGCATGACGTGGATCGCGGTTGTGCTTGCGACCGGCGGTCTGGCACTGATCTCGCTGCGTGGCTTCTCGATCGGCGGCGGCGAGGCCCTCACGCTGCTGTGCGCGTTCCTGTTCGCGCTGCACATCGTCGGGCTCGGTGAGTGGTCGTCGTCGTACGACGCCGGAGCACTGGCGGTGATGCAGCTGTCGACGGTCGCCGTGCTCTCGATCGTTTGCGCGGCACCCGAGTCGCTTGCACCGCCCCCGGATCTCAAAGTGTGGGGCGCGGTGTTGCTCACCGCGATTCCCGCCACGGCGATCGCATTTTTCATCCAGACCTGGGCACAGGCGCAGCTCGCGCCATCCCGCGCTGCCGTCGTGCTCACGATGGAACCGGTGTTCGCCGGGATCTTCGGCGTCACCGTGGGCGGAGACACCCTCGGACCCCGCATCGTGGTGGGTGCGCTGCTCGTCCTTGCGGCGATGTACGCGGTCGAGCTGGGTCCCCGGAAATCAAGGGATGCGCTTGTGCAGCGTTTCGAGTAGCATCATCCGCGTGACACGCTGGTTTGGCTATTTCACCGGGTCCGGGCTGATGCTCGGTCGGGTGGAGTAGCGCGCGCTCTCCACAGACGACCAAGCCCCGGGCAAACCGCCCGGGGCTTTTTTGATGGAACCCCTTTCACACGACAGGGTCATTGGAAGGACAGGCGATGGTGGTGGTCATGACATCGGACGCGACAGCCGAGGAGGTCGAGACCGTCGTACGGACGGTCGAGGCAGCCGGCGGCTCCGCGTTCGTCAGCCGCGGCGTGCACCGCACAATCGTCGGCCTCGTCGGTGATGTCGAGCGCTTCGAGACCCTCAGCCTCGGCGCCCTTCCGGGTGTCGGGGACGTCGTGCGGATCTCGGCGCCCTACAAGCTCGTCAGCCGCGAGAACCATCCGGAGACCTCGACCGTGAAGGTGGCCGGCGTGCCCATCGGGCCGGACACCTTCACGCTGATCGCGGGGCCGTGCGCCGTCGAGACACGCGAGCAGACGCTCGCCGCTGCCGAGATGGCCAAGGCAGCGGGCGCAGTACTGCTGCGCGGCGGTGCGTACAAGCCCCGCACCTCGCCGTACGCCTTCCAGGGACTCGGCGAGGACGGCTTGAAGATTCTCGCGGAGGCACGCGAGGCTACCGGCCTGCCCATCGTCACGGAGGTCGTCGACGCGGCGGACGTGCCGCTCGTCGCCGAGTACGCCGACATGATGCAGATCGGCACCCGCAACATGCAGAACTTCGCCCTGCTCCAGGCGGTCGGCAGCGCCGGCAAGCCGGTCATGCTCAAGCGTGGCTTCAACGCCACGATCGAGGAGTGGCTGATGGCTGCGGAGTACATCGCGCAGCGCGGCAACCTCGACATCGTGTTGTGCGAGCGGGGCATCCGGACCTTCGAGACCGCCTACCGCAACACCCTCGACATCTCGGCCGTGCCGGTCATCCACTCGCTGTCCCACCTGCCGGTCATGGTCGACCCGTCGCATGCGGGAGGACGCCGCGAGCTCGTGGTGCCGCTCGCGAGGGCCGCGATCGCCGTGGGTGCGGACGCGATCATGGTGGACTTGCACCCCGAGCCCGGGGCGGCGCTCTGCGACGGTCCGCAGGCGCTCGTGGACGTCGACCTGCAGGCGCTCAGCAAGGCAGTCAACGAGATCGCGCCGATGCTGGGTCGCAAGGTCGTCACACACACCTAGGCGCGAGGTTTCGTTAGTCCGCTCCGCGACTGGGAGTCTCGCCCGTTGGGCTCGCTCCTTTACGTCGCTCCGCGAACTACCGAGACTTCGCTCTCTCGGTCAACGCCTTAACAAGGACCTGCAACGCGCGGTCGACTCCCTGGTCGTCGACGTCCAGGTGCGTCAACAGGCGGACCCTTTGCGGGCCTACCGTTGAAACCAGGACGCCTTCTGCCTTGCAGGTCTCGGCGAGGGCTGCTGCATTGAACATTGTGTGCGTGAGGTCGAGGACGACCATGTTCGTCTCGGTCTCGGCGGGGTTTGTGATTTCCGGCGCGACCTCGGCGATGCCTTCAGCCAGCCGCTTCGCTCGGGCGTGGTCAGCTGCCAGCCGCTCGATGTGGTTTCTGACTGCATAGGTGCCGGCGGCGGCGAGGACTCCCGCTTGGCGCATCGCTCCGCCGAGCCGATGCCGGAAGTCGCGTGCTCGGCCGGCAAGAGCCGCATCGCGCATCAGGACGAGTGATCCGACGGGCGCGCCAAGGCCCTTGCTGAGGCAGACCGACATCGTGTCGAACAACGCGCCGTAGTCCGCGAGCGGGACGCCGCTGGAGACATGGGCGTTCCAGATCCGGGCGCCGTCACAGTGCAACGTCAGGTTGTGGGTGTCCGCGAGCGTACGGAGCTCCTGGAGCTGGGCGAGCGGGTAGATGGCTCCCCCACCACGGTTGTGCGTCTGCTCGACGGCGACGGCGGTGGTCGGGACGGCGTGATAACCGGCTGACCGGACCTGGGGTTCGACGACCTCGGCCGTGAGCAGCCCGCGAGGGACGATCGGCGTACGGGTCTGGATCCCGCCATGCGCCGCTGCGGCACCGGCCTCGTAGCTGACGATGTGCGCGTCGGCGTCGCAGATCAGCTCGTCACCCTCGCCGCAGAGCAGGCGCAGGGCCACGAGGTTGCCCATGGTGCCGGTCGGCACCAACATCGCGGCACCGTGACCGAACATGGCCGCGACCTCGGCCTCGAGGGCGTTGATCGAGGGATCCTCGCCGTAGACGTCGTCGCCCACGTCGGCGTGCGCCATTGCCTCGCGCATCGCCGCAGTGGGGCGCGTGACCGTATCGCTGCGAAGGTCGACCATGTCGGCCACGCGTGTTGCCTCCCGGCGTCGAGTGGATGCAGCCATAAGGTAGCCGCGTGCCGCGCGACGTCGTCGCTCTTGTCTCCGCCGACGACTTCGTCAGCGCGATCAGGGTCTATGCCGACAGGGTCAACGATCTGCTGCGCCGGCGTGGGATCCCACCGGTCGAAGCGATCGAGATCCTCGAGACCCACGCCCTCGCCTTGCTCGACAGCGTCATCAACGCGCCGGAGACGGTGGTCGACCTGGCGGGGTGGTGGTTCGCCCGGGCCATCGAGATGACGAGCTCGGCGCGCAGCAAGACGGCAGCAGCCGACGACGAGGCCGTCAGCATGCTGGCCGGCACCGAGAGCGAGGCCAAGGTCCGTGCGGCGCTCACTCAGCTCGGCGAGGGCGAGCGCAGCGCGGTCGTCCTGCGAGATGCCTACGACCTGCCGCCGCAAGCCGTTGGCGTGGCCCTGAGACGCGGCCTGGACACCACCGCCGAGCTCACCGCCGCCGGACGGCTCGCGCTGGTCGAGATCTACGACGGCCAGCCCTCGCCCAACCTCAGCGGGCACTCCGGACGCACGACGGTCGACGTCGTGTCGCTGAGTCTGCTTGCTGAGGACACGCTCGGTGCCCCGCGCACCGCGCCACTGCGCCGCCACGTCGCGAACTGCGCGGCGTGCGAGGAGATGCTCGAAACCCTGGCCCGCGGCCGTCGGCTCGCGGCCGGGCTGCCGATCATCGCGATGGATGACGATGCGCGCGAGGCTCTCATCGAGCGCATCGCCCAACGCGCCATCGCCACCCTGCCCAGCCATGACGCAGTGCTTCGCGCCGTGGACGAGGACCACGACCCTGGTCCGCCGGTGTCCCCGGTCGTCGCCGTGATCGCGCTCGTACTCGCGGTCGCGCTCGGCATCGCGGTCGGCGCGATCAGCAAGGAAGGGCACTCCCTCGGGCCGCTGGCATCAAGTCCGGCGCCGACCCTCGCTCCGGTGACCCCGTCGTTCTCCGTCTCGCCCTCACCGCACCGAAGCCGCAGCGCCACTCCGTCAGCTACGCCGACTGACCTCCTGCCGACCGCCATCACCACCGCACCGACGACACCGACTCCGTCGGCTGCGACCCGTCCGGTCCTCGTGCTGTTGCCGGCCTCGGGTCCGTCCGGCGCGGACATCGGGGTGCAGGGCTCGGGCTGGACGCCCGGGACCAGGGTCTTCGTCTCCTACGCCGGCCAGCCGCAGAACAGCGCGCGGGTCACAGCGGCCGGGACGTTCACGACGAGCGTCGTTGCCAACGCCGTCCTACCCGGGCAACGCAGAGTCACAGCCACCGATGGTGACCAGTCAGCCACCGCGATCTTCCTGCAGAAGCTCTGACGGTCTCCGACCTGGCTACCCGAAGAAGACCTCGACCTCCGCGTAGCGCTCGAGTGACACGGTCTTGAGCTCGCGGGTCGCCTCAGCCAGCGGTACGCGGATGATGTCGGTCCCTCGCAAGGCGACCATCACGCCGGATTCGCCTTCGTGGACAGCATCGATCGCGTGCAGCCCGAAACGCGTCGCCAGAACCCGGTCGTACGCCGTCGGCGTCCCGCCTCGCTGGACGTGACCGAGAACCGTCGCCCGTGCCTCCTTGCCGGTTCGCGCCTCGATCTCCCGCTCCAGCACCGCCCCGATGCCACCGAGCCGGACATGCCCGAACGCGTCCACGCCCTGCTCCTGCAAAGCCATCGTGCCTTCCGCGGGAACCGCGCCCTCGGCAACGACGACAATCGGCGCGTAGTGCGACGCGAACCGGTGCTCGATGTAGCCGCACACCTGCGCGATGTCGAACGGCCGCTCCGGAATGAGGATCACGTTGGCGCCGCCGGCAAGCCCGGAGTGCAACGCGATCCAGCCGGCGTGGCGGCCCATCACCTCGACAATGAGAACCCGGTGGTGGGACTCCGCAGTGGTGTGAAGGCGGTCGATCGCGTCCACTGCGATCTGCACGGCGGTGTCAAAGCCGAACGTGTAGTCCGTCGCGCCGAGGTCGTTGTCGATCGTCTTGGGCACACCAACCACCGTCACGCCGGCGGCAGCTAGTGCGGTGGCCACGCCGAGGGTGTCCTCGCCGCCGATCGCGATCAGCGCGTCTACCTTCTCCGCTGCGAGGTTCGCGCGAATCGCGTCGATGCCGCCTTCGACCTTGAGCGGGTTGGTCCGCGACGAGCCGAGGATGGTGCCGCCGCGCGGCAGGATGCCGCGGGTCGTCTCGACGTCGAGGGGCATCGTCAGCCCCTCGAGCGGGCCCTTCCACCCGTCACGAAAACCGACGAACGAGTGTCCGTACGTCGCAGTGCCCTTCCGAACCGCGGCCCTGATCACCGCGTTGAGACCCGGGCAGTCGCCGCCACCAGTCAGCACACCGATCCGCACACGCCGGAGCCTATGGCCAAGCACCTAGGCTCCGGCAGCATGACGTTCTCGATCGTTGCCACTGATGGCGCGGCGTGGGGCGTCGCCGTGGCGTCGAAGTTCCTCGCGGTCGGCGCCGCCGTCCCCGCAGCCCGTGCCGGTGTCGGCGCCCTCGCCACGCAGGCACTCGCGAACCTCGCCTACCGGCCCGATGGGCTCATCCTCCTCGGCAATGGTCACAGCGCGGCGGAGGTCCTCGAGACGCTGACCCTCGCGGACGAGCAGCGAGAGCACCGGCAGGCCGGTGTCGTCGATGCCGCCGGGCGCAGCGCGACGTACACCGGCAGCGAGTGCCACGACTGGGCCGGCGGCGTTGCGGGTGACGGCTACGCGATCCAGGGCAACATCCTGACTGGGCCCGACGTCGTCACGGCGATGGAGCGGGCCTGGACCGCAAGCGATCCGCATGCGCCGCTGAGTCGACGGCTGCTGGCCGCACTTGCGGCCGGCGACGACGCGGGCGGTGATCGGCGGGGACGCCAGAGCGCCGCGTTGCTCGTTGTCACCCCAGATGGCGGGTACGGCGGTGGTAGCGACGTCTACGCCGATCTGCGCGTCGACGACCACGCCGATCCGGTGCGGGAGCTGATCCGGCTGCTCGACCTGCACGACATCTACTTCATGAAGCCGGATACCGATGCGGCACTGCCCCTCGGCGGTGACCTGGCGGACGAAGTCCGCCAGCGACTTGCGGGACTCGGCCACAACGAGCCGGATCTCGACGCCGCGCTCGCGAGCT
Organism: Mycobacteriales bacterium; assembly: GCA_036268405.1. Taxonomy (GTDB): domain Bacteria; phylum Actinomycetota; class Actinomycetes; order JAFAQI01; family JAFAQI01; genus DASZTV01. The sequence goes on from DATAUF010000014.1 coordinate 16,034, forward strand.
GGGCCGGGATCGAGAACTACGAGGAGCGGCTGCTACCCGGCCTGATCGATCCCGTGGTGCTCGAGCAGCTGCGGATGCTCTCCGAATGAGCGTGCTCGCGATCGACGCCGGGACGACCGGCGTCACTGCGCTCGTCGTCGCCGAGGACGGCCGGATCAGCGCGCGCGGCTATGCGGAGTTCCCCCAGCACTTTCCGCAGCCGGGCTGGGTGGAGCACAACCCCGAGGAGATCTGGCAGGCCACCCTCGCCGCCTGTCGAGTGGCGCTTGCCGCCGCACCTGACCCGGCGACGGCGATCGGAATCACCAATCAGCGCGAGACCGCGATCCTGTGGGACAGGCGCTCGCTGGCAGCACCGCGACGCGCGATCGTGTGGCAAGACCGCCGTACCACCGACATCTGCGACCGGCTGCGCGACGCGGGTCATGAGGCCCGCGTCAGCGAGCTCACGGGCCTGCGGCTCGACCCTTACTTCACCGGCACCAAGCTTGCGTGGCTGGCCGAGCACGACCCGTCATGGGCCGGGGTCGTGGCCGGCGAGGTCGTGGTCGGCACCGTCGACTCCTACCTCATCGCGAGGCTGACGGCCGGCCGCGAGCACGTCACCGACCCGAGCAACGCCAGCCGCACCCTGCTCTATGACCTGCACGACGGCGCTTGGAGTGAGGAGCTGTGCGGCCTGCTCGACGTGCCGGTTACTGCACTGCCGGAGGTACGTCGATCCAGTGGTGAGCTCGGTCGCACCGACCCGGCGGCGTTCCTCGGACTGGACCTTCCGATTGCCGGCGTGGCCGGCGACCAGCAGGCGGCGCTGTTCGGGCAGGCGTGCTTCGCTGACGGCGAGAGCAAGTGCACCTACGGGACCGGGTCGTTCGTCCTCGTCAACACCGGCACGAACGCGGTGCGCTCCGACGCCGGCCTGCTCACGACCGTCGCGTGGGACATCGGCGATGGTCTGGTCTATGCCCTCGAGGGAGCGATCTTCGTCACCGGTGCTGCCGTGCAATGGCTGCGCGACGGCCTGCAGATCGTCGGATCAGCCGCGGAGACCGAGGCGATCGCGAACAGCGTGCCCGACAGCGGCGGCGTCGTGTTCGTCCCGGCGCTGACCGGTCTCGGTGCACCGCATTGGGACCCTGACGCGCGTGGCGCGATCACCGGCATCACCCGCGGAACGACACGCGCCCACCTGGTCCGCGCGACGCTGGAGGCCATCGCGTACGAGGTCCGAGACGTCGTCGACGTGATGACCCGGGATGCCGGGATCGCGATCCCGGAGCTGTCCGTGGACGGTGGGGCGTCGGCCAATGGTCTGCTCTGCCAGATGCAGGCCACGGAGCTCCAGGTCCCGGTACGCCGCCCGCAGGTCGCCGAGACCACGGCGCTCGGAGCGGCGTTCCTCGCCGGGCTCGCAACAGGTGTCTGGTCGTCGCAGGACGAGCTACGGGCCACCTGGCAGCTGGATGCCCGCTTCGAGCCGGAAGCCAGGGACGAGGCCGGCTACGCCCGCTGGCAAGACGCGGTGCGACGTACCCGCTCATAGGGCTCAAAAGTGAAAGCTCGCCAGCATCCAGATGACCGGATCGCTACGTACTCAACTCGGCGCGGCTAGTCCGACTCGGCGTCCAGTCCCTGCTCCAGCGCGTAGCGGACGAGTTGCGCCTTGTTGTGCAGCTGCAGCTTGGTCAGTGTGTTCTGCACGTGGTTCTGAACTGTCCGCAGCGAGAGCACCAGTCGCTCGGCGATCTGCGGGTAGGTGTAGCCCTTGGCCACCAGCCGGAGGATCTCGGTCTCGCGCGCGGTCAGGGATGGCGTGGCGGGGTCGCCGCCAGTCGACAAGCGGCTGTACTCCCCCAGCAGCAACGCGGCGAGCCCAGGGGTGAAGACCGCCTCACCGCGTGCCGTCGCGTGCACGGCGGCAACGAGGTCGGCGGTGCTCGCGGACTTCACGAGGTAGCCCGTCGCACCGGCCGCCACCGCGTCCAGTACGTCGGGCTGCTCGCCGCTGGCCGACAGCACGAGGATCTTCGGGGTCGGATCAAGCGACGCGAGTTGGCGGGCGACGTCTACGCCGGACCCGTCCGGCAGGTGAAGGTCCAGCACGACGACATCCGGGCGAGTCGCGGTTGCGACTCGGACGGCCTGAGCGACGTCCGACGCCACGCCGCACACCGTCAGTCCCGAGGCCTCGAGGTCGCGGGCGACGGCATCCCGCCAGATCGGATGATCGTCGACCACCATCACGCGAATCGCTTCATCAGCGGCGCGAGGCGTCTCATCGAGGGACATTGATCTCGACCTCCGTCCCCCGACCAGGTTGCGAGTCGATCGTCACGGTCCCACCGACGGCGTGGATTCGACCGACGATGCTCTGCGCCACGCCAATCCGGCCCTCCCCGTTGGCAGTCTCAAGACGATCCGCCGCGATCCCGGAACCGTCGTCTCTCACGCTGATCGTGACCGCGCCCTCTGCCGACTCGACCAGGATCCAGGCACGAGCCTCGGGGCCGGCGTGGCGATCGACGTTGGACAGCGCCTCCCCAACTGCCGCAAGCACCGCCTCACACAACGCGGCAGGCAGCTCGACAGGATCGGCCGGGGTCGCGACGCTTACCCGAGCCGACCCGAGCGCGATCAGCCTGGAGCGAAGGTCGGCCGCGCCGGAGCCACCGGATGTGGGCGGATCTGATGTGACAAGGGCACGCAGGCTGCTCTCCTGCGCTGCCGCAAGCTCGGCGAGCTCACCGGTCGGTCCGGCGATCTCCCGCCCGCGACGTGCGATGAGCGCCAGCACCTGCAATGTCGAGTCGTGGATCTCGCGGGCAAGTCGCTCCCGCTCCCCCACGGCGGCAATCTTCCGCGACGCGTCCGCCACCGATGCTTCTGCCGCAACCGCGTGCCGCACGAGATAGCCACCGAGGCCTCCGGCCAGCAGCAGCAGTACGACGCCGTTGAAGGTGTGCGCAGTGACCGCGCCCCGCTCCGCGATGTCAGCGGCGCTGACCGCCACGCCGGCAAGCGCGCCACCCCACGGTCCCGCGAACACCGCACAGGCCATCACGCTCGCCGCGACCCATGCCGCCGGCAGGGTGGGTGCGCCGGCGTCGATCCGGGCGCTGGTCTGCACCGCGAGGGTCGCGAGCACCATTCCGGCAGCGACGCCGACATCAGCGACGAGCAGGACCGGGATCCGTCGCGACATCCGGGCATAGCCGAACGTCGCGACGCCTGACCATGCGCCCATCACGCCCAGCAGCACCCAACCCAACCTCGGCCGCCCGTACTGATGGTGGTCGGCGATGACCAGAATCGCCGCGTAGACAAGGGTCAGCAGCCGGTAGGCGTCGACCGCACGGGACAGCGCGCGCCGGACCGTCACTGGCGCGACCTGAGTGTCTTAGGAGGCCTTGCGGGCGAGCTCGTACGGAGCCTCGGTGACGAGCGCCTCGTGCGCGGCGGCACTGGCCGCGGCGATCTCTTCCTTCGCCTTCGCGGCGTAGGTGTCGACGTACTCCTGGCCCGAGAGCTGCATGAGCTCGTACATGATCTCGTCGGTGATGGACCGCAGGACGAACCGGTCGTCCTCCATCCCGGCGTAGCGGGAGAAGTCCAGCGGCTTGCCGATCTTGATGCCGACCTTCATCACCTTCGGCATGACCTGCCCGGGAGGCTGGATCTCGAAGGTGTTGATCATGGCCACCGGGATGACCGGGACCCCGGCCTCGAGCGCCATCCGCGCGATTCCGGTCTTGCCTCGATAGAGGCGGCCGTCCGGCGAGCGGGTGCCCTCCGGGTAGATGCCCAGCAGGTCGCCGGTGGAGAGGATCTCGACGCCCTTGCGCAGCGCAGCTTCGCTGGCCCTGCCGCCGCTGCGATCGACCGGGACCTGGTTGATCCCCTTGAAGAACGCCGCCGTCAGCTTGCCTTTGACGCCCTTGCCGGTGAAGTAGTCGCCTTTGGCGAGGAACGTCACGCGGCGCTCGACCTCGAGCGGCAGGAAGAACGAGTCGGAGAACGACAGGTGGTTGCTCGCGAGAATCGCTCCCCCGCTGGTCGGAAGGTTCTCGGCACCTTCGACCCAGGGCCGGAAGAAGGTCTTGAGGACGGGGCCGAGGATGACGTGCTTGAGGAGCCAATAGAACACCGTCCGGCCTCCTCCCTTGGCGAGCCCAGGCGTTGGGCGGGTGCCTTCCCGTATGTATCGACCCTAAGCAGCCCCGATCGGTTACCGCAATCCCGGAACTGAGTTGCTGATCTTAGCGAGCGTGGGGGTTGCCCGCTGGTCATGCGACGATCGATGGGTGAGCGCTTCGTTTTCACCTCGAGATGCCGAACCGTTCGCCGCAGATGGCGGCCCGATCGGCGCGGTCCTCTGCCACGGGCTCACCGGCATGCCCGGCAGCATGCGTCCGTGGGGTGAGGCGCTCGCCGCCGAGGGGTTGACCGTGAGGGTCCCGCTGTTGCCAGGCCACGGCACCCGCTGGAAAGACGCCAACCGCGTGACCTGGCAGGACTGGTACGGCGCACTCGAGGCCAGCGTCGACGAGGTCCGGGCGCGCTGCGCGTCGACCTTCGTCATGGGCCTTTCGATGGGCGCCACGCTGACCATCCGGCTGGCCGAGCAGCGGGGAGCCGACCTCGCCGGTGTGGTGCTGGTCAACCCCTCGCTGTTCACGACCCGCAGGGACGCCAAGCTGCTGCCGCTGCTGCGACGGTTCGTCCCAGCGCTGCCCCCGATCGCCAACGACATCAAGAAGGAGGGCGTGATCGAGCCGGCGTACGACAAGCTGCCGGTCAAGGCCGCCTGGCAGCTCTCCGAGCTCTGGAAGCTGGCCAACGCTGATCTCGCGAAGCTCACCCAGCCGATGCTGGTGATCACCAGTCGGCTGGACCACGTCGTCGAGCCCGCCAACTCCAACCACCTGATGGAAAGCGCAGGCTCGACCGACAAGCGCCACGTCTGGCTCGAGGACAGCTACCACGTGGCCACCCTCGACAACGAGCTGATGAAGATCGTCGACGAGTCCGTAGCGTTCGCCCGCGCCCACGCCGCGGCGACCCCATGATCGGCCGGTCATGATCGAGCCGGGCTCCGGACCTCGGTCGGGCTCCCGTGACAACGGGCTGCGGTGCGCCGGGTACGTCGCGGCCGGCGACCTGGATCCGCGAGTGGCCGATGGGCTGCTTGAGAACCTGCGCGAGGAAGGGATTGCGGCATACGCGTTGCCCACCCCCGCAGCGCAGGGCGGCTATCTCGAGCTTCGGCTCCCGGCGACGCACACCGACCGGGTCTTCGTGGACAGCGAGAAGAGCGCACGCGCGATGGAGCTCTTCGAGCAGGAGCGAGCTGACAGCGCGCCAGAGCCGACGTCCCCGGCCCGGGCTTCGACCGCCGACGTCGACGCCGCGTGGCAGCAGTTGCTGACCTCGCTTCAGACGCCGTCGGACACCGCGACCTGGCCGAGCAGGGAGGACGTCGGGGCGGACACCGAACCCGCGACCTTCGACGCCGCCAGCTTCGCCGCGGAAGCCGGAAGCGGACCCCGCGACTACGTCGTCAATGACCCGGAGGACGCGCACTTCGTGCCGCCGAGGCCGCCACCGCTGCCCAAGCTCCGTGCGGTGACGATCGGTGCAATCGCCGCGATCGTCGGTGGCTTGCTGATCCTCATCAGCGGGATCGATGGCGGGGACCTCTACTGGCTCGGGATCCTCGGGATCCTCGGCGGCGGCGCCGCCTTGGTCTGGCACATGAAGGAAGGCCCGCCGGAGGACTCCGGGTGGGACGACGGCGCCGTCGTCTGACCGCATGACTCAGGGTCGCGCCTAGGGTGGCGAGATGATGGTGAGCGAGACGGTCGAGATCACCGGTCACCTGATGGACTCCGGGGTGCTCGCAAGCGTGCTCGACGACGTCCTCGACTACGGCGGCGACTACACCGTCGACCGCATCGACCTCGGTAAGGCCCACGAGGACGAGTCCCACGCGGTGATCGTGGTCGGCGCGGACACCGAGGAGAAGCTCGCCCGGATCTTGATGCGGCTGCAGGTCCACGGTGTCAACCTGGTGGACCCCGGCGAAGCCGTCACCGTCCCCGCCCCGAGCGATGGGGTGTTTCCGGACAGCTTCTACTCGACCACCAACCTCGAGACCGTCGTACGCCTGGCCGGCCAGTGGGTCCCCGTCGAACAGCCCGAGATGGACTGCGGCCTGCTCGTGAGCGGCGGGCGGGTACGCACGGTGCCGGTCAGCGACGTCCATGCCGGCGAGCAGATTGTCGTCGGCGCCGGCGGCGTCAAGGTCGTGCTTCCGCAACGCCAGCACCGGGCCATCGAAAACCGTGCGGCCGAGGGCGAGTTCGAGTTCATGAGCTCCGCGGTGTCCAGCGAGAAACCGCAGGCGCTGCTGGTCCGTCAGATCGCCGCGCGAATGCGCGAGGTCAAGAACGACGGCGCCCGCATCCTCTGGGTCGCCGGACCAGCAGTCGTGCACACCGGCGCGGCCACCCCGATGGTTGAGCTGGTGCGCCACGGCTGGGTCGACGTGCTGTTCAGCGGCAACGCACTCGCCACGCACGACATCGAATCGGCGTTGTTCGGCACGTCGCTCGGGATCGATCTTGCGGCCGGCATCGGGGTCGCGCACGGCCACGAGCACCACATTCGCGCGATCAACAGCATCCGCGCCGCCGGGTCGATCAAGGAAGCCGTGGATGCCGGCACACTGCGTAGCGGCGTCATGCACGCGATGGTCGACACCGGCAAGCCGTTCGTCCTCGTCGGTTCGGTTCGCGACGATGGTCCGCTGCCCGACGTCTACACCGACGTGATCGAAGGACAGCGGGCGATGCGCGCCCAGCTACCCGGCGTCGGCTTCGCAATCATGGTCGCGACGATGCTGCACTCGATCGCGACCGGAAACCTGCTCCCGGCATCAGTGCCGCTGATCGCGGTCGACATCAACCCGGCGACAGTGACGAAGCTCGCGGACCGCGGCAGCGCGCAGGCGGTCGGGATCGTGACGGACATCGGGCTGTTTCTCGAGCAGCTCGCGCTCGAGCTCGTGCCCGGCTACCACCGCGACTGACTTCGGACGTCGCCAAGCGGTCACAAATCAACCTCTCCGAGGCCTCCCACACGTTGATTCGCGACTCTTTGACGGCGCCGCCGGTGTTGTCTGTGGACACGGGCTCGCGCGTGCTGCTTGCGCCGCGCACTCTCACACTGTGCCGCCGCCACCGGAATCGCTGACCCACGGGCCTTTCACCGCGGTGATGGCACGACAAGCCGGGCTGACCTCCCGGAATCTTCAGTCGTCGTACTACCGACGACTGTTCTTCGGGGTGTATGTCGATGCACGTGCACCGCTCGACATCGGTGTGCTGGCTCGAGCCGTAGCTCTCGTCCTGCCACCCGGTGGTGTCGTCGCCGGCACGACAGCCGCGCTCTTGCACGGTGCCGACGTTCGCCGCCACGGCGATGAGGCCGTCGACGTCGTCGTCCCGCGAAACGATCAGGTACGCCGACCCGGCGTCAGGGCGCGATCAGCCCTCGTCGAACCATGCGACACCGTCCTCGTTTGCGGCGTTCCCTGCCTGTCCCCGGTCCGAGTCGCGTTCGATCTCGCCAGGCAGCGCCATCTCGTCGAGGCTGTTGTCGGAATCGACGCGATGCTGAACCGCGGAGGGTGCCGGCTCAATGACCTCGCGGCATACGTCGAAGCACACCCCGGCTGGCGCGGTGTGCGCTTCGCCCGCGAAGCCCTGGATCACGCCGAACCTCTGAGCGAGTCCGTCATGGAGACGCGCCAGCGAATGGCGCTAGTGCTCGCCGGTCTGCCGCGACCACGAGCACAGGTCGATGTGTTCGAGGCCTCCGGGACGCACGTCGCACGGCTTGATCTCGGCTACGACGAGTGGAAGGTCGGCCTCGACTACGACGGCGAGGTCCATCGTGATCGCTGGCGACATGACCTTGAGCGCCAAGAGCGCGTTCGTGATCTCGGCTGGTGGCATCGCCGCTATACCTCGATGCATGCAGCAGCGGGCTGGCACCAGATGATCTTCCAGGTACGGGCAGCTCTATCCACTGCCGGCTGGCGACCGGTGCCGACTTAGCGCCGATCATGCGCAGGCCTAGCGGCTGAGCACCGCGAGTGTGGCCGTTGCGTTGGCGAGCGGCACCGGGCCGCAGGACTGCACGGTGACGGACCGATCCACAGAGATCCCGTTCGGGCCGCCCACACCTCCGACGACCACGGTCGGTACGTCGCTCGCCGGGTACTCCGCCGCACCGCCGGTCGCCGCAAGCACCAGTCGCCAGCGTTCACCGCGCACCACGAATCCGACACAGATCACCGCGGGACTCGTCCCCGCCGAGGACGACGAGAGGGCGAACGACGTCTCCTTGATGTCCACGCCCAGCGACGTCGCGACGAACATCCCACCGACCCGGTCGGCAGTCGAAACCACCAATCCGAGCTGACGGGCAAGCGCGGCGCGCTTGGACCGCCACCGCTGGTAGCGCGGCGCACCGGTGAGCGCGACCAGATCAGGGCGCTGCTCGGACATCACTGCCAACGCTGCCGCAGGGTCGCGGCGCACCACGCCGGCGTCGAGCGACATCACGCGCAGCAGCGCGCCTGTCTCACTGGAGCGAGGCACCGTCGCTCCGCCTCGGTCCTCGCTCATGGTTGGCGCGCCAGGTCGGCGGCGCCGATCAGGCCGGCATCCGCGCCGAGCCGGGCGGGAACGACTTCGGCGAGCGGCCGGTAGCCGCGTCCGGAAAGGACCGCGGCATAGGTCTCGCGCCCGGGTTTCAACAACAGCTCGCCGGCATCGGCGACGCCGCCACCGATCACGAAGCGGCCGGGGTCGAGAACCGCGGCGAGGTCGGCAAGTCCCTGGCCGAGCCACCGGCCGATCTCCGAGAAGCAGTCGACCGCGGCATGGTCACCCTCATGCGCGGCCTTCGTGACGATGGGGCCGTCGATCGCCTCGACATCACCGCCGGCCAGCTCGAGCAACCGTGCCGCGTCTGCCGGTCGCTCGCGAGCGACCTCCTTGGCGGCGCGCACGAGCGCCTTCCCGCTGCAGTACTGCTCCAGGCAGCCCCGGTTGCCGCAGCCGCAACGTCGCCCGCCAGGGACCACCCGAACATGGCCGGGCTCTCCGCCGATCCCGAACCTGCCACGGCGCAGCTTGCCGTCGATGATCAGGCCTGCGCCGATGCCGGTGCCGATCGTCAGCACGACGGTGTCGGGATCCTGCTCCCCGGCGCCGAACCGGTACTCGCCCCAGGCCGCGGCGTTGGCGTCGTTCTCGACGATCACCGGGAGGTCGAGCAGCGCGGACAGATCGTCGTACAGCGAGGTGTTGCGCCAGGCGAGGTTCGGCGCAAACAGCACCGTTGACCGCGAGGCGTCGACCCAGCCGGCCGCTCCGATGCCGACCGCCACCGCGTCGTGCTCGATCCTCAGCTCTCCGACGAGCTCGGCGACGAGCGCCTCGACCTGCGCCGGGTCCGCGCTGGGCGTGGGCCGGCGGATCGTTGCGAGCACGTGGCCGGACGCGTCAACGACACCGGCGGCGAGCTTCGTCCCCCCGATGTCCACGCCGATCGCAAGGCTCACTCGAGATCGATCCGCTCGACGCCGCCGTTGGCGTGACCGTGGTGATCGTGGTGGTCCACGACGGAACGGAACGCGGCCATCATCGAAGTCGCGGCGTCGACAAGATGCGCGAAGGTCTCGGGCTGAGTACGCCGGACCAGCGACAGCACCTGGCACACCGGACAGACCTGGCACTCCGGGCCATCGCCCACCCCGGCGAGTGGGTCGCCGACTGCACCACGGGCCCAGTCGCCGAGAGCTTCGACGAGTCGGGCGGCCTCCTCCGCAAGCGGGCCAGGCGACGACGCACTCACGTGCGACTCCACACCGCGGGATCAGCACTGAACCGGACTCGAAGAGCTCCGTCTCGCAGTGCAGCGCCGTCGACCAGGCAGCGCCGCAGCACGCTCGGCAGGGCGATCACCCGACGGTAGGAGCCGACTGTGACGACGATGTCGTCGCCCTTGCGCACCAGCTCCACCTCGTCACGGTCCGCGTGTGGCAATGCGATCGCCATGACGTACTCATCGTTGCTCACCCGCTCGACAGCGATCGGATCGGCGACGGCGGTGAGCTCCAGCGGGTCAGCGCCGGCAGCGGCGTACGCCGAGTCCGCAAAGGCACCGAGAGCGTCGAGACCCAATGGCTCGGCCGCGGCGTACGGCGACTTCCAGACCGGCACGCCCGGGAACGACGCGAGCACCTCGGCCATCCGCTCGCTCTGCCGGGCCACCCAGCCGTCGCGCCAGGCGTCGGACTCAGCGTCCGGGAAGATCCGGTTGGCGACGATCCCGTCCACCCGATAGCCGAACAGCGACAGCGCGGTCAGGGTCCGCCGCGCCTCGGCGACGACCATCGACTCCGGCGTGAGGACGAGCCTCACCGAGGTCGACGCCGGGTCGACGAGGAGCGTCCGCACTTCTGCCAGCTCATCGGCAAGGCGCTGGGCTGCGGCGAACACCTCATCCGGCGGCAGCGGCAGTCCCGCGAGATGGGACAGCACCGGCCGTACCGAGCGCATCACCCGGCGGTCGACCGGATAGAGCCGCTGCATCCACCACTGCAGGGCCTCGGGCAGCGCCAGCAACCGCAGCGTCTCCCCGGTCGGGGCGCAGTCGACGACAACGACGTCCCAGCGGCCGCCGGCGACCTGGTTGCGCAGCTCGAGCAGCGCCAGAACCTCTTCGGCTCCAGGTAGCACCGTGAGCTCTTCGGCCTCGAGCGGTGCGATCCCACCTTGCTGGAGCAGCTCGCGGAGGTAGCCCTGGATCGAGCGCCAGCTGGTCTCGAACGCCCGCTGCCCGTCCACCTGCTGGCCGTACAGGCCAGTGTCGATCTCCGTGGGGACATCCGCCAGCGGCATGCCGAAGGCGTCAGCCAGCGAGTGCGCCGGGTCGGTGGAGAGTACGAGCGTCTTGTGCCCGCGAGCGGCGGCATAGGCAGCGGTCGCCGCCGAGGTGGTGGTCTTGCCGACACCACCCTTGCCGGTGAACAGCAGCACGCGCACCCGGCAAGGTTACGTGGCGGGGATCAGCCGTTCTCGACGCGCTTCTTCAATCCTTTCAGCGCGGTGTCGATGATCACTTTCTCGGCCTTGCGCTTGAACATGCCAAGCATCGGGACCTTCAGCTCGACGGTGAGGCGATAGGTGACCTCAGTCCCGCTGCCCGACGCCTTCAGCGTGTAGGACCCCTGTTGCGACTTGAGCATCGTGCCGCCACCGACCAGGTGCCACTCGACGCGATCGTCGCCGGTCCAGTCGTAGGCCAGCGTGTAGGTGTCCTTGATGACGCCCGCGTCGAGCACGAACGTCGCGCGCGCCGGCCGGCCATCGGGCGTCGAGTCCTCGACAGTCGCAGACTTGATCCCGGTCGACCACTTCGGGTAGGCCTCCAGGTCGGCGATCACGGCCATGATCTCGCCCGGCTGCGCAGCGATGTCGATCCTCGAGCTGGCCTCGTCCGCCATGACTACCTCCTCGCGGCCCTGCTGGCCGCTCGCCGGAGACTATGCGAACGGCGTCGATCACGCGGGGTCACCAAGCGAGGGCGTACGGCGTACCGGTCCCGCGGAAGTGGCCGACGTTCACGCATTCGGTGCGGCCGATCCGGGTCCGCTGGGCGAGCGGCTGGTGCACGTGGCCGAACAGCGCGATGTCGGGTTGCGTGTCACGAATGGCGTCGAGGACCGCGCTGCTGCCCCGTTCCATCCGGCGCGCGACGACGTCGTAGAGCAGCTCGGGTACGTCGGGCGGGATGTGGCAGCACAGCACGTCGACCGCACCGACCGCAGCGACCTTGGCGGCGTAGTCCTCATCGCTGATCTCATACGGCGTGCGCATCGGGGTCTGCAGGCCGCCGCCGACAAAGCCGAACGTGCGTCCTCCCAGCTCGATCACCTGACCGTCGAGCACGGTGATGCCGTCGTGCAGGTAGTCGGGCCACAACGGCGGGATGTCGACGTTGCCGTAGGTGACGTACGCCGGAGTGGGCATCGCCGCGAACAGCGCGGCGTACTGACGTCGGACCGCACCTTCGATGACCGCCTGCCGGTCGCCGACCTCGGCCCACAGACCGCGTGAGAAGTCGCGCGCTTCGTCGAAGCGTCGTTGGCTGCGCAGCTCGATCAGGTTGGTCGCGGCGTCGGCGCCGAACAGCTCGGCGAAGATCCCGCCGCCGGCATCGTCGTAGTCGAGGAACAGCACCAGGTCGCCGAGACAGATCAACGCGTCCGCGCCATCGCCCGCCCTTGCCAATGCGTCGGCGCGGCCGTGAACGTCGGAGACGACGTGGACCCGCATGAGCGTGAGCCTACGAAAGCCGGCGTCCACCAGGTCTAGAAGACCGCGCCGCCGATGGTGAAGAGGAGCACGAGGAGCACGATCAGGCCGAGCGTCACCAAGATGCCGAGCATCAGCTTCTGCCCGGAGGCCAGGCGTCCGACATCACCGAAGATCGGCACCCGCAGTGAGTGGCCCTGACTGGCCGGCGCGAGAAAGCCGGCACCGCATACCGGGCAGTGGTCCTCCGACATCGGGACGGTGACACCACAGTTGAAGCACGGCCAGGTCGGCTCTGCCTTGGGCGGTTCGGCGGCT